>CAXTWM010000045.1:0-20111 GCA_964247915.1 uncultured Armatimonadales bacterium | reverse complement strand
ACCGTCCTCAGCCCCGGCCTGAGCAGCGGCGCCATGAGCGGCGCGGGGATGGGCGGGGCGGGCACCCGTCTGGTCTGCGTCCAGGGACCCTATTCCGGCCAGTCGTTCCCCCTCAGCCACGCCCCTGTCACCATTGGCCGTGCGCCGGAGCAGAGCATCCCGCTCCCCGCCGACACGTCCATCTCGCGCCTCCACGCCCGCATCACCTATGCCGACGGCCGCCACCTGCTTTCCGACGGCGGCTCCTCCAACGGCACCTTCGTCAACGGCTCCCGCGTCGCCGACGCCCGGCCTCTGTCTTCCGGGGATACGATTGTACTTGGGGATACGGCACTCCGGTACGAGTAAAAAAACTCGGCACTGGTCAAGCCGGTCTACTCCCTGTGGAAGTCGCTACGCCAATGAGGAAGTGGCGTCCGCTGGCTTGTCTTCAGTGCCGGAGGCACTTCCACTCAGGGTAGCCTGGCTAGGCCAGTGCCGGGATGCGCTCACGAGTGCCGCAGACTGTCTAGAAACTCCAGGCTTTTCAAATCCCGTTCCAGCCGGAACCGGAGGGAGCGGCGCAGGGCCAGCCGCGCCTGGTCCAGACTCTTCGGCCCGGCGGCGGGGAGGGCGGTCAGTGCCTCGCCGCCTTCCAATCCCAAGTTTTCCAGGGTTTGCAGGAGGCGCAGGGCACCCATGCCCAGGCCGCTGTGGTCTTCGTTGGACTCGGGGTGGGCGTGGCGGGGGCAGAGCGCGCCGCCCAATGAGGCGGACAGGGCGAACACCTCGTCGCGGGGGAAGTCGCCGGGTAGCGGCGTCCGGCAGACGGCGCATTCGGCGAGGTTGGGGGCGTAGCCGAGGTCGCCCAGCAGCTGGACCTCGAACCACCGGGCGGCGAGTTCCGGGGGGGCCAGCGTCTGCGTCTGACGCAGTCCCGCCAGCAGCAGGTCGAACAGGATGGGGTTGGGGGCGTGGTCTTCGACCGCGTGGTCTACCAGGTCGGCAAGGTACAGGCCGTGGGCCAGCCGGCCCAGGTCCTGACGCAGATGGGCGAACGATTCCTGCACTTCAACCTGTGTGACGATCTCCAGCGACTTGCCGGTCGCCAGGCCGAAGCGCGTGCAGGTGAGGACTTCGGTCGCGCCGGACAGCCGGGATATAGCCTTGCGCGCGCCCTTGGCGATGGCCGAGAAGCGGCCCTTGTCGGGCGAATAGAGGGTCAGGATGTTGTCCGTCTCGCCGTATTGCAGGCGGCGCAGGACAACAGCATCGGTGGTATACGCGGGCATGGGGGAATTATACCCGCGTCCGGCGGCTAGCCGAAGTCTTCGGGGTGGTAGGCGTCGTACAAGGCACCGCCCGACGAAGTGCCCAGGCGGTTCGCGCCCGCGTCCAGCATCTGCAAGGCCGTCTCGACCGTCTTGATGCCGCCGGAGGCTTTGATGCCGATGGGGGAAGGGCCGACCGCGCGGCGGATGCGCCGGATGTCCTCGACGGTCGCGCCCCCGCCCGCCGTGCCCGTCGAGGTCTTGACGAAATCCGCGCCCGCGTCCCGCACGAGCTGGCTCGCCACGTCCTTCTCCTCGTCATTCAGGTAGCACGTCTCGATGATGACTTTCAGCAGGACGCCTTTCGACTCCTCGGTGCGGCCCGGCGCCCGGCACGCCTCGACCAGCCCGCGCAGGTCCTCCATGACGGCATCGAACTCGCCTGACTTGAACCGGGCGAGGCTCAGGACGGCATCAATCTCCTGTGCGCCGTTGGCGATGGCGTTCTTGGTCTCGTAGACCTTGGAGAGCTTCGTCGTCGCCCCGAACGGGAAGCCGACCACGGTGCAGACCTTGACGTCCGAGCCAGCCAGGGCGCGCGACGCGGCCCCGACCCAGCAGGGGAGGATGCACACGCTGGCGAAGTGCCGCTTGGCGCTTTCCTCGCACAGACGCAGCACCTCGTCGCGGGTGGAGGTCGGGCGCAGGAGGGTGTTGTCTATGGTCTTGCCGAACTGCTCTTTGGTATACATCTTGTTCTCGGAAGCGATGGTTAGGCCCGGCGCGTGGCTTCTTTCCAGGACGCGACCAGCCGCGTCAGTTCCGCCGCCTGATCTGGATTGTCGGCAGAGGCGTGTAAAAAATCTACCAGGGCGCTGCCGATGACCGCGCCGTCGGCGTTCTCGACCACCTGCCGGACATGCGCGGGCTGGGAGATGCCGAAGCCGACGCAGACCGGCTTTTCCGTCGCCCCCTTGATGCGCGCCAGCAGGTCCTTCAATTCGGCAGGCAGCTCCGTCCGCGCGCCGGTCACGCCCGTCCGTGAGACGCAGTAAACGAAGCCGGTGGTGCTTTGGGCGATGAGCGCGATTCGCTCCGGCGTTGACGTCGGCGCGACTAGGAAGACCGTCGCCATCCCCTGCGCGTCGGCGGCTGATTTCCACGGCCCCGCCTCTTCCGGCGGCAGGTCGGTCAGGATCGCCCCGTCCGCGCCCGCCTGGGTGAAGACCTGGGCGAACCGCTCCAAGCCGTAGCGCAGGGCGAGGTTATACGAGGTCATCAGGACCAGCGGCACGGGGGTTAAGGCGCGGATGTCCCGGATCATTCCCAGAACGGTATCGGGAGTAACGCCTTTGTCCAGGGCGCGCTGCGAGGATGCCTGGATGCTCGGCCCATCGGCCAGCGGGTCGGAGTAGGGGATGCCGAGTTCCACGACGTCCGCCCCGGCAGAAGCGAGTGCGGCCACCAGGGCGGGCGTCCCTTTCGGGGACGGATCGCCCGCCGTGATGAACGTGACGAGCGCGCCCTCGCGGGCGTTTCTGAGCCGGGCAAATGTGTCGTCTAGTCGTTGTGGCATGGTAGGGAACCCGGCCCTGAAGGGACGGTCTATTCGGAGAAAACCCCTCCGGGGTTGAAGACGCGCCTGCCGCTAGCGGCTCCTCAGTCGCGGAGCGACTTTCTCAGAGTAGACCGGCCCTTCAGGGCCGGGCGGCAGTCGCCGGCCTATGCTACAGCAGCCCCAGGCGGCCCGCGACCGAGTCCACGTCCTTGTCGCCGCGCCCCGAAAGGCAGACGACCAGGGTCTGCTCCGGGGACATGAGGGGGGCGATCTTGCGGACATGGGCGAAGGCGTGGGAGGTTTCCAGAGCGGGGATGATGCCTTCCGTCCGGGCCGTCCACTGGAAGGCGTCCAGCGCCTCGTCGTCGGTGATGGAGACGTACTCGGCCCGCCCGATGTCCTTGAAGAAGGCGTGTTCGGGGCCGACGCCGGGGTAGTCCAGGCCCGCCGAGACGCTGTGGGTCGCCAGCACCTGTCCGTAATCGTCCTGGAGAACGTAGGACGCCGACCCGTGCAAGACGCCTTTGGAGCCTTGCGTCAAGGTCGCCGCGTGTTCGTCCGTATGGACGCCCCGCCCCGCCGCCTCGACGCCGATGAGCCGAACGGCCTCATCGTGAACGAACGGGTAGAAAATGCCCATTGCGTTGGACCCGCCGCCGACGCAGGCGACCACGGCATCGGGCAGGCCGCCTGTGTCTTCCATCATCTGCTGCCGCGCCTCGATGCCGATGACGGATTGGAAGTCGCGCACCATCGTTGGGTACGGGTGCGGCCCGGCCACGGTCCCGATGATGTAATGCGTGTCCCGGACGTTCGTCACCCAGTCGCGCATCGCCTCGTTCAAAGCGTCCTTCAGCGTCTTCGTCCCCGACGAGACGGGCCGGACGGTCGCGCCCAGCAGCTTCATCCGCACGACGTTGAGCGCCTGCCGCTGCACGTCCTCCTCGCCCATGTAGACGATGCACTCGTACCCGAACAGCGCGCAGGCGGTCGCCGTGGCGACCCCGTGCTGCCCCGCGCCGGTTTCGGCGATGATGCGCGGCTTGTTCATGCGCTTGGCAAGCAGGATTTGCCCCAAAGCGTTGTTGATCTTGTGCGCCCCCGTGTGCGCCAGGTCTTCCCGCTTCAGGTAGATGCGCGCCCCGCCCAGCTCGCGCGTCATCTTCTCGGCGAAGAACAGCGCCGTCGGGCGACCGACGTAGTTCTTGGCGTAGTGGTCAACCTCTGTCTGAAACGCCGGGTCGGCCTTCGCCTGCGCGTAGGCCTCGGTCAGCTCGTCCAGCGCGGGGATGATCGTCTCGGGCACGAACCGCCCGCCGAACTCGCCGCCGAACCGCCCCTGCGCGTCGGCGACGTATCTGTTCTCCGTCTTTTCCAAAGTCTGGGATGCCATCGGGGGTACTTCCTTCTCGAATCGTCCCGTATTGTAGCACCGCGCGGGGCGGTTGTCAACGCCGCCCCGGCCAGGCCGTTCTAGGCCGTCTGCTGCGGCAGGCGCTGGGCGGCCAGTCCGACCCAGAGTTCCGGGGGCCACAGGAGGGGCGTGGAACTGAAGTTCTACGCTGTGGGGCCTTCGGCCAAGTGTCCGCCTGCGCGGACAAAGAACAATGAACGCCGGTCATTCCTGTCTCCACGCAGGTGGAGACTAGGCGCTTCGCCCCATAGCGCAGGAGTTCACTCCCACGCGCCTCCGCCGCTTCCACGCTTCTCTGACACGAGATTACCCCTGCCGCAAGTCCCACTCGCGCACGGCCCGGATGAACGCCCGGACCTTTGCGTGGTCCTTGACGCCCGGCGACGCCTCGACGCCCGATGACACATCCACGCCGAAGGGCCTCACGGCTTCCAGAGCGGCCTGCACGTTGGCGGGCGTCAGCCCTCCCGCCAGGATGATTGGCCGGTCCGTCAGCGCCTTCGCCCGCACGGCCAGCGACCAGTCGAACGTCTCCCCCGACCCGCCCAGCATCCCCTTGTGGTAGGTGTCCAGATGGATCGCCCCGGTCGTCTCGGGATAGGCTTCGATCTCCCTCAGCGTGGACTCGTCGCGTATCCGAAAGGCCCGGATACGCTCCTCCCGAAATGCCATCGCACAGTGCCAATGGGGCGTGTCCTCGTAATACTGGACATAATCCATTCCATATTCCTCGGCGTCTTCGGGCCGCTGTACCACCACCACCCGCCGCACAAACAGCGGCAGGTCTTCGGAAATCTCGAATTGCTGCTGCGTGTCTACATAGCGCGGGCTGCCGGGAACGGCGATAAAGCCGAGCGCGTCCGCCCCAGCCTCTGCCGCCGCCAGCGCGTCCGGCCTGTTCGTGATACCGCAAATCTTGATTCTGGTCATAAAGCTCCCTCTACATCGGCAGGTCAACCCAGCCCTTGCTTTCGTGCGTCGCCCGCCAGTGGCCGATGGCGACCGTCAGGTCTTGGAAGGTCTTCGTGTCCTGGACTCGTTCCAAGTATAGGTTGCGGTCGGCCACGGCATCCAGTTGGAAGCACCAGTAGAGCGTCATCAGGGCGTTGATGAACAGGCGGCTGCCCTGGGGCCGGTAGTTCCGGTGGTGGTTCCCGAACTCGCCCTCCACGGCGGAAACGATGGACGACGAGACGATGCTGGGGTGGTCCGACATGATGCCGTTCACATGGTCCACCGCCTCGATGTACCGCCGTACCTCCGGCATGTCGCGGGTCAGGCTCCACATGCCGAGAAAAGCGTCCTGCCGGGTTAGGTCGGCGACGGCCTCCAGAAACTGAGCATGGCAGACGCCGTGATAGGTGTCCACGCCGAAGCCGAGGCAGACCAGCAGCTTGATCGGCACATCCAGACTATGCACCGCCGAAATGCTCGCGATGTCCTCCTGCGGCGTTCCCAAACCTGCTTCGTACCCCCGCATCAGGCTGTCCGTGCCGCCATCTATCAGAATGACGGCATCGGGTTTCAGCTTCTCATTCAGCGTTCGATAGGCCGCCGTGACGGGCCGGACACCCTCCCGGTCAATGCCGTAGATCGTGTCCGGCTCCCCCTGCTCTGCCAGCCAGCGCGCCAGGTGCAGTTCGGGGAAATAACGCTCGAAGCCTTTGGTCTGCGCTGTGATCTCCACCAGCCCCGTGCCCATCCGCTTCCCATCCGAGGCATAAAGCCGCGAGAAGGACAGGTTGGCGAGGTGGACCGTCTTGCCCAGGCCCCTCAGCCCGAAGAAGAGCGGCAGGCCGGAAAAGATGTCGAACCCGCCGCCCGCGCCCGCCAGCAGGACAGTCTTCGCATCTGCAACGGCATCAAAAAATGGCAGTCGCAAGAAAGTCATGTCGCCTCCCGCACGGCCTTGACGAAGGCGCGCATCTTGTCTGGGTCCTTGACGCCCGGCGCAGCCTCGACGCCGACGGTCACGTCCACGGCGTAGGGGCGGACGCGGGCGACGGCGGCCCCGACGTTCTCCGGAGTCAGGCCGCCGGCCAGGTACAGCTTCTTGCCGTACTGGTGCGTCTCGCGGGCAAGCTCCCAGCCGTAAGCGTCGGCATTGGGATAGTCCGCCGGGGCAGGGGCGTTGACGTTGAGCAGGAACGACTGTACGGTCCCGTTGAAGTTCGCCACGCGGCGCAGGTCGCGGTCGCTGCCGAGGTGGAACGCCTTGATCTTGCGGCCCATGTCCCAGTTCTCGCGCAGGATGTCGCTCCAGACGCTGTCCTGGTAATACTGGACCTGGTGGAAGCGGTGGAACAATCCCCGACCCTCCATCCGCCAGCGGACGTCCGTCGTGCGGTCGAAGACGGCGACGCGGACGACGTGCGCGGGCAGGCGGACGGCGATGTCGCAGAAGTCCAGCGGGTCAATGACGCGCGGACTGTTCTCGTCGCAGTGGAATCCCAGCATGTCCGCCCCCGCCTCCACCGCCGCCTGCGCGTCCCGCCAGTTCGTGATGCCGCAAATCTTGACAAGTGCCACGGCCTTCATTATACCTGTTCCGAGGTGACGCGGGCATCCCTGCTGTGGGAGTAAAGAGCGTGGGATTGGGAATCCTGCGCTGTGGGGCCTTCGGCCAAGTGTCCGCCTGCGCGGACAAAGAACGAACGGATGCCGGTCATTGCTGTCTCCCCGGAGGAGGAGACTGGGCGTTTCGCCCTATAGCGCAGGATTCCCAATCCCACGCGCTTCCCAACATCACGCACCCCCGCTTTGGTGGCGTTGCCGCAGACTTAACAAAACCTTAACACTCTTTCGCCGCAGGATGGGTACTATCTTCCCACGACCCCACCGGCCTGGGTGAATGCGGGGCAAAAGGAGAAGGCCATGACGATGACGGCAAGCGCGACCGCGCCGGAACACAACCTCCGGGAAGAAGACTCGGAGGCGCACGAGTTTGAACCGGGGCCACTCAGCCCGGACGAGTTGCGGAAGATGAACGCCTACTGGAGCGCGGCCAATTACCTGTCCATCGGGCAGATCTATCTCCTGGACAACCCGCTGCTCAAAGAGCCGCTGCGCCATGAGCACGTCAAGCCGCGCCTGCTGGGGCATTGGGGCACGACTCCGGGGCTGAACTTCGTCTACGCCCACTTCAACCGGGTCATCAAGCGGGACGACCTAGACGTCATTTACATCGCCGGACCGGGGCACGGCGGGCCGGGCATGGTCGCCAACACCTATCTGGAAGGGACGTACAGCGAGATCTATTCGGACATCTCGCAGGACGAAGCGGGGATGAAGCGGCTGTTCAAGCAGTTCTCGTTCCCCGGCGGCATCCCCTCCCACGCCGCGCCGCAGACCCCCGGCTCGATCCACGAGGGGGGCGAGCTGGGCTACTCGCTGTCCCACGCCTACGGGGCGGCGTTTGATAACCCCGACTTGATCGTCTGCTGCGTCATCGGCGACGGCGAGGCCGAAACGGGGCCGCTGGCGACGAGCTGGCATTCCAACAAATTCCTGGATGCCAAGCGCGACGGCGCAGTCCTGCCGATCCTGCACCTGAACGGCTACAAGATCGCCAATCCGACGATCCTGGCGCGAATCCCGCAGAGCGAACTGGAAAGCCTGCTGGTCGGCTACGGCTACAAGCCGCATTTTGTCGTGGGCGATGACCCCGAGAAGATGCATCAACTGATGGCGCAGACGCTGGACACCGTGCTGGCCGAGATCAAGGCGATCCAAAAGAGCGCGCGCGAGGGCGGGGACCTGACGCGCCCTGCCTGGCCGATGATCGTCCTGCGCTCGCCCAAAGGCTGGACCGGGCCGAAGGAGGTGGACGGCAAGAAGACCGAGGGCTACTGGCGTTCGCATCAGGTGCCCATCGAGGACATGAACACGCCCGAGCACGTCGCCCTGCTGGAAGAGTGGCTGCGGAGCTACAAGCCCGAAGAGTTGTTCGACGAAAGCGGACGACTCATCCCCGAACTGGCAGCCCTGGCCCCCGTCGGGGCGCGGCGCATGGGTGCGAACCCGCACGCGAACGGCGGGCTGCTCCTCCGCGACCTGCACCTGCCCGACTTCCGCGACTATGCTGTCAAGGTGGACAAGCCGGGCGTGACAGTCAGCGAGGCCACCCGCGTCCTGGGCGTCTTCCTGCGGGACGTGATGACCCACAACGCCGACAACGCCAACTTCCGCGTGCTGGCCCCCGACGAGAACAACTCCAACCGGCTGAACGCCGTGCTGGACGTGACGAACCGCGCCTGGGACGCCGAGACTGTTTCCTATGACGACCACCTGGCCCCCGACGGGCGCGTCATGGAGATTTTGAGCGAGCACACCATTGAGGGCTGGCTGGAGGGCTACCTGCTGACCGGGCGGCACGGCTTTTTCTCCTGCTACGAGGCGTTCATCCACATCATCGATTCGATGTTCGGCCAGCACGCCAAGTGGCTGGAGACAAGCCGCAAGCTGCCCTGGCGTATGCCCATCGCCAGCCTCAACTACCTGCTGACCTCGCACGTCTGGCGGCAGGACCACAACGGGTTTTCGCACCAGGACCCCGGCTTCATTGATGTCGTCCTGAACAAGAAGCCCGAGGTCGTCCGCGTCTACCTGCCGCCGGACGCCAACTGCCTGCTGTCCGTCGCCGACCACTGCCTGCGGTCGCGCGACTACGTCAACGTCATCGTGGCCGGCAAGCAGCCCGCGCTGCAATTCCTGGACATGGATGCCGCCGTCAAGCACTGCACGACCGGCGTCGGCATCTGGGACTGGGCCTCCAACGACCAGGGGGGCGAACCGGACGTCGTCATGGCCTGCGCCGGGGACGTGCCGACATTGGAAACGCTGGCCGCCGTGAGTCTCCTGCGCGAGCACCTGCCGGACCTCAAGATCCGCGTCGTGAACGTCGTGGACGTGATGACTCTGCTGCCGCACTCGGAGCACCCGCACGGGCTGAACGACGGCGACTTCGATTCGATCTTCACGCCCAACAAGCCTGTCATCTTCGCCTACCACGGCTACCCGTACCTGATCCACCGGCTGACCTACCGGCGCACCAACCACGACAACTTCCACGTCCGGGGCTACAAGGAGAACGGCACGACGACGACGCCCTTCGACATGGTGGTCCTGAACGACCTGGACCGCTTTCACCTGGCGACCGACGTGATAGACCGCGTACCGTCGCTCGGCTACCGGGCCGCCTACCTCAAGCAGTTCCTCCGCGACAAACTGACCGAGCACCACCTGTACGTCCGCGCGCACGGGGAAGACATGCCGGAGGTGCGCGACTGGACGTGGGCTGGCGAGGGGACGGCGGCCCACGCGCCGAGGACCGAGGACGACAATTGAACGTCCTGGCCCTGAACGTCGGCTCCTCCAGCCTCAAGTTTCGCCTGTTTCAGATCACGTCCGGCGCCGAAGAAGTTCTGACGGAAGGCACCGTCGAGCGCCTAGACGCGAACGCCCTCCCGGACGCCGCTCAGAAAGCCATCGCGCAGTGTCAACCCTTCGGCATTGATGCCGTGGGCCATCGGGTCGTGCAGGGCGGCTCGCGCTTTTCGGAGCCGACGCGCGTCACGCCTGACGTCCTCCGAGACCTGCATAGCTTGGAGCAATTAGACCCCCTGCACAATCCCACGGAAGTGGCGTTGATGGAGGCCGCTCAGAAGCTCCTGCCGGATGCGCCCGCCGTGGCCGTCTTTGACACCGCCTTTCACCGCACCCTCCCGGAAGTGGCCTGGCGGTATGCCCTGCCCGCCGACCTGGCCGACCGCCTGGGCCTGCGCCGCTACGGCTTCCACGGCATCTCCCACCGCTACGTTTCCGGGCGGCTCTTGGAGTGCCTGGGCCGCGAGGCGGTGGGGAGCAGGCTCATCACCTGCCATCTGGGCAGCGGGGCCAGCGTCTGCGCCGTTTTGAACGGCGAAAGCATGGACACCAGCATGGGCCTGACGCCGCTCGAGGGCTTGGTCATGGGCACGCGGTCGGGCGACGTTGACCCCGGCCTGCTGCTGTACCTGCTGCGGACCCAGGACATGACGGCGGAACGGCTCGACGACCTCCTCAACCAAGATAGCGGCCTCAAGGGGCTGGCGGGCAAAAACGACGTGCGCGACTTGGAGCAGGCGGCAGGGGCAGGGGACCAGCGGGCCGATGTGGCTCTGAATATCTTCGCGTACCGCGTCCGCAAGTACCTGGGCGCGTATGCCGCCGCGCTGGGCGGCCTGGACGCCGTCGCCTTCACCGGCGGCATCGGCGAGCACGCTCCGGCGACACGCGAGCGCATCTGCCGGGGCCTGGATTTTCTGGGCCTGCGGTTGGACGCCGGGCGCAACGGGGCCGCGATGGGCGGTGGGGCCGCTCAGATCAGCGCGGATGATGCGTCGGTCGCTGTCTGGGTCATCCCGACCGACGAGGAGCGCCAGATCGCCCGTGAGGTCGCCGCCCTGCTTCAGATGCCGAGCTGATGCGAGCCGCTACGAGGGATTGAAAATCCCTCGCTAGGTGAAGCGTCCTTTGGACGGGTAAAGTGTCTGGCGTATGCTTTCTCCCCCGTCCGAAGGACGCTTCTCCCAGCGAGTAGTTTTCAACTACTCGTTTTCTCTCGTTTTCTCATCCGTTCCAGGTACAATCTCCCTCACGATGACCCAAGCCACCCTCACGCAGATCAACGTTTACCCCGTCAAGTCACTTGGCGGCTTTTCAACCCTCTTGGCCAACGTCGAAGCGCGCGGCCTCCAACACGACCGCCGGTGGATGCTCGTGGACAAAAAGGGCCGGTTTCTGACCCAGCGGGCGCTGCCGCGCATGGCGCTGGTGTCGGTCGCTCTAACCCCCGACGGGCTGCTCCTGTCCGCGCCCGGAATGGGGCCGTTGGAAGTACCGTTCGAGCCGGAAGCCGCCGCCCGGCGCCAGACCGTGCAGGTCTGGCGCAGCGTCTGCGAGGCCGCGCCCGTGGGCGAGGAGGCCGACGGGTGGTTCGGGGAGTTCCTGGGCGTCCCCTGCCGGCTGGTTTTCATGCCCGAAGAGACGCGGCGGGAGGTCAACCCGGAGTATAGTGCGGGCGAGGGCATTGTCAGCTTTGCCGATGGCTACCCGCTCCTGCTGCTGGGCGAGGCGTCGCTGCGCGACCTGAATTCACGCCTGGAACAGCCCGTCCCGACCAACCGCTTCCGGCCCAACCTCGTCGTTTCCGGCGTGCCCGCCTATGCCGAGGACGGATGGACAAGAGTCCACATCGGCGGCGTCACCTTCCACGGCGTCAAATCCTGCGACCGGTGCGGCTTGATCACGGTAGACCAGGAGGCGGGCGAGGCCGCCGGACCCGAACCGCTCCGAACGTTGGCGGGATACCGATCCAAAGACCAGAAGGTCCTGTTCGGGCGCCTGCTCATCCCCGACGGCATGGGAACCGTCGCCGTCGGGGATGCCGTCGAGGCGCTATGAGCGAGACGCCGCCACTGCTCCGAATAGACCATGCCACGCTCGTCAAAGGCGGCACGCGCATCTTGGACGACCTGAGCCTCACGGTCGCCGAGGGGCAGCACACCGCCATCGTCGGCCCCAACGGGTCCGGCAAGTCGTCGCTCATCAAGCTCATCACGCGGCAGCATTACCCGCTGGCGGGCGAGGACGGCAGGCCAAAAATCGCCCTCTTTGGCCGCGACCGCTGGGACGTGTTTGCCTTGCGGACGCTGCTCGGCATCGTGTCCGCCGACCTGCACCAGACGTTTGTCAACGACGGCGCGCTCTCGGGCCTGGAGGTCATCCTGTCGGGCTTTTTTGCCTCGCAGGGGCTGGCGCGGCACCATGCCGTGACGCCGATCATGCGCGAACGGGCGCGGAAGGCGCTGGACCTCATGGAAGCCGCCCAACTCGCCGACAAGCCGATGGCGCAGATGTCCACGGGGGAGGCGCGGCGAATCCTGATCGCCCGCGCGCTGGTCCACGACCCGCGCGCCCTGCTGCTGGACGAGCCGACGACGGGCCTGGATCTGATCGCCCGCCGCCGCTTTCTGGAAACGCTGCGCCGCATCGCACAGCAAGGCAAGACGATCATTCTGGTCACGCACCACGTCGAGGAGATCTTGCCCGAGATCGGGCGCGTGGTCCTGATGCGCGGCGGGGCGGTCTTCCGAGACGGCCCGAAGGAGAGCGTGCTGACCGCTCAAAATCTGACGGCGCTGTTCGACGCCCCTGTCTCTGTCCATACGGAGGCGGGCTACTACGCGGCGGGGTACAAGGGCGCTACATGAACGGAGTCCTGAACATTGACAAACCGGCGGGGATGACCTCCCACGATGTCGTCGCCCGCGTCCGCCGCACTGCCCGCCTCAAGCGCGTCGGCCACGCGGGGACGCTGGACCCGGACGCGACCGGGGTGCTGCTGGTGTGCCTGGGCGCGGCGACCCGGATTTCGGACTTCCTGGCCGACGAAGGCAAGGAGTACCGGGCGACGCTGGCCCTGGGCGTGACGACAACGACGGAGGATGCGTCCGGTGAAGTCCTTGCGCGGGCGGACGCGGGCCATGTCACCGAGGCGGACCTGGCCGCCGTCCTGCCGCGCTTCGTCGGCGACGTGTCCCAGATCCCGCCGATGGTGAGCGCGGTGCATCACGAGGGGCGGCGGCTGTACGAGCTGGCTCGCAAGGGCATCACGGTCGAGCGCGCAGCCCGGACGATCCATATTGACGCCATCCGACTGCTCCATTTCACGCCGGGCGAGGTGGCGACGGCCACGCTCGATGTCGCCTGCGGCAAGGGGACTTATATCCGCACGCTTTGCGCCGATCTGGGCGAGGCCCTGGGGGTGGGGGGGCACATGGCGACGTTGCGCCGGACGCGCGTCGGCGCATTCGGCATCGGGAGGGCGACGCCCCTAGCCGACCTGACCGAAGAGAGCCTGCCGGGGCTGTTGGTTTCACCGGCGGATGCGCTGGACAAGCTACCCGCCCACCGCACCGACACCGAGGCGGATGAGGACGCGATCCGGCACGGGCGCGCGCTGCCTTCGCTCCTGCCGCCGGACACGGTCGCCCGCATTTTGGATGCTCAGGGCGCGCTCCTCGCGCTGGGCCGGGCGGATGGGGAACAACTCCACCCGTTCAAGGTGTTCACCCTGTAGCAACAGGTGACAACAGCCATGCGTACCTTCTATCCACTCCAAAACTCACCGGAAACACTGCAAAACACCGCCGTCGCCATCGGCGTCTTTGACGGCGTCCATCGCGGGCATCAGGAGATTCTCAAGCAGACGGTCCGTGAGGCCCGGTCGCAGGGGCTGACGCCCGTGGCGCTGACGTTCGACATCCATCCGACGGAACTGTTCGCGCCCCATCAGTCGCCGGCTTACATCGCCTCGCTGGCGGGGCGCGTGGAACTCATGGAAGAGCTTGGCGGCGGGATCGAGGCCGTCGCCGTCGCCCGTTTCGACCGGGACTTCGCCGGCCTTTCCCCCGAAGCCTTCGTCGCGGACGTTCTGGAAGGCAGACTCGGTGCGCGTCACGTCCTTGTCGGCGCAGACTTTTGTTACGGGTCACGGCGGTCGGGGTCGGTGACGACGCTGCTGCGCGACGGCGCGCGCAACGGCTTCGCCGTCACGGTCGTTCCGCCCATCCTCATCGGCGGCGAGCGCGTCAGCAGCACGCAGATTCGCGGGCTGGTGGCGGGCGGCAACCTGCCCACCGCGATCGGCCTTCTCGGCCACCCGTTCGTCGTGCAGGGCGTCGTCGGGCACGGCAAGCGGCTCGGCCGGACCTTAGGCTATCCCACGGCCAATCTCCTCCCGACGCAGCCCGGCCAGCTCCTGCCCGGCGACGGCATCTACGCCGCCTATGCCCATCTCGCCGACGGGCGGGTTGTCCGCGCCGCCGTCAGCGTCGGCACGAACCCGACGACCGACAGCGACGGCGGGCGCAAAGTGGAGGCGTTCCTGATGGACGGCTTCGCCGAAGACGTGTACGACCAGCCTTTGTCGCTGGATTTCCGTCGCAAAGTCAGAGATGAAGCGAAATTCGACAGCTTAGACGCGCTGAAAGATCAGATGGGTCGGGATGTCGCCGGAATCGCCGCTTCCCTCCCGCCTGCCAGATAAAAGCCTTCCTAGGGCGCCACTTCAAAGTCGAAGTCTATGACGGCCTCCAGAATGGGCTTGAGGTGAGTTTCGATGACGGCGCGGTGGGCGGGGTGCGGCCCGTAGGCATCGAACGCGGCCCGGTCCGAGAAGCGGATAACCAGGGCGTGCGTGTAGCCCTGAGCGCGGCCGGAGAAATCCGTGCCGCAGGCCAGGGCGACGATGCCCGGAATGCTTTCCTTCAGTCCGCGCAGTCCCTCCATGCCTGTGGCCACCTGTTCGCCCGTCGCTTCCGGCTTCCAGCGGAACAGAACGATGTGTTCGATCATTGTGTTTCTCCTTTTCTTACTCGCCTGCCCTTGCGGCAGACATGGCATCATTGAACGTCTTGAAGAAGCCCTCATAGCCCCCGTTCGCCTCGGCGAAGCGCAGCGGCTTCACCCGCTCCACGCAGATTTCCGGGGGCGTCGGCTCCGCCTGGAGGATGCTCATCACTTCCGCGAGGTACTCATCGAGCGGCATCGCCCTGGGGTCGTTGGCCTGGCGGTCCCCCATCAGCCCCGTCTGCACATAGGGTGGGATCAGTTCGAGGACCTCCACCGAAGTGTCCCGGAGCTGATAGCGCAGTGACTGCGTGTAGGAGTGGATCGCGGCTTTGGTCGCGCAGTAGGTCGGCGTCATCGCCAGCGGCACGAACGCCAGCCCGGAGGAGACGTTGATGACCGTGGAACGGGGCTGCTTCAACAGCGCCGGGAGCAGGGCTGCCGTCAGCCGGATCGGGCCGAGCAGGTTGGTCGCGACCGTCGCTTCCATGTCGTCAAGCGCCTCCGCCTGGTCCCGCAGTTTCTCGTTCTTCATAACGCCCGCCATGTTGATGAGGACTTTAAATTCCGGGTAGCCCTGCGTCACCTGGGCCGCGAGGGCGCGGATGCTGTCCGCGTCCGCTATGTCCGCCGTCAGCGCTTTCATGCCGGGGTTGGCGGCGGTTGTCTCGTCCAGGCGCTTCTGCCCGCGCCCGGCGATGATGACCTGGTTGCCCAGGGCGTGAAAGGCTTCGGCGAGGCCGCGCCCGATGCCGGAGCCGCCGCCCGTGATGAGGATCGTGTTGTCGGTCGTTTTCATGTTTCTTTTCCTGTCTGTGTTCGTGTCAGTGTCTCGATTTGAGGCCGTTCAGGATGAGTGACCAGACTCCCTCAAAGTCCGTGTCAATGTCGGGATGTGCCCACTCCGAGGCGTGCGCGGGGTGGTGGAAGCGGGCGGTCGCGCCCAGCACGGCTCGGCCCGTTGCCGCCGGGTCTTTGGATTCAAACTCGCCCCGCGCCATGCCCTCCCGGATGATGCGGCTGACCTGCGCGGTCAGGTGGTCCAGATGCTCCCCGACGACGTCGCGCGCCTCCGCCCCCAGCTCGACGTAGGTGGCGAACAATTCGGGGTCGTCGGCGAGGAGGCGGCGCTTGATTGCGATGAGTTCGACCAGCCAGCGGTATAGCCGCTCGGCGGCCGAGGCTTCTCCCGCGATTACTGCTTCGAGAGGATCGTGAATCCGCGCCAGCCAAATTCCTGTGACGGCGTCGCGCAGTTCTGCCTTGCTGGCGAAGTGCCGGTAGACGCTGCCGTGGCTGACACCGAGCGCACGGGCCACGTCCACGACGGTGGCCTTGCTCGGGCCGTAGCGCCGGAGGACATCCTCCGCAGCTTCCATGATGCGCTCCCGTGTCAGAACTGTTTCGCTCATAGGTTGATTGTACCCGTTCAAATGACAGATTACAATACGTGTCAGATTATCCGATGAACACTTGCCGCGCCACCAGACCGAGCGGTTGCCTTTGCGGGGCGGCGGGTATAAGGCGGCATGGAAAAATGGACCCGCCTTCTCATCATTATTGCGACCGTGCTGCTGATCCTGACGTTCCTCGGGGTCGGTATCCACATCGCGACTTACATCCACCACACGCTGCTCCTGTTCGCCCTGGGTGGCCTGGTGGCCTACGCTCTCAGTCCCCTGGTGGAGCGCCTGAGCCGGACGCGGCTGTCGCGACCCCTGAGCGTCGCCGCCGTCTTCCTCGGCCTGTTTGTGGTGTTCGGCTTGGGCGCGTGGTTCCTGGAAGGCAAGCTCGCCGGCCAAGTGCAGGACATCCAGCAGAACTTCCCGGACTACAAGCAGAAGGCCCTGGACCGGGCCGGCGACCTAGACCAGAAGCTGGCCGCGCGCCACGTCCACTTCAGCTTGACGGACACGATCCAGCACCCGCCCGCCGAGTTCAAGACGCTGGGGGAGCGCGCCGGCAAGGACGCCCTGCCGCTCCTGCGCCGCTCGTTCACCGACGCTGCCGAGGCCGTTATCGTGCTGCTGATCGCGCTGTATTTCCTGATCTTCGCTCCCGACATGCGCGAGAAGTTTAACGGGATGCTCCCCGCCGACCTGGGCAGACGCGCGGACCTGTGGGAGACGGACGTCAGCCGCATTCTTGGCGGCTTCGTCAGCGGCCAGCTCATCATCGCCCTCATCATGGGCGCGGCGGCGGCCCTGGGGTGCCTCGCCATCGGCATCAGCCCGTGGCTGATCATCGGCTTGTTCGTGGTCGTCGCTTCCCTTATCCCCGTCTTCGGGCCGTACATCGGGGCGGTCCCCGCCGTGCTCGTCGCCCTCATCACGCCGACCCACATCCACAGCCCGGTCGGGGCCGCCGTCGCCGTGGTCGTGCTGTTCGTCGTCATCAACGAGGTGGGCGGCAAGGTCCTGTACCCGAAGCTGGTCGGCAGCGCCCTGGGTCTGCATGAAGTGGTCGTCCTGTTCGTCCTGTTCGCGGGCCTGGAGATCAACGGCATCGTGGGGACTTTGTTCGCCGCGCCCGTCGCGGCCCTGGCGATCGTCACGCTGGTTCACTTGTACCGCCTGTGGTCGGATCTGCCGGACGGCCTGATCTCCAACGCCAACCGGCAGGAGGCCCGGCAGACCGGCCAGATCGCCCCGGCCCCCGCCGCGCCGGAGCCGGAGACGGAGGCCGACGACCGCAAGGCGCGGGTGCCGCGCGAGCCGCGCGTCACTTGACACCACGCGGAACCGCCGGGTATACTGTGCCGATTAACACAAGGTTTAAACGCACACAAGGGGGAAGAAGAGCGACATGGCTCTGCTCAAAGAACAGAAAGAAGTCGTGATCGGCGACAACAAGACGCACGAGTCCGACACCGGCTCGCCTGAAGTCCAGATCGCGCTGCTGAATTCGTCCATCAAGAACCTGACCGAACACCTCAAGCTGCACCGACACGACAAGCACACGCAGCGCGGATTGATGGTGCAGATCGGCAAGCAGCGCCGCCTGCTCAACTACCTGGCGGCCAAGGACATCGGACGCTACCGCGTGCTCGTCGGCAAGCTCGGCATCCGCAGCAAGCACTAAGGGTGCGGCCCCGCTCGGCCACGACGCCCGGCGCGGCCCACAGAAGCAAATGCCTCCTGGCGAATCAAACCGCGCAGGAGGCGTTTTGTTTTGGACGGCGTAACTCGAAACATGGCGTAACGTAAATGGAGAAATGAAAACAGACACATGGAACAATTTGTCCAAGCCGAATGGTGCGGCGCGACACTGCGTATCAGCACCGGCAAACTCGCCCAGCAGGCCAACGGCTCCGTCCTGCTCTCGAACGGCGACACGATGATCCTGGCGACCGCCACGATGTCCAAGGAGCCGAAGTCCAACTTGGACTTCTTCCCGCTCACCTGCGACTACGAGGAGCGGAAGTACGCCAACGGCAAGATCCCCGGCGGCTTCATCAAGCGCGGCGGCCGCCCCGGCGAGAAGGCCACCCTCACCTCCCGTCTGATTGACCGCCCCCTGCGCCCGCTGTTCCCCTACGGGATGCGTAACGAGACCCAGATCATCGCGATGCCGCTCTCGTACCAGCCCGAGTTCTCCCCCGACGTGCTTGCCGTCACCGCCGCCTCCGCCGCGCTGATGGTTTCCGACATCCCCTTCCGAGGCCCCATTGGGTGCGTCCGCGTCGGCCTTGATGCCGACGGCGCGTTCATCCTCAACCCCACCTTCGAGCAGCAGGGCGAAAGCCCGTTGGACCTGATCGTCGCGGCGGGCGAGGACGCCATCGCGATGGTCGAGGCCGGCGCGTCCGAGGTCTCCGAAGAGAAGATGCTGGAAGCGATGGACTTCGCGCACGACGCCTGCAAAAAGCTCTGCGCCATGCAGCGCGAGCTGGCCGCCAAGGTGAACAAGCCGAAGACCGATGTTCCCCTGCACCACGTCCACGCCGAGATTCTGGGAGTCATCCAGGAGCGCTTCAACGCGACCCTGCGCGCGGGCCTGCAAGACCCTGACAAATCTTCGCGCGAGGCCGGCCTGACCCTGCTCATCAACGACGTGGTGGCGAGCCTCAAGGACCAGTACCCGGACAACATCGCCGACATCAAAGAGGCCGCCGACAAGGCCGTCAAGGACCAGCTCCGCGATCTCATCTTGACCGAAGGCAAGCGGCCCGACGGGCGCGGCACCACCGACATCCGCAAGATTGACTGCGAGGTCGGTCTGCTCCCGCGCGTCCACGGCACGGGCCTGTTCACGCGCGGCCAGACCCAGGTGCTGACCACGCTCGTTCTCGGCTCCGGCGACGACGCGCAGATGGTGGACACCTTGGAGGAGGACACCGAAAAGCACTACATGCACTTCTACAACTTCCCGCCCTACTCGGTCGGCGAGGCCCGCCCGATGCGCGGGCCGGGCCGGCGCGAGATCGGGCACGGGATGCTGGCCGAGCGCGCCCTGCGCGCGGTCATCCCCTCCCGCGAGCAGTTCCCGTACACCATGCTGCTGACGTCGGAAGTGCTCGAGTCCAACGGCTCGACCTCGATGGGGTCCACCTGCGGCTCCACGCTGGCGCTGATGGACGCGGGCGTCCCCATCAAGGCCCCCGTGGCGGGCATCGCGATGGGCCTGATCGAAGGGCCGGAAGGCAGCGGCGAGGGCGGGTCGGGGCGGAAGTACGCCGTCCTGACCGACATCCAGGGCATGGAAGACTTCTCCGGCGACATGGACTTCAAGGTCGCCGGAACGTCCGAGGGCATCACGGCTTTGCAGCTCGACACCAAGATCGGCGGCGTTCCCCGCGCGGTCTTCGTGCAGGCGTTCCAGCAGGCGAAGGAGGCCCGGCTGTTCATCCTGGACAAGATCACCCAGGCCATCCCCGCCCCGCGCGAGAACCTGTCGCTGTACGCCCCGCGCATCTTCACGATCCAGATCGAGCCGGAGCAGATCGGCTTGGTCATCGGACCCGGCGGCAAGACCATCAAGAAGATCACGGCGGACACGGGCGCCAAGATCGACATCGAGCAGGACGGCACCGTCTACATCGCATCGGTGGACGGCGCGGCCGGCGAGGCCGCCCGCAAGGCGGTCGAGGACCTGACCCGGACGGTCAAGCCCGGCGACGAGTTCGAGGGCACGGTGGTCCGCTTCCTCCAGTTCGGCGCGTTCGTCGAGCTGATGCCCGGCAAGGACGGCCTGGTCCACGTCTCGCAGCTCACCGACTCGGACGAGCGCATCGGCAAGCCCGAGGACGTGGTCAAGATGGGCGACAAGATCAAGGTGCGTGTCACCGAAGTGGACGGCCAGGGGCGCGTCAACCTGACCGCGCGTGGCCTGGACCAGCCCTTCGACCCCGCCAACCCCGAGCCGGGCCGCCCCCCGCGCCCCGGCGGGGGCGGCGGTGATCGCGGCGGGCGCGGCGGCGACCGTGGCGGACGCGGCGGTGGAGATCGCGGCGGCGGCGACCGAGGCGGACGCGGTGGCTTCAGCAATGACCGCCCCG
>CAXTWM010000044.1:0-20119 GCA_964247915.1 uncultured Armatimonadales bacterium | reverse complement strand
GCAAGGCCGTCAACCTGGTCTTCGACATGCACGGCGAGTACGGCTGGAAGGGGACCACTGAAGACTCGACGCGCGAGGGCGTGGACGGTCTCAAAAAGTATTTCGGCAGCCGGGTGAGCGTCTTCACGATGGACATGGAATCCTCGCGCCGCCGCCAGGTGCCGGTCGAGAATCAGGTCCGCATCCCCTACAGCCAGATCAGCGTGGACGACATCATCCTGCTGGCCGACGAGCTGAACCTCAACCAAAGCGCGGCGGAGACAACCTACCTGCTGGAACAGCACTATGGCAAAAAGTGGCTGGCGGCCCTGCTGCGTATGGACGGCGACGCCGTCAAAGAGTTCGCCGAGAAGAGCGGCGCGAACGCCATGTCCCTGGGCGCCTTGAAGCGCAAGCTGGGCCGCATGGTGGAGGAATGCAAGGGCTTCCTGGTCGAAGACGCGGGCGAGGCGGACGACGCCGTGCGTCAGATCATGGGCTGCCTGCTCAAAGACATCAACGTCGTCCTGGAATTCGGCAACTACCGCAAGCCCCTTCAGTATATGCTGGTCGCCAACATCCTGACGCGCCAGATCCACGGCGAGTACGTCAAGCTGACCGAGGACGCGATGGGGGACAAGGGCAGGAAGCCGACCCCGCTGGTCATCACCATCGAGGAGGCGCACAAGTTCCTGTCCCCGCACCTCGCGCACCAGACGACCTTCGGCATCATCGCCCGCGAGCTTCGCAAGTACAACGTCACCCTCCTGGTCGTGGACCAGCGGCCCTCGGGCATCGACTCGGAAGTGCTGTCGCAGCTCGGAACGCGCATCACCTGCCTGCTGAACGACGAGCGGGACATCGAGGCGGTCCTGACCGGCATTTCGGGGGCACAGTCGCTCCGCAGCGTCCTGGCCTCGCTGGACTCCAAGCAGCAGGCGCTCTTGATGGGCCACGCCGTTCCCATGCCGGTTGTCGTCCAGTCGCGGACCTACGACGACCAGGCGTTCCGGGACAGCATGGGCAGCTACGGCAAGGCGGTTGCCCCGGCAGGACTGGACATCAGTGACTGGAAGTAAGAACCCTCCCGCCTCCAATAATGGGGGAGCCAGACAGGATGGTGCGGCAACCCCTCCGTGCGCTTTCCGGCTCCCCCAGAATTGGGGGCTGGGGGGCCTCCTCTTGCTCCTCGCCTCCCCCGCCTTCGCCCAGATGCCCAACGCGGGCGACACGCCGCCCAATCGGCCTTTCCCGCCCGTGACAGCCCCTGCCGCGCCTGTGCCCGCGCTGGGGGCGTTTCCACAACTGCCCCAGGTGTACAGTAAGTTCGACTCCCTCTCCGGCCCATTCAACCGCCCGCACATCGAGGGCTATCATGGGGTCTACGGCGGCGAGGCTACGTTCGACGCCGATCAAGCCGACGGCGATTTCAGACCCCTTCCTCCGCCCCTGGTTCCGGGGCGGCCTGCCAGGCGCAGCCTTTATGCCCTGCGCGGCCACGTCCGGCTGCACGAGACGGACACGACCATTCGGGCGGAGGAAGTGACGTTCGACGGGAACACGCAGAGCGCCCGTGCCTTGAACGCGCTGGTCACCCGGAAGGTGTTCACGCTCCGCAGTGCACGGATCGAGGGGAAGACGGTGCGCGGCGCAACGCCTGAAAAAGACTCGGAAATCTTGACGGCCACCGACGCCGACCTCACGACCGTGCCGCCGGACGAGAAGGCGGACCTTCGCCTCCATGCCCAAACCATCACCCTGGACCAGACGAAGCACCGCGGCGTCCTGCGGAACGCCACGGTGTACCTCTTCGGCGCGCGTCTGCTGACGATCCCCCGGATCACCTTCCACACCGGCGCGGGCGGCGACGCCGCGCGGCGGCAGACGATGCTGCCGACGGTCGGCATTTCGGCCCGCTACGGCACCTACCTCGCCTTCGGGAGCGGCCTGCACGCCGGGCGCGTTCCCGTCCAATACCGCCTGCTGCTGCCGACGCGCCAGTCCTTCGAGGCGACCCTCACCAGCCAGCAGACGCTGTACGCGCCGCGTGTCCGCGCCGCGCCGCCCGTCGCGCCGCAGGTCGGGCCGGTGACACCGCTGGAGCGCATCCGCATGGTCGCGACCGCGCCCATCCCCGTCCTGCCGGATGGCGACCCGCTGCGGTTCCACGACTTCCTGCCGGAGCCGAACCCGATCCGGCTGTTCGACGTCCCCTCGCGCGGAGGGCTGGGGCTGGCCGAAGAGCTTTCCACCCATGTCGCCGCGCGGGGCCGCCTGCGGGACGACCTGTACGTCAGCCGCCTGCCCGAAGTGACCCTGCGCGGCCAGATCCCGCTGACCCGGCCCCCCGCCCCGCCCGCCTACGGCGACGCGCGGGCGTTCCGGGCGGCCCTGCGGCACCTGGTCTTCTACGCCGACGCCCAGGAAACGGTCGGCGAGTACCACGAGCAGCCGACCAACGTCAACGCCCGCCGCATCCGTTCGCAATTGGGATTCAGCGCCTACCCGCTCCTGGTCGCCCCCAACACCGTCCTCCAGCCGCGCATCCTGATCTCCACCAGCGGCTACAGCGGCAGCAAAAAGGCGTACCGGTACGACCAGCTCGACGTCGCCGTCAACCACTACTTCTCGGACCTGACCGCTGTGGGCGTCCAGTTCCTCGCCAGCAACACGGGCGGCGACTCCCCGTTCAATTTCGACGTCCTGGACACCACGCGCGAACTGGACCTGCGGGTCCAGACGGGGAACCGGAAGCTCATCACGGCGGCCCGCGTCCGCTACGACCTGTCCCACGGCGGCGTCATTGACTACCAGCTCGCCGTCGCCCCCGCCCTGCGCGGCTTCACCCCGGTCTTCTCCTACAACTTCCGCACCCGGAGCGTGGGGCTGGGCTTGGAGATCAAGGGCGTCACTTTTTGATATGTTGCTATTTTGCTGCTATGTAATTAACTGCCGTTGACAAGCGAGCGCCGACGTGCTACAATGGCCCTGATGATCACCCCTCCTGACAACCGTTTTCTCGTCAAGCGCAAGCGGACAGCGACGTCCGCTGCCCGTGTTAAAGGTATGTTAAGTGCGGCTGCATTGGCAGCCGCCTTTTTTGTGCCCCATACGGTCTCCTATCGCCACAACACGCCGCACGTCTTCCCTGCCGTTGTCCCTGCACCCACGCTGCCGCCCGGCAGCGTTGACCTCGCCAATCCGCAGCCCGGCCTTCTTGTCATACAAGAGCGGCAGAAGGGCGTCCCGTTCATCTTGATTGAGGGCGGCGTCGCGCAGACGCGCCGGTCGGCCCTGCGGTGCGGGGTAGAGCAACTGGTACGGCAGGCGGGGGCGCAGGCGGGGATGAACGGGACCTTCTTCGCGGACGCCTCGGTGCAGGGCACGGACAACGTCCTGATCGGCCCTTCGCTCTGCGGCAACGAGGGGCGGGCCGTCTTCAACCGGGCGGACAACGCGGGGGCGCTTGCGGGACGGCCCCTGGTTCTGCTGTCGCCGGGCCGGACCCGCATCCTGCCCTACGACCCGCAGGCAATGGCCGACCAGCCCGCCCTGGCCGCCCGCCTCCCCGGCCTGACGGATGCCTTCCTGGGAGGAGTTTGGCTGGTCCATGCGGGTGTCGCCGCCGACGGCCCCCGTCTCGACGGCTTCCATGTCCACGACGCCGAGGACCCGCGCCGCCGGGCGTTCTTCGCGCTGATGCCCGACGGCCGGCTCGTCCTGGGCGCGACTACTTATGTCGCGACCTCCGCCGAACTCGCCCGCGCCCTGTCGGCGGCGGGTGTCCGCGAGGCCGTCCTGCTCGACTCGGGCTTCAGCACGTCCCTCGTCTATGGCCGGACGATCCTGGTCACCGGCCACACCTCGCGGGGCATCCCCTCCCGCCCCGTGCCGCACGCGCTTGTGCTCTTTGGGGAGCCTGCGAAATCAGCAAAACGCTTTGTGCGAGCGGCAGAGACAGCCTGAGCGTCAGGCAACAGTCGGGGAGATTGTAGAAACCAGCCGGCAGGCTTCGCACTTGAAGTCGAAGATGTGCCAGGGTTCGTCCAGAAACCAGGCACCGCCGCAGACCGGGCACCGTCGCGCTTCTTCCTTCTCCCGCGTTGTCCGCCGGACGTAGCGGAACAGGTAGTAGTAGACCGGCTTTCCCGTTCCCTGCTCGATGGCCGCGCACAGCCCTCGCCCTCGCCGGCTCAGGCTGCTGTCCGCCTCGGACATCTCCTTGATCCCGAACCGCTCACCGGTATGGCAGTTCATCTGGAGCGTGTCACAGGCCTGGTAGTCGGATTCCCAAGTCTTGACGTTGTAGAACTCACTGTCGTCGTAGGTGGGGGGCACATGGTAGAGGGGAACCGGGTCAAAACACCGGCCGCAGCGCAGTGGGGACTCCAGCGTCAGGTAATCCGTGTATAGGATATAATCATCGGGCGCGTCACAGGCATCCGGGCTGCGGCTCGTCGGATCATCGCCGAACACCTTGACACGCAGATGCGTCAGCCCCTTCTTGACGAGATCAGCTCTGGCCCGTTTGGCCCACTTGTTGTCGTGCGACCTACCAAGCGCGTCAGCCTCCGGGATCAGGGCGAATGACTTTAACACCTGCCCAGATTGAACGATGGGGAACTCTTTGCCGAGTATCTGCCCGTTCTGCCGCATGGCCCCCAGGAGATCATGTATCTCATCTGGGTCCGCTTCGGGAGCAAGCCGAACCGTAATCTCTGCAACAAACATGGCAGGTGCCTACAGCCCATGCACCCGCCGGACGCGCTCCAAAAGGGGCGTGATGTCCGGCTCCCGTGCCTGGGTGGGCGGAGGGCCGAGGGGGTCTTCCACGTCCGCGTCACCGAGCCAGACGCGCAGGGTGCCCAGGACGCCCCAGGCCAAGGCTTCCAGGTCGTAGCCGCCTTCCAGGATGCCGACCAGTTTGCCGGGGCAGTGGGCGTCGGCTATCTCCTGGAGGCTGCGGGACAAGGCGGCCAGCCCGCGCACGGTCAGGCGCTCCCGGATGCCCTGGACGTACCGGGAATTGCGCCAGTGGGCGTCGTAGCCTGCCGAGACGATGACCAGTTCAGGCCGGAACCGGGCGGCGAGGGGGCGCAGGATGGTGTCGAAGGCTTGCACAAACCCGTCATCGCCGACGTCCGGGGGCAGCGGGACGTTCACGGTGTAGCCTGCGCCCGCCCCATCGCCCGTTTCCTCCACGGCTCCGGTGAAGGGGTAGGCGGGGGACTGGTGGGTGGAGAAGTAGAGGACGTGGGGCGAGGCGTAAAAGCAGTCCTGCGTCCCGTTGCCGTGGTGGACGTCGAAGTCCACCAGCAGGACGCGCGACAGGCCGTACTGCGCGACGGCCTGGGCGGCGGCGATGGCGGCGTGGTTGAGGATGCAGAAGCCCATCGCCCGGTCCGGCGGCGCGTGGTGGCCGGGCGGGCGGACAAGGGCAAAACTTGCATCTACCTGGCCGGTCATCACGGCGTCTACCGCCCCAATGGCCGCGCCCGACGCCGCGCAGGCCGCCGCCCACGAGCCGGGCGAGGCGACCGTATCCCCCGCGTCCAAGTACCCACCGCCCCCGGCGATGATGCGCTCCACCCGGTCCAGATAGGCCGGCGTATGCACCCGCTCGATCTGCGCCCGCGTCGCGGACGTGACCGGCAGCCGTGTCAGCCGGTCCAGCAACCCCTCGCTTTCCAGGAGCGCCATGACCTCGCGGACGCGGGCGGGCCGCTCCGGGTGCCCTTCAGGCGGCCGGTGGTCGAGGACGGCGGGGTCATATAGGAAGCCGAGGCGCTTGTCTGACATAGTCGTAGTCCCTCCGAACCACAGCGAGGCCGCAGCGCTCGTATAGGCGGGTCGCCTTCGGGTTGCCGGAGTTCGAGGCGACCCAGGCGCTTCGTGCTCCCAGTGACCGGAGCTGACGCAGGCCGAACGAGATCAGCATCTGGCCCAGCCCTCTGCGCCGGTGCGCGAGTGCGGTCGAAACAGGCTCAAACAAGCCCGCCCCACTGCGCTCGTCCAGCCAGCAGTTGCAGGTCGCCGCAAAGCTGCCGTCTGGGGCGACCACGACGCAGTCCAGTTCGGGCCGGTAGCCGGGCGTGCCCATCAGCCGCTCGTACTTGGCAACCGTCATCTTCTCGGTCTGCCACCCCGCCCGGTGCCCCTGCACACGCGCCTCGATCTCCCCGGCACCGGTCAGGTGACGCACGACGTACCCGGTGGGCGGCTCCGGCACATCCGGCATGGTCTCCAAAGACCGCGTGTGATTATTGTACCACTGTTCCTGCCTTTGATAGCCGGAGGAATCCAGGCGCGCGATCAAAGCCCTGTCGGTCTCAGCGGCATAGGTCATCAGCGGGCGGCCAGCGCTTTCGGTCTCTGCCCAGAGGAGCACCCGATCGCTTGTGCCGTCGGCGAAGTGCGCGGGATGAAGTTGAAGATCCAGCACGCACTGGTTTTCACTTTCCGTCCACTCGCCGAATGCGACCAGCCGCCCGTGCTCATCCGGCCAGAGCCGAAGACACTGTTCGTAGTCCTGATCCCGCATCCGCCAGTACAGGTCGCCGACGTGCAACGTCATCTGCGCGGTGCGCCCCTCCCAGGCGTCCTGCATCAGCGAGGTTAGGGCGGTCAGGTCGGCAGGGACATAGGGGCGTGGCGCGAAGCTCAACGCTAATCCCTCCGCCTAGTCCTCGGGCCGGTCGCCGGGGGGGATGCCCCGGTCGCTGGCGCGGTCGGGCGGGTCCAGGGTCATGTCGGCCTGGACGCGAATCTGGCAGGACAGGCGGTACTGGCCGAGCAGGCCGTCTTCCTCCAGCGTCGCGCGCTCCTCGGCGTTGGTCTCGGGCGGCTCACCGCTCAGGAAATGCACCTTGCAGGTGGTGCAGCGGGCATAGCCGCCGCAGCGGTGCAGGATGTCGTACCCCGAATCCTCGATGGCGAGGACGAGCTTCTTCCCGGCCTCGACTTCAAACGGTGTCTGGCCCTCAATGGTGACTGTCGGCATGTGTTCTGTGTCGCTTTCTGTGTCTGTTGGGAAAGTCCGTCGAGAGAGGGACAAGAGGGCGAACACAAGGTTCGCCCCTACACGGAGTATGTTATCGATTCCACCACTTGCGGCCCGAATCGGTGAGCATCTTGTCGGCTTCCTCCGGCCCCCAGCTTCCTGCGGGGTAGTTGGGCAGGTCGGGGGCTTTGGACTTCTTCCAGTGGTCCAGGATGGGCGTGATCAGACCCCACTCGGCTTCCACCTCGTCGTCGCGGGTGAACAGCGAAGCGTCGCCGATCAGGGCGTCCATGATCAGGCGCTCGTAGGCGTCGTGGATGCGCTGGCCGAAGCTCGTGCCGTAGGTGAAGTGCATGTCCACGGGGCGGACGACTGTCTTCTGGCCGGGCGGCTTGGCGCCCAGGCGCATGGAAATCCCCTCGTTGGGCTGGACGCGGATCGTGATGACGTTCGGGTCCGCCGTGTCTTCGGTCTCGTTCGCCAGCAGCACGCGGGGCACGTCCTTGAAGGTGATGTTGACCTCGGTGACGCGCTCCGGCATCCGCTTCCCGGCCCGGACGAAGAAGGGGACGCCGGCCCAGCGCCAGTTCTGGATTTCCAGCTTCAGGGCGACGAACGAGTCCGTCACCGAGTCCTTGGGCACGTTCGGCTCGTCCCGGTAGGCGGGAACGTCCTTGTCGCCCATCTTGCCCGCGCCGTACTGGCCGCGCACGACGCACGCCTCGCAGTCGTCGTCCAGGATCGGCCTGATGGCGCGCAGGGCCTTGGCCTTCTCGTCGCGGATGTCGCCCGCGCTCAGGGTGTTCGGAGGCTCCATCGCGACCAGGGCCAGCATCTGCAAGGCGTGGGACTGTACCATGTCGCGCAGCTCGCCCGCGTTGTCGAAGTAGCCCGCGCGCTGCTCGACGCCGACCGTCTCGGCGACCGTCACCTGGACGTTGTCCACATACTTGGCGTTCCACAGCGGCTCGAACAGCAGGTTGGCGAACCGGAACACGAAGATGTTCTGGACCGTTTCTTTGCCCAGATAGTGGTCAATGCGGTAGATCTGGTCCTCATCAAAGACCTGTTTGAGTTCGGCGTTCAGCGCGCGGGCGCTGTCCAGGTCCGACCCGAAGGGCTTCTCGACGATGATGCGCGTGAAGCCCGCGCTGTCCTTCTCGTCGCCGGCTTTGACCAGCCCCGCTTTGCCGAGCTGCTGGATGACGGTCGTGTAGGTGGAGGGCGGGGTGGCGAGATAGTACAGCCGGTTGCCCTGCGTCCCTTCGGACTGGTCGAACTTGTCCAGCCGCTCCTTCAGCCAAGTGAAGCCCTGGGAGTTGTCGAAGTCGGAGCGGTGGAAGACGACCCGACGGGCGAACTTGTGCCAGGCGTCCTGCGACTCCTTCCACAAGTCCGGCGCGAACTCCTGGAGCGAGCCTTGCAGCTCGTCGCGGAACGAGTGGTCCGAAAACTCGCGCCGGGCGAAGCCGACGATCTTCATTTTGTCCGGCAGCAGCCCCTGGGTTTCCAGCGAGAACAGGGCGGGAATCAGCTTGCGGTGGGTCAGGTCGCCCGTGGCCCCGAAGATGACGATGCTGCACGGGGGGATGGGCGACTCGATCAGCCGCGAGTCATCTGAAGCCGTCTTCTGCTCGTCCGGGTCCAGGGTGGGGTTTGCTTCAGTCGTTGTGGGCATGGTGACTCCGTGATCTCTTTGCGGTTATGTTCTATTCGAGCGACTGGATGTAGGCGACGAGCGCCTTGATCTGCGCGTCGCTGTATTTACCCTTGAACGCGGGCATCCGGGGTGGGAAGCCGTTGACGATGTTGCGGGCGATTTTCTCATCGGGATCGCCCAGGTGCTGCAACTTAGGGCCGGCTTGTCCTTGCCCCCCAATTCCGTGGCAGCCCACGCAGGCGTCTCCGTAGAGGCTGCGGCCCGTCGCCACGAGGTGGGAGGAGGCGGTCTCTCCGCCCCCCGGCAATTTCGGCTCCGAGGGGACGCCCTCTTTGGCTTCCTTCTGCTTCGTCTCGGGGGGCACGGCGCGTGTCCCAATGGCCGAGACGCCGTAGGCGACGCCGACCACGCCCAGCCCGGCGGCCAGCCCGGCGACTAATCCCTTGAGTTCACGCGCCATCGCTTAAATCTTCCTAGACGCCGGGCCTAAGCCCCCAGAAGTTCGCCGCCGAAGTAGCCGGCGGCGGCCATCAGCCCCGCCGTCGCGGCGGCGACCACCAGGTAAACGCCGAACGCGGGCCGCGTCGCCTCGTCGCGCACGACCAGCCGCCAGACGGCCAGGCCGACCATCAGGCCGAAGGCGGGCCACACAAAGTCGTGGTGCTTCGCCAGTGTCCCGTTCCCGAAGAATACCCACGCGGAGACGGCCAACCCCGACAGCGTGGCGACCAGAGTCGCCGCCGCGCCCAGTAGCAGCGTGTAGAACCCAGCGACGTGCAAATCCCGCTTGTACGGCTCGCGCCCGACGTAGGCCAGGGCGTCGAACAGGAACGAGGCGATCATCAGCGCGATCGGGAAGTGCGTGCTGCCGCCGTGCAGGTTCCCCCAGAGTTTGTCCAATGCGGCCCCTACACCTTCGACGGGTCGGCGATGTGGTCCGTGGCGGCGATGGTTTCCGCCGCCTCGCTGGCCGAGGCGCCCGGCTGGATCTGGTCCGCCGTGCTGTCCGACGTGCCGCTGTAGGTGACGGCGTCGCCCGACCCGGTGGCGTCATGCACCGTGCCCTCGATGGACTTGACCGCGTGGCCGCCGAACTCGTTCCGCAGGGAGGCGATGACCTTGGCGGCGAAGTTCTCCGGCTGGCGCGAGTGGAACCGCTCGTACAGCGAGGACGTGATGACCGGCGCGGGGACGTTGTGGTCGATGGCCTCCTGGATGGTCCAGCGGCCCTCGCCCGAGTCCTCGACGTAGCCCCGGATGTTTTGCAGGTTCTCGTCGCTCTTGAAGGCCAGAACGAGCAGGTCCAGCAACCAGGACCGGACGACGCTGCCGAAGCGCCAGGCGGAGGCGATCCCGGTCAGGTCCAGCTTGTATTCCGAAGCGTGCAGGATGTCGAAGCCCTCGCCATACGCCTGGAGCATCCCGTACTCGATGCCGTTGTGGACCATCTTGACGTAGTGCCCCGACCCCGACGCGCCCGTGTAAATGTAGCCGTCGTCGGGGGCCAGCGTCTTGAAGACGGGTTCGCAGAACCCCGCCGCGTCCGGGTTGCCGCCGTACATCAGGCAGTAGCCTTCTTTCAGGCCCCACACGCCGCCGCTGGTCCCGCAGTCAATGTAGTGGATGCCGGACTGCTCCAGATCGCCGGCCCGTCGGACGGTGTCTTTGAAGTAGGAGTTGCCGCCGTCAATGATGATGTCCCCCGGAGACATCACCTCTTTGAGCTTGGCGATGGTGTCGTCCACCGGCTTGCCCTGCGGGACCATGATCCAGGCCACCTTGGGCGTCTGCCCCTGCCCGCTGATGGCCGCGCCCAGGTCGGTGACGCCGACCCCGCCCTTCTTCTCCACCTCGGGCACCTTGTCCGGCGACGTATCGAAGCCGTAGACCTTGTGCCCGTCCAACGCCAGCCGCTCCAGCATGTTCATGCCCATGCGGCCCAAACCGACCATTGCGATCTCCATGCAAAAACTCCTCCGGGTGCGACCGGCCCCCGATGCTGTCTCCACGCCCTCTAGACTTCTCTGTTCCCCCGGTTATTCCCCGCCATCGTTCGCCTTTAACCGCCGCGATTCCTCCCGGCGTCCGCGTTTTTCCTTTTCAGGGGCCGTCGGGTGAGCATTCTGTGAAACGCTGCCAGACGCCCTCTTACACAATCCCCCCGGCGTTTCAGTTCGTTTTTGCAATTTCCACATCAACGGCAGTTCCAGCCTGCCACGGTGATAGACTGAGCGGAAAATCCACCGCGACGGGAGTTCGTTTTCGCATTTTCTGCTTTCCGCATTCACAGAGAGGCCGCCACGGATTGATCCGACCCGTTCTAAATACTATCTGTCTACTATTATGACCGTTATGTGAGTGGGTGTCAAGCCGGGAGACCGGCATCCCTTATGCTGCGGCATGACGGAAAACGCCCCCGGTGCCTGCACCGGGGGCGTTTCAGGCGCTCCATCGCGCGGCTGTCATTTCACCACAGCCGTCGCCGCTAGCGCGGCCAGCGTCCGCAGCGACCGCCGCCGTGCCGAGGAGCGGGAGGTCATCGTCAGGCGCACCGCCTTATGATAACGCGCCCCGAACTCTTTGGCCTGCGCCGCCGTCACCGCTTCCGCCTGCCACGCCGACACGGGCCTGCCCTGTTCGTCCACCGTCCATTGCATCGTCACCATTGCCCCGTCCCCCTGTTCTGATTTCGTGCGACTGGAAACAGTATAGACGCCGGGAGAAAGAAGGCGCGGGGCCTGTGTCACAGGCCGGGCGTGAACTCTGTCACAGTGTCACAGCCTGTGACACAAGGATTTATGAAAGTCCGGCCTGCCTCGCAAGCAAAAGCATCTCGTCCAGCAGCGCCTTCAGGCTGGGGCACCTGGCGTAAGCCGTTCGCGGGTTGAGTTTGCGGAACAATAATTTGCCTTCTGTTGTCTTTATGTATGCACGCTTGAGCCGGATCTTGTACAACTCCTTCAGCAGCTTTGCGGGAGGGATATGCGAGTTGACCTTCTCGGGTGCGGGATACTTGGCGTCCAAAGCCTCTTGGACTTCTTTCGGGAAGATGGACGGCTCACTGAGAAGCCACGCTTCCGTCTCATGGATGGCAAAGTGCTGGCGGAAGTTGGGGTGGCCGACTTGTCGCTCCATGTGACCCTTTGCCCATCCATAACGCTCCGAGGCTGTGACCTTGTCACTGGGATAAAACGTCGGGCCGTAGAGATCAAGAAGCGCAATCACTGCGATGATGCTGTTCTTCTCCTGAGGGTTGTTCAAATGCCAGTGCGCTTTTGCCTTCGCATTCCTCACCAAATCCGACCAACCATCGAAGCGAACGATCTTGATACCGACCTTTGTAGAAAGCTCTTGATCCAGCCACCGCTGCAAAAACTCCCGCAGCCCTTTTTCTTCCGTATGCCCCTCGACCATGAGGATGAAGTTCATTCCATTTCCTCTAGCTCACCGGAGCGGAAGAGGCTGCCGAGCGAATACTCTTGTAACCAGTAATCCAGCGTCTCGCCCGAGATCGTTTTTAGGAGGGTCTCGCCGTTCTCCCACTTGGCGACCGTCGTGGTTGGCTTCGTGTCCCGGAAGGCGTCTAAAAAGCGGTCGGAGTGCGTCGTAAAGATGACCTGCGTTCGCGTGGCCGCCTCAGCAGCGAACTCGGCGATGATGGGCAGCATGGACGGGTGCAGGCCAGTTTCCGGCTCATCAATGGCGATGAGCGGCGGCGGGTTGGGGCTGGCAAGGACCGTCATCAGAAACAGAAAGCGCAGCGTGCCGTCGGACAGGTCGGCGGTGGACTGTTCACGTTTCAGCGTCTTCCAGCGCACTCGCATCTGTATCCTCTGATCGGCGGCGGGTGGGAAGATTAGTTCGTCAAAGTCCTCGCCGAAGGCGGCAAACATGGCATCGTTGATGTCCTGCTTGAACTGGCGGTCACTTGTATAAAGTGTATGCAGGACGTTGATTAGGTTCTGGCCGTCTGTTGCCACTTGCTGTTCTAAGCGCGAGACGGGGGTTTGGCGGATTGTTGCATCTGCATCCACTCGTAAGTTTTGGTAAATCTTCCAATTAGCGATCTGCTGGCGGTATAGTGGAAGGCCAGCAATAGCTATCCAAGTTAGGAGTGGGTTTCTTGTAGAAGAGAGTACAGTCTCCATATCGAAGGTAGTGATCTCCGCGACCTGATTGTCTTCCCGACCAACTATTTTTCCTGTTGATCCTACCTTGTCAATTAGTTTGAATTTGTCAAAGGCATCACTCAAAACTTCTTTTTCAATGTAATACATGCCGTAGTCATCAGGCTCGATGCTAACTTCGTAAATAATCCCGCGCCGGGCTTGCCCAATCCCGACACCGGAAGTTGTCAACATGATATTCAGCTCATGGGCTTGTCCATCCCATAGAATTTGTTCTATGCCTCCAGCCTCCTGGACTAGCCTCTCAAGACGTTGCTGTGCCGTCGTTGAGATCAGTTCCAGCATCCGAAGGAGGTTGGACTTGCCGCTGCCGTTGGGGCCGATGATGACGTTCAGGTCGCCGGGGCGCCAGGAGACATTCTTGAGGGAGCGGAAGCCCTGGATGTCTAGCTGCACGATCTTCATGGGGGGATTGTACCCGGTAAGGCTAGGCGGGCGGCTTGGCCTGGGCGAACAGGCGGCAGATCGTTGCTACGTCGGTCAGCAGCGTGTCGCCGGAGAAGCGCAGGCTTTCGAGGGAGCGCGCCGCCGCTTCGGCGTGGCCCGCGCCGCAGGCGTCGGTGACGAGGACGGGGATGAAGCCCAGGTCGGCGGCGTGGCGGGCGGTCGGCTCGATGCCGACCTCGGTGGCGACGCCGACGACGGCGAAGGCGTGGATGCCGCAGTCGCGCAGGGCGATGTTCAGGTAGGTGCCTTCAAAGGCGGACATGGTGATCTTGTCGAACACGGCCTCGCTCGGCAGCGGGGCCAGCGCGGGGGTGATCCCGAAGCCGGGCGTGTCGCGCAGGAACCAGGGCCGGACCTCGCCCACCGTGTCCACATGCTGCCAGGCCAGGGCGGTGCGGAGCTGCGTGACCCCGGCGATCTCTTTGGGCAGGGACAGGTGGCGGCTGAAGAAGACGCGCACCCCCGCCGCGCGGGCGGCTTCCAGGACGCGGGCGACCTGGGCGGTGATCTGCTCGCCGTCTTTGATCTGGCTCAAGATGCCGACCTGCATGTCGTAGACCAACAGGGCCATTTTGCTGGGGTCGCAGACCTCTTCCAGAGTCCGGGGGATGTCCAGGCCGTAGGCGTGTTCCATGAAAGTTTTCCCTTCTGTCAGGCATTCGGATACCGCTATTATACCGGCAAAGACAGTCCGTAGGGAGGTTTAGGGCGGGGTAGACGTGGTATAATAGGCTGTTTTCAACAGAACAGACGCCGGAGATCATTCTCCTTAGATCGTGACCGCCGCCATGCCGCGCTTTGGCCTTGCGCCTCCGACCGACCCGCGCCCTTCCGGGCGCATCCGCGCTTCCCGTGCGCCCCTCCCTGAGTTTACCCCGCTCCTTTTGCCTTCTGCCTCCACGCATCGCGCCGTCCGGCGGGCCGGAGTTAGAAGGGACACCCTATGGCCGTGACCGCCTCCTCGCCCGCTGAAAGCGGGCTGAGAGCGCCGGGCCAGCCGCGACGCCTCCTGGCGATGATCGTGGTGGGCCTGCTCGTCTCGACCTTCGTCAGCGACAGCCGCCACGCCAAGCTGCCGCTCCAGTTCCTGCTGAAGAACCACCTCCATTTAGGCCCGACGGCGATGGCCGCCTTTTTCGGGCTGACCAGCCTCGCCTGGTACTTCAAGCCGGTCGCCGGGCTGCTGTCCGACGTCGTGCCGCTGTGGGGGTCGCGGCGGCGCAATTACCTGGTGTTGAGCGGCCTGGCGGCGGGCAGCCTGTGGGCGCTGCTGGCGATTGTCCCGCGCCACTACGGGCCGCTGGTCTGGACGCTGGTGGGGGCCAACGCCTTCGCCGTGCTCGCCAGCAGCGTGTCGGGCGGCCTGCTGGTGGAGGCGGGCCAGCAGCAGGGGTGGACCGGGCGTATGGGGGCGTTGCGCGAGACGATCATTGCCGGGACGATCCTGGTCGCCCAGCCCGTCGGCGGCTACCTCGTCGGCCACGCCTTCGGCTGGACCTGCGGGATCGGGGCCGCCCTGTTCTTCGGCCTGATCCCGGCGACGCTGTTTCTGCTGCCCGAGGGGCACGGGGAGCGGCGGGCGCGCGTCTCGGGGCCGGAGGTGCTGGCGCGTCTCCGGCCCGTGTTCGGGTCGCGCGCGCTGTGGCTGGCGGCGGCCTTTATCTTCCTGAAGGACCTGTCACCCGGCTTCGGGACGCCCCTGTTTTACGTCCAGACCAACGTCCTGCACTTCAGCCCGAAGTTCATCGGGTGGCTCGGCGGGCTGTCCAACGGGGCGGCCATCGTCGGGGCGCTGTCCTATGCCTGGCTCTGTACGCGCCTGCCGCTGGCCCGGCTGCTGACGGGGGGCATCGTGCTGAGCGCGGGGGGCACACTGCTGTTTTTGGGCTACCACTCGCACGAGGCGGCCCTGGTCATCAGCGTCGCGAGCGGCCTGCTGGGCGTCCTGGTCTCGGTCGCTCTGATGGACCTGGCGGGGCGGGCCTCGCCACGCGGGGCCGAGGCGATGTCCTACTCGCTGCTGATGAGCGCCGCCAACCTCGGCGGGACCGGCTCCGACATCCTGGGATCGTGGCTCTACGAGCACCTGCACGTCTCGCTGCCGGCCCTGATCTGCCTGAGCGCGGGGACGACGGCCCTGGCCCTGCTCGCCCTGCCCCTCGTCCCGCGCGTCCTTTTGGAGCGGCACGACCGCGCCAGCGCCGCGCCGCCTGTTTGAAATCCTGCGTCCCTCGTCTCCTTAGAAAGAGAAACACATGCCGAAGTCTTCCAAGAACCCCGCCAAAGGGTTCACGCTGATCGAACTGCTCGTCGTCATCGCCATCATCGCGATTCTCGCCGCCATCCTGTTCCCGGTCTTCCAGAAGGTCCGAGAGAACGCCCGCGCCATCTCCTGTGAGTCCAACCTGAAGCAGATCGGGGTGGCCCTGACCCAGTATTCCCAGGACAACGACGAGGCGATGGTCAACCACTACTACGGCACCTGGGAGGGCGGCGCTCGCTACTCGCCCGCCGGGGACGCGGCGGGGCAGCACTACCAGTGGATGGACGCCATCCAGCCGTTCGTCAAGGCCGCCCAGGTCTTCAACTGCCCGGACCAGAGCGGCGGCGGCGACTACCTGGACCCGGCCGACGCCTACCTCAGCGGCTCCACGCCCGCCGGCCCCCGGACGGCGGGGCCGAACTCGTTCGGCTCGTATGTGCCGTGGACCCAGCTCGCGGACGGGGTCCCGACGTTCCGGCCCGGCTCGTACTGCATGAACTCGGCCTACTACAACACCTACCACGGCGTGGGCCGCCCGCCGGTCAGCGACGCCTACCCGCCGGCCGTGTACAGCCTCGCCAAGCTGGACTCGCCCGCGACGACGATCTGGGTGGCCGACGGCGACGGCGCGTTCTCCGCGGACGGCTACGGCGTCAAGTCTCTGGGCGAGCAGCGGGGGCAGTTCAGCGACACCGCCCCGCCGATCTCCACCTGGCACGGCTCCAAGAAGCTGGGCAATCTGGTCGCCCGCCACAACGGCAAGTGCAACATCCTCTGGTGCGACGGCCACGTCAAGCCGATGGCGCTGGAGGTCGTGGCCGGCCACCAGAGCAACCTCCCCGACACCAACGGGTTCAACGTCCTGTCCTACTTCACCGTCCAGGCGGACCCGGACTAGCGGACAGTTCCAGAAAAAAGCGGCGGGGGCTTTCGCTCCCGCCGCTTTTTTATTGCCTGATGATACGAGCGCCGAGAACGCCGTGGGATTGAAATCCTCGGCTGTGGGGCGAAGCGCCTAGTCTCCCCCTGCGGGGAGACAGAATCGCGGGGAGACAAAACGGCCCGCGTCTTCATGTCCGCGCAGGCGGACAGTAGGCGTCCGCGCCCCACAGCGTAGGACTTCAGTCCCACGGTCCAAGCGACCGCAGGTAACATCAGCCATTTTTTCAGCTAAGGCTTCCCGTAAGAAGCCGCCGCCGCTTTGGGCCTCAACGTCTCGTCTATGACCGAAAGCAGGGAGCGGTTGCCTTTGGCATCCGAGTCGAGCGACCAGATCATCACGCCGGCCAAACCCTGGTCACGCACATACTGCGCCTTCGCCCGGATCGTCGCCGACCCGTTGTACCAGATGGTCTTCCCGGCCTCGTCCGACTTCTCCGCGCCGGGGTAGGAGGCGATGATCTCCGAATAGGGATAATCCCACCGGCGGAACGCCGCACCGAAGCCGTACCCGTAGAACGGGACGCCGAGCATGGCCTTGGATTTAGGCAGCCCCCGCCCCAGCCAGTATGCCACGCTGCTCCGGGCGAAGGCAAGCGAGGAGTGCTGGCCGGGCCGGTCGGGCGCCCAGGTGCCGGTCGCGTCGTAGGCCATGATGTTGACGGAGTCCAGGTCCTGAAAGACCGAGGCGGGCACCTGATCCCCGCCGTACCCCTGCGACAGCGCCGCCGTCAGCCGCTTCCCTCGGGGCTTCAGGGTTCGGGCGAGGTCGTGGACGAACGCCCCATAATCCTTGCCGATTGCGGGGCCTTCCAGGTCCACATCCAGCCCGTCAAACCCATGACGGCTGACGTACTCGGCGACTTTGGCGACGAACCCCGCCCGTTTAGCGTCCGTGAGCAGATCGGCGTAGCGGGCCAGCAGCGCCTTGTCCTCGGACGCCGACCCGCCCCCGATGGAGATCAAGACCGGGACGTGGTGGGCGTGCGCCTTCGCCAATAAGACGGCATCCTTGTCGTCGAAAGACAGAACGCCCTGATCGTCCACTGGGTTCTCGAACGCCAGGTTGATCTGCGTCACCTTCGCGTAATCAATCGCGTCCGCGAACGCGGCCAGATCCCCCCAGTTGGGCACATAAGCGATGACTTGAGGCATGGGAGTAGCCACGGTGTTCTTGGCACCTGACAGGGTGGGGGCGAGGAGGAGGATAAGAGCGGTGAGGGTGGCGGGAAGCGCCCACGGGTTCTTCATCCGATCACGGATGCGGCGCAAAAGCGGCTCCTTTCGGGCCGATGATAGGCCAAGATGCTACTTGCACTGGATGTGGTTCTTCCAAAAATAATCGGGCTTATCCAGTAGTCATGTCAGCGAAATCATCAAGGTAATAGCCACGGGCTTGAAATCCCTTGCGCCCATGGAAATAGGTTGTCTCTATTAACTCCTCTGTAGAAATGGACGCTGCCGGGTCCATCTGGCTATACAACCAGCTTGTGATCTGGTCAAAGCTCCAACCCTCACTTACTTTAGAAGCCGCTTCGCAGCCGGGATCAATATCATCAGGGACATAAATGGCTGAACTGCCGCCGAAAAATCGCGTCAGAAATCGGGCGTAACGGCATAGATCAGTTTGTACGACAGGATCAAAGAAGTCCCGCCATCGTATAGGGGGTGCCAACACTGCGCTTTGTGGGCCAATGTGGAGGCTTGATGATAGAGTGCTGGTTAGCCTCAAATGACCATGCTCTTTGTTCTTGTGGAACCAATGCCCAAAACTGCCGTCCCGATCAGGGTTCCAACCCCAAGCCCAATACTCCTCGCTCACGGTAATCCCTTTACTTAGTTCACCTTGCGCCCATTCAGGATCAACATCTGGTTGCCACACCCATTTGCCATCCTGCTCCTGTATCTCACCAGACAGGTGATGGCTGAAGTGCCGCCGAAACAACCCCCCGTTGGCGCGCGAGTATCCGTTGAGCAAGGCTGGCAACTCCTCAACTTCGGGATCACTGAGGCGGTGACCAAGAATAACGTATAAATCGGTGCTCATTGGTTTTGGAAGGCACTTTAGGGAAGCCGCCGACTTCAGCCGAAGGATGCAGTGTCGGCGGCTATTCCTTTATGCCTGCTAATCCGTGGTCTGGACGCCGTGCTGGGGGGCGTTCTTCGGCTCCTGCTTTTCCTCGGCCCACTGGGAGTGGAAGGCGCCGGGCTTGTCCGTGCGCTCGTAGGTGTGCGCCCCGAACAGGTCGCGCTGGGCCTGGATCAAGTTCGCCGGCAGGCGGGCGCGGCGGTAGCCGTCGTAATAGGCCAGGGCGGACGAGAAGGCGGGGACGGGGATGCCCAGGCGGGCGGCCTCGCCGACGACGCGGCGCCAGCCGTCCTGGCCGCTCTTGACGGCCTGAGTGAAGTAGGGGGCCAGCAGCAGGTTCGCCAGGTGCGGCTCCTGGTCGTAGGCGTCCTTGATGCGGTCCAGGAAGCGGGCGCGGATGATGCAGCCGCCGCGCCAGATGGTCGCGATCTCGCCGGGGTGCAGCCGCCAGCCGTGCTCCCGCGCGGCGGCCAGCATCTGATCGAAGCCCTGCGCGTAGGCGACCACCTTGGAGGCGTACAGGGCGTCCCGGACGGCGTCGATGAACGCCTGCCGGTCGCCTTCGATCTTGCCGCCGGTCGGGCCGGGCAGGACCTTGGAGGCGGCGACGCGCTGCTCCTTGAACGAGGACAGGGCGCGGGCGTAGACGGCCTCGGTGATCGCCGTCACGGGGATGCCCAGGTCCAGGGCGTTCTGGGCGGTCCACTTGCCGGTTCCCTTTTGCGCGGCTCGATCTAAAACGCGGTCCACCAGGAAGTCGTCGCTGTCGTCGTCCTTCTTGGCGAAGATCTGGGCGGTGATCTCGATCAGGAACGAATCTAAGTCGCCCTCGTTCCACTGGGTAAAGACGTCGTGCAGCTCGTCGTTGGTCAGGCCCGCGCCGTTCTTGAGCAGGTCGTAGGCTTCGGCGATGAGCTGCATGTCAGCGTACTCGATGCCGTTGTGGACCATCTTGACGAAGTGGCCCGCGCCGCCGTCGCCGATGTAGGTGCAGCAGGGGGCGCCGTCCACCTGGGCGGCGATCTTGGTGAAGATGGGGGCGACGAGTTGGTACGCCTCTTCGGTCCCGCCCGGCATGATGCTGGGACCGTTCAGCGCCCCCTCCTCGCCTCCCGAAACGCCCGTGCCGAGGAACAGGATGCCGTCCTGGGCCAGCTCGGAGACGCGCCGCTCGGTGTCCGAGAACAGCGAGTTGCCGCCGTCAATCAGCAGATCGCCTTCGGCCAGCAGCGGCTTGAGTTCCTGAATGACGTCGTCCACCGCCCGGCCCGCCTTGACCATGATCATGATGGCGCGCGGCGACTGGAGGGCGCCGACGAACTCCTCCACGCTCTGGGAGCCGACGATCTGCCCTTCGCCGCCGTGCTCCTCCATGAACTTGTCCGTCTTCTCCGTCGTCCGGTTGTGGACGGCGATGGGGAACCCCTTGTGCGCGACGTTGCGCGCCAGGTTTTGCCCCATGACCGCCAGCCCCGTCAATCCAAAATTCGGTTTATCTGCCATTCTGTTCTGCCTCCGTTTGCGTTACTCGTGCTTACCCGGCGTTTGCCCTTCC
>CAXTWM010000043.1:5082-20640 GCA_964247915.1 uncultured Armatimonadales bacterium | reverse complement strand
CTCTCGCGGCGGGGGCGCTCCCTGCCCGTCGCCGGCCCGCCCAGGCGGGGGCGCTCCCTGCCCGTCGCCGGCCCGCCCAGGCCGCGACGCCCCAGGCCGCGCCCGCCAGCAGGAGGGCCGCCAGGGCGGCGGGGCCGGGCCGGCGGCGCGCGCCCTGGACGGCGCGCTTGACCCCGACGAAGGCGGACGCCGGGACGAGGAGCCGGGGGATGATCTGCACCCAAACGCGCCGCTCGCCCCCATAGGCGCGCGCCAGGCGGACGGCGGCCCGCAGGCAGCCCGCGTAGCTGACCCGGAGCTTGCCGTAGCCGCCCTGCTCCTTGAAGACCAGCACGAAGTTGTAAACGAAGTCAATGTGCTGCCGGGTCACCTCGCGCACGGCGGCGGCGGAATAGCCGAGCGACCGGGCGTGCCGCAGCAGTGCGCGGACGTTGGTGACGAAGACGCGGAAGAAGTCGAACCCCTCGTTGTTGTCCGTCCGGCGCGACAGAAACGGCTGCCCGACGGCGAGCAGGCCGCGCCCCGGCGCCAGCGCGTCCAGGAACATGTACGCCTGGGCCAAGTTGGTGGCGAAACGCGGCGCGTAGTCCCGCCCGCGCACGTTGTCGCCCCGGAAGGCGATGCACGACAGGAACGCGATGTGCATCCGCAGGAACGCCAGGGCCGCATCGGCGTCTGGGAACAGCGCTTCCGGCGCGTCCAAGCGGAAGGCGCGGCGCGGGGTGGGGACGCCCTCGTGCAGCACCTCGACCTCGGGTTCGTCCGGCTCGCCCCGGAACTCGCGGACGTTGAGCGCGAAGGCGTCCACGCCGGGGTGGTCGCGGATGAGCTGGAGCAGCTTGGCGACCGCGCCGGGCAGCAGCGCGTCGTCGTCGGACAGCAGGTACACCCACTCGCCGCGCGCCTGGTTGGGCGAGTCGCAGAAGTTGGCGTCGCACCCGATGTTCTCGGGCCGCCGGACGGAGCGGAGCGCTACCTGGGGGAACTCGGCCTGTGCCCGCGCCACCACGCCGGGCGTGTCATCCGGCGAGGCGTTGTCAATGACGACGACCTCGACCTGATCCGCCATGTCGGGGGTGATCTGGGCGAGGATGGCGCGCAGGGACTGGGCGAGCAGGGGGGTACGGTTGTATGTCGGCACGCACAATGAGAGCGTCGGCGTCATGTGTTCCCCTCCGGGGCGGGCGGGGCGTGCCTGCCGCGCAAGGCCCCGGCCCAGAGGTTCAGTCGCTTGAGCAGCGCGTAAACGCCGCGCGGGGTCAGCATTCGGGGAATCAGGGTGAACAGCAGGAACGGAGTCGGTCCATAGGCCCGCAGCAGGCGGACCGCGCCGTCACCGTAGCGCGGCCGGAGCGTGCCGATGCCTTTGGATTTGAATGTCACGACGCAGTGATGGATGAAATGCAGGTGCTGGTCCAAGACCCGGCGGACCGTGGGCGGCGCGTACCCCACGGTCAGCGCGTACTGCATGAGCTGGTGGTAGTTCGTCACGATCACCTGGAAGAAGTTGAATCCGCCCACGTTGTCCGCCCGTTGAGCGATGTAGACCCGGCTGGTGACGTACAGGCCGCGCCCCGGCGCGAGCGCGTCCAGGAAAAAGAAGGACTGGATGATGATCGTGCCGACCTTGTCCGTGTAGTCGTGGCGGACGACGCTCTCGCGCCGGAAGGCGATGCAGGACAGGAACCCGAAGTGCGCCTGGAGCAGCAGGAGCGCCTGATCGCGGTCCCGAACGATGCGGTCTTCGGGGAAGGTGAAGGCCGGCGAGGCGGTCTCCTCCAGGGGACTGTCCTTGAACAGCCGGACGTTGAGGCCGAAGGCGTCGAAGTCGGGGTGTGTGCGGATCAGCCCGAGCAGGGTCGCGACCGCGCCGGGGAGCAGGACGTCGTCGTCGGAAACCAGCAGGACGAAGCGGCCCCGCGCCTGCCGGACCGCGCCATAGAAATTGGCGTCCGGACCAATGTTCTCGGCGTGGCGCACATACCGGCAGGGGGCATCGGGGAACTCGCGCTGCACCCCGGCGACGGCGGCGGGCGTGTCGTCGGGCGAAGCGTTGTCGAAGACGCTCACCTCGACCTGGGCGGCCATGTCGGGCGTGATCTGGGACAGGATGGCCCGCAGCGACTCGCGCAGCAGGGCGGGCCGCTTGTAGGTCGGGACGCACAGCGAGAGCAGCGGCCCGTCGGTCTCCTCGGTGGTCTTCGCGGTCATCGTCCCCGGGGTCGTCATCGGCCCACCAGTTCCGGGGCGGGCGCTCGCTCCGGCCCGGCGTCCGCAGGCTCGGCGTGCCACTCGCGCCGCTTCTGGATGAAGACCCGCGTGCCCATCCCCGCGCCGACCACGATGCTGATCACGAGGTAGCCGGCCATCATGCCCGCCGCCCCGAACGGGCGTCCGAGCAGCCAGCTCGACAAGGCGGTCAGGACGCCGACCACGAGGGAGAGGGCCAGGAACGGCTCCTGCTTGTGCGCCCGCAGGTAGATCGCTTGGGCGGCGACGATGTGCGAGCTGACCGCCGTGCCCAGCAGCAGGGCCATCGGCAGCGGCGGGAGCAGGCGGCGGCTGATCGGGTAGCCGGCGTGGCCGATGTAGACGATCAGCAGCCAGAAGGCCGTGACGCCGACGAGCAGCGCGGCCGTGGACTGCCACAGGCACGGGAAGAACATCCGGTCCATCTGCGCCCAGTCGCGCCGGGCCACGAGGCTCCCGAAGGGAGCCGCCTTGGTCGTGATCCACCCCTGCGCGATGGCGGCGATGGAGGCCGCGATGCCCATGCTCAGGCCCATCTGCCCTGCCGGGACCGGCCCGTGGAAGGCGAACAGGAGCATGTTGAACAGCCGAAATATGAAATACCCGCTGACCCAGGAGACGGCGATCTTCCACTGGAACGGCCAGACCTCGCGCCGCCAATCCACCTGGATGTCCGACCGGGCCGCCCGGAGCAGGTCCAGCAGGAAGCCGCGCTGGCGGACCGAGAGCCAGCCGATGACCCAAACCGTGCTGACGATGCCGCCCAGCGGCGCGGCGTACAGACCCCAGTGCAGCAGCAGCAGGACCCAGAAGAGCAGGCTGCTGAGGACCGCCCCCACGAACTGTGCTCCGACGACCTCGGCCACCAGGCCGCACCCCTCCAGGGTCGCCCACAGCGGCGTGAACAGCAGGCCGGTGCCGACGGCGACGGCGAGGTAGAGCCACGGCCCCTCCCAGGCGACGGCGGGCACGCCGGGGGGCAGGTGATGGAAGAAACGGAAGAAGGCCGCCCCGGCGGGGTAGATGACGGCCAGGACGACGACCGCCATGGTTGCATACCAGATCAGGCCGCGCCGCAGGAGCGAGGCCAGCCGCGCCTTGGCGACTGGGTCCCCTTCCAGTGTCCTCTGCGGCGACCACTCCAGTCCGGCCCGCTCGTGGCTGGCGAACTGCATGAGGACCAGACCCAGCCCCAGCTCGAAGAAAATCTGGAGGGCCATGATGCTGCCGAACGTGGTGTAGTAGCCTTGCTCGTACTTGTTCAGGGACCGCACCAGCAGGCCGAGGGTGACGATCCCCCCCAGCGCGGTCCACCCCCGCCCCAGGAGCGCATACCCGACCGCGCGGTCAACGCCCGCCAAGTGCGCGACCTTCTCGACGATGGCTGGTGTTCTCATTCCTGACATTTTCATGGGCGCGTGAAGCTCAGGACGGTGCGCCGGAAGCCATCCTCGACCGTGGTTTCCGGCTCCCAGCCCAGCGCCTTGACCTTGCCGATCTCGGGGCAGCCGCGCGTGATCTTGCTCTGCAAATAGCCGTCAGCCGGGACCGGCCGCTGGACGACGCGCAGGCGCTTCTCGGGGAACAGGGCGACCAGGCGGTGGGCGAGGTCCAGGATGCTGACCTCGGCCCTGTCGTTGCCGACGTTGTATGCCTGACCGCTCTCGCCCTTTAGGAGCACGGTGAAGAAGCCCGCCGTTGCGTCCGCCAGGTAGCAGAACGCCCGCGTCGCCCGCCCGTCGCTCTTCATCACGATGTCACGGCCCGCGACGATGTCGGCCACGAAGTCGGCGAACACGCGGCCGTCGGAGAGCGACATGCCCGGCCCGTAGGTGTGGAACGGCCGGGCGACTTTGGCGGGGACGCCGTACTGGGCGTGCCAGGCGACGCACATCGTCTCGCCCATGCGCTTGCTCTCGCCGTAGCAGGAGCGCACGTCCATCGGGTCCACGAAGGCGTAATCGGTCTCGCGGGTCGGCACCTGCGCGTCGGTGATCTGGCCGTAGACCTCGCCGCTGCTGAAGAAGAGAAAGCTGAGGATGTCGTGTTCGCGGCCCAAGTCCAGCAGGCGCTGCGTCCCGAAGACGTTGGCCGACAGTGTGCCCACGGGGTCGGTCCGGTAGTATTTGGGGCTGGCCTGGCTGGCGGCGTGGACGATGTAGTCCACTTTCTCGCTCACCTCCAGGGGTAAGGACACGTCCCCGACCAGCAGCCGCAGGTCGGATCGGCCCTGGTAGGCGGCGAAACGCTCCCGCGCCCGGCCCTCGTGCCGCACCAGGCCCAGGACGCGCGTCGGCGGGCCGGGCTGCCGCTCGTTCCGAAAAAGCAGGGTTTCGACCATGTAGGCGGGCAAGAACCCCGCCGCGCCCGTGATCAGCACGGTCTTGCCCGCCAGATCGTCCCAGGGCAGGGGCGCGGACAGGATGGCTTCGAGGTCTTCGGTGACGATGGGGTGGCGCGTCATCGCGTCGCGCCTATCTGCGCGCGCCAGTCGGCCAGCAGGGGCCGCACCTGGCTCTCGAATGCCAGTTTGGTCTTCTCCATCCGCCCCGCCCCGTGCGTCAGGATGCAGCCCAGCGTGTCGCCGGTGTTTTTCTTGTCCAGCCGCATCGCCGCCAGTATCCGCTCCGGGTCCGCGCCAAGCAGCGTCTCCTGGTACGGCGTGTAATAAGGGACGAGCCAGTCTTGAAGGTCCTGGAAGTAGGCGGGCGAGACCCAGCCCAGGCGGGACGAGAAGAACGTCGCCGTCAGGACTCCCAGCGTCACCGCGATGCCGTGCGGGATGGCGTAGTCGGTCGCCGACTCGTAGGCGTGGCCGAAGGTGTGGCCGTAGTTGAGCAGGTTGCGGACGCCCTTATCGAATTCGTCCTCCTCGATGAACCGCTGCTTGATCGCCAGCGAGTCCCAGACCATTTCGCTGAGGAGGCGGGGCTGGGCCTCATACGCCGCCAGCTTCGGGCGCAGGCGGTCGGTCGCCGCGTCGCCGTCAATCAGGTGCAGCTTGATGACCTCACCCAGCCCGCTCCGCACCTCGTCCGGCGGCAGGGACTTCAAAACGTCGAAGGCCAGCAGGACCTGATGGGGCGGGTAGAACGTGCCGAGCTGGTTCTTGTAGTGCCCCACGTTGATCGAGCTTTTACTGCCGATGCAGCTATCGCACTGCGCCAGCAGGGTGGTGGGGACGAGGCTCCAGCGGACGCCCCGGAACAGAGTGGAGGCGATAAAGCAGCTCAGGTCCTGCAAAACGCCGCCGCCGACGACCAGCAGCAGGCAGTCCCGCCGGAAGCCTGACCCGAGCAGCCATTCGATGTGCGGGGCCAGCGCGTCCAGGCTCTTCGCCGGCTCGGTCGCCTCGATGAGTCGAACATTTTCGCGCGGCAGCGCGTCTTGGAAGGCGTCCGGGTAGAGGGCGTGGACCTGGGCGTCTACGAGGGCGAACGTGCGCCGCCCCTCGGCGGCGGTTTGGAGGGCGTCTCGGAGGCCGGGCGCCTCGGAAACGTCATACGGATGGGACTTGCTCTGGATTTGCATGGTAGGCAGGGGTCAACGGCAGGTGAAGCCGCCGTCAACCAGGATCGTCTGGCCGGTCAGGTAGGTGTTCGCCTCGCTGCACAGCCAGGCCACGAAGCGCGCGATCTCGTCCGGTTCGGCCAGCCGCCCCAGGGGGATGGTCGCCTCGATCTTTTCTAGATCGGCGGGCGAGTTGTTCTGCCGGGTCAGGTCCGTCCCCACATAGCCGGGGCAGACCGAGTTGACCAGGACGCCGAAGGGTGCGAGTTCGACCGCCGCCGTCCGAGTCAGGCCGTTCAGGCCCGCCTTGACGACGCTGTAGGCCCCGCGCCGCTCGCGCGTGACGACCCCGAAGATGGAGCTGATGTTGACGACGCGGCCCCATCCGCGCGCCCTCATGCCGGGCGAAACGCCCTGGAGGAGCTGGAGCGGCGCGGTCAAATTCACCTGCACCATCTCCTGCCAGTCGTCGGGCGTGATGGCTTCGATCTCGTTCAGCACATTGATGCCGGCGTTGTTGACCAGGATGTCCACGTCGCCGCCGTGCCGGCCGAGCCAGGCGGTGACCGAGGCCGAGTCCGACAGGTCCAGCACGTCCCGGCCCGCGTCCAGGACGCGCACGTCCTGTTGGCGCAGGGCGTGGGCGATGGCCGCGCCGATGCCGCGCGCGGCGCCGGTCACGAGGGCGGTGCGCTGCGCCATTGCCTAGCCCTGCCCGTGGATAGCGGCGATGGACTTGGAATAGCGCTCCTGCATCATCGCCAGGCGCGTGTCGTCCTCGCGGTGGATCGAGCCGTAGTAGTCCTTCTTGTTCTGGAGCCACATGATCTCGAACTCGACTGCCTTCAGGAACGCCTCCTGCTTGTTTTCCAGCGCGGCGGGGCAGCCGAAGACGACCTTGCGCGTCTCGTACCGGTCCAGATGCCCTTTAGGGAACGCCTGGAAGAAGGGCAGCGACAGGACCGACACGCCGCCGCCGACGACGACGTGCAGCCCCTGGGCCTTGGCCTTGGCCGCCACGTCGGTGCAGAGCTTGAGGATGTCGTCGTTGTTGACCGAGGTGCGGTCCAGGCCCATCGAGCCGGTCAGGTCCACGCGCCCCAGCACGATGCCGCTCAGGCTGCCGATCTCGGGGATTTTGAGCATCTCGTCGAAATTCTGGATCGCGGTGATCGTTTCGAGGTTGATGAGATAATCCATGTCCTCGCGCTGGTCGTCGGGGAAGACCAGCTTGACGGCCTGCAAATACTTTTTGAGGGCGTAAGGCGTCTCGACCATGGGCGCGACCAGGTGCTCGGTGCCCAGGCTCGCCGCCTCGATCATGTCCTTGATAGCCTCACAGCCGCCGATCTTTAGGCTCAAGCCCAGGCCCGCCTTCAGGCTGACCTCCTTGAGCCGCATGGCTTCTTCCAGGCGCGTCCCTTCGGCCTCGAATTCAGCCTTGACACCCACCACGTTGTGGTTCTCGCGCATCTCGGTGAGAAGCGCCACCATTTTCTTTTCCAGGGCGTTCACGATTATTCTCCTTTACTCATCCCCATCGGTGACGAGATTGCTCGCTAACTCTTCACGGCTCAAAAACGGCGCCATGTCTTCCAGCGGGGCCGAGACCATCCGCCCGTCGTCCAACTTCTTCGAGGAGACTTTGGGCGCGAACTGCTGGCTCAGGTCCAGGAAGACTTCGCACATCTGCGGCCCGTCCCCCGCCAGCGTCTCCCGCAGGGCGTCGTCCAGGTCGGCGGCCGTGCGCGCGGCGCGGTAGCCGAACCCGCAGGCGTCCGCCAGCTTATCGAAGGGGGCGAAGAACAGCCCGCTGTCGGGGCCGCAGCCGATCAGGTTGTCCGGGAAGTAGTTCTGCTGGGTCTGACGAATGGAATGATACCCCTGATTGTTCAAGACGAAAAGCTTGATCGGCAGCTTGTGCAGGGCGATGGTCTGTAGCTCGGCCAGGTTCATCTGGATGGAGCCGTCGCCGGCCAGGCACACGATCCGCCTGCCGCCGCTGCCGAAGGCCGCGCCGACGGCGGCGGGCAGGTCGTAGCCCATCGAGGCGCAGCCCGAGTTGGTGTAGAGACGCTGGCCGGGCTTGATGTCCGCGGCCTTGAAGGACGTGACACAGGCCGTCCCGTCCCCCGTCACGACGATCTGGTCTTCAGGCAACTGGCGGAACAGGGCGTCCATGAAGCAGTACGGGTTGATGCCGTTCTCGCTTTCCCAATACTCCGGCAGCGTCACCGGATACTTCTGGACGCGCTCCCGGCACCAGGCCAGCCACTCGGAGTGTGCGGCGGGAACGGGGCGGGCGGGCTGCCCCAACAACTGACGCAGAACATCGGCCACATCCGCCTGCACGGGCAGATCGGGGGCAAGTGTCGGCTTCTGGAGTTCGGCGGGGTCAATGTCCACGATCACTTTGTAGGCGCGGTGGGCGAAGTTCTCCCAGTTGTAGCTGATCTGCCGGATGTTCAGCCGGCTGCCCAGGACGAGCAGGAAGTCAGCGTTCTGCACGGCGAAGTTGCCCGCCCGGTCGCCGATGGAGCCGGGCCGCCCGCTGAAGCCGGGGTGGGAGTTCGGGACCAGGTCGTGGGCGTTCCAGGCGGTGACGACGGGGACGCCCCAGCGGTCCGCCAGCGCGAGCAGATCGGGCTGCGCGCCCGCCAGCCGGACGCCGGACCCGGCCATGATGACCGGCCGCTTCGCCTCGCGGCACATCCGCGTGATCTGTTCGCAGATCTGGGGCAGGCGGGCCGTGTCGTCCCGCGTCGGGCCGAGTTCGGCGGGGTCGAAGCCTGGCAGCATGTCAGGGTCCACGGTTGCGCCCTGGACGTTCATCGGGATGTCCAGCCAGACGGGGCCGGGCCGCCCCGCCGTCGCTAGGTACAGCGCCTTTTCCAGATGGTAGCGGATGGTCTGGGGGTCCGTCACCATCTCGGCATACTTGGTCATGGGGGCGACGACCTTGACGATGTCCAGCTCCTGGTCGCCCAATTGCCGCAGGGGCAGGTTCGTAGAGCGGACGACCGTCTCCCACTTGACCTGGCCGGACACCACGATCATGCCGATGGAGTCGGTCCACGCGCCCCAGACGCCCGTGATGGCGTTGGTCCCGCCCGGCCCGGTCGTGACGTTGACGGCGGCCAGTCTGTTGGTCAGCCGGTAGTAGCTCTCCGCCGCCATGGCGCACGCCTGCTCGTGGTGGCAGCAGACGTAGCGCAGGCCCTCACAGCGTCCAACGGCGTCGTTGAGGTGCATGGCCCCGCCGCCCGTCACCAGGAAGACGTGCTCGATCCCGTGCCGCACCAGCGTCTGCGCGATGTAATCCGAAACTTTAACCATAGACCGATCTGTTCCAATCAATCGTGCGCCGCAGCGCCTCGTCCAAGCCGACCCAAACGTCCAGGCCCAACTCGCCCCGTGCCCGCTCCGTCGAAGGCACATAACGCTCCGCCGCCTGCCCCAAAGTCGGCGCGCGGGCGATCCGCACCGGCGGGGCGGGCGCAAAGCACGCCGCGACCGCCTGAGCCGTGTCCGCAATCGAGATCGCCGCCTCGGAGCCGACGTTGTAGGCGCGTCCGGGCCGCCCGCGCAGCAGGATCGTCCACAGCCAGATCGCCAGGTCCGCCGCATAAAGATAAGACCGGAAGGGCGTCCCGTCCCCGCCGATCTCGATCGGCCCGCCCCGCAGCCCGTCACGGAGGAAGTTGCCGACCGCGAAATGCGAGTCCAGCGGCAGGAACGGGCCGACGAAGGCGAATCCCCGTGCGATGCTCACGTTCAGCCCGTGCTTCTCGGCGTAGACGGCGCAGAAGAGTTCCGCCAGCCGCTTGCCCTCGCCATACGCGGAGCCGGCCCGCGCGCAGTCCGGCGCCCCGACGTATTCTTCGGGCACATGGCTCAGGCCCGGCGGCTGCGCCCCGTAGACCGCGCCGGATGAGGTCAGCAGGAACCGGCTCGCGCCGCACCGCCGCGCGAATTCCAGCGTGCGCCGCGTCCCTTCCGTGATCGTCTCAATCATGCCCAGCGGGTCGTCCCGGTTCAGCGACGCCTTGGCCTCGGTCGCGCCGTGGACGATGTGCGAGAACGTTCCATTCGGGAACGGGAACGAGCGGATGTCGCCCCGGTGGAACCCGATGGCCGGGTGCGCGGCCAGGCGCGGGTGTTTCGCCGCGAACGCCTCCGGGTCGCGCGTCAGCACCAGGGCCTCGGCCCCCAATCCCCGTGCGTCGTTGGCCCAGGCGAAGCTTTCCAGCAGCCAGCAGCCGAAAAACCCCGTGCCCCCCGTGATGAACAGGCGTCCGCCGCGCAGGTCCTCCCAGAGATTGTGCGTGTGCGCCAGGACGTGGTCCAGGTCCCCCGCCAGTGGATTCGTGTTCACTCCCACAGTCACCCGCGCGCGGCTTTGGCGAAGTCGTGCAGGACCGAGAGCATGTAGTCTTTGTGGGCGTCGGAGAGGCCGGGGTAAACGCCGATCCAGAACACCTGGTTCATCACGAAATCCGTGTTGGGCAGGGTGCCGATCTTCCGATGGGCGATGTCGGCGTAGGCCGGCTGCTTGAGCAGGTTGCCGGCGAACAGCAGCCGCGTCCCGATCTTCTTGGACTCCAGATGCCGCACCAACTGGTCCCGCGTCCACGGCGCGTCTTCCCGGACGGCGATGGGGAAGCCGAACCAGGACGGGTCGGAGTTCGGCGTCGCCTGCGGCAAGATCAGATGCTCCTGCAAGTCTTGCAGCCCCGCGTGCAGATAGGCGAAGTTGCGCCTGCGGGCGGCGATGAACTCCGGCAGCTTTTTGAGCTGCGAGACGCCCACGGCGGCCTGCATGTCCGTCGCTTTCAGGTTGTAGCCGATGTGCGAATAAGTATACTTGTGGTCATACCCGCAGGGCAGATCGCCGAGCTGCCACTCGTAGCGCTTGCCGCAGGTGTTGTCCTTGCCCGGCTCGCAGTAGCAGTCGCGTCCCCAGTCACGGAAGGACTCGGCGATGACTTTGAGCTTGACGTTGTTCATGAAGACCGCCCCGCCCTCGCCCATCGTGATGTGGTGGGCGGGATAGAACGACGCCGTGGCGATGTCGCCGAACGTCCCAACCTTCTGGCCGTTGTACGTCCCGCCGATGGCGTCGCAGCAGTCTTCCACCAGGAACAGGTCGTGCTTCTTGCAGAACTCGGAGATGGCGGTCATGTTGCCGGGGTTGCCCAGCGTGTGCGCGAACATCAGGGCGCGCGTTCGGGGGGACAGCGCCTCTTCGAGCTGCGCGATGTCGAGGTTGTAGTCGGGGATGGTCACGTCGAGGAAGACAGGGACCAGCCCGTTCTGGATGATCGGGTTGACGGTCGTGGGGAAGCCCGCCGCGACGGTGATGACCTCGTCGCCCGGCTTCAAGCGCCGGTCGCCGAGCTTGGGCGAGGTCAGCGTGGTCAAGGCGACCAGGTCGGCGGACGAGCCGGAGTTGACCAGGAGCGCCTTGCGGACGCCGCAGAAGCGGGCGAACTCGCGCTCGAACTCGGTGGCGAACCGGCCTGTCGTCAGCCAGAAGTCCAGCGTCGAGTCCATCAGGCTCTGCACGTCGGCGGCGTCGAAGACCCGGCCCGAGACGGGCACGGGGCTGACGCCCGGCACGAACTCGCGCGCGGGGAACGCCTCATCGTGGTACTGCACCACCAGGTCCGCGATCTGCGCCCGCAGCGCATCGGCTTTTTCCGTCATAAGGGTCTTTCTATAGCAAGCCCGTTGGCTCCGGCGTTGGGGGTTAAGGCGTCAAAAAGTCAGTATACCACCGGATCGTCTTTTCTAAGCCCCCGTCCAGGGTGAACAGCGGCTCCCAGTCCAGCATCCGGCGGGCCTTGGCGGCGCTCAGGTACTGGTGCTTGATCTCGTTGGACGCCTCGTTGCGGACGTCGGGCTGGAGGTCGGACCCCATCAGTTCCAGAATCTTGTGGGTCAGTTCCAGGACGGTCACTTGAAGCTCGTTGGAGAAGTTGAACGCCTCGCCGCGCAGGCCGTCGGGGTCCTTCGCCATGCGCTCGGCCAGCAGCATGTAGGCCGCCGCCCCGTCCTCGACGTAGAAGTAGTCGCGGATGAACGAGCCGTCGGAGCGGATGACGGGGGCCTGGCCGCGCAGGACCGAGCGGACGGTGCCGGGCACGATTCGGTTCCAGTTCAGGTCGCCGCCGCCGTAGAAGTTGCCGCAGCGGGTGATCGTCACGGGCAGATCGTAGCTCTTGGCGTAGGTATAGGAGATCAGGTCAGCGCAGCTTTTGGACACGTCATAGGGGTGCTGGCCCTGGAGCGGCGTGGTCTCGTCATACGGCAGCACGTCCTGGTCGCCATACGCCTTGTCCGAGGACGCGATCACGATCTGCTTGACCTTCGGGCTGCGCCGGCAGGCTTCCAGCAGGCGCCACGTCCCGGCGATGTTGGCCTCGAAGGTCGAGACCGGGTTGCGGTTGGCGATGCCGACGATGGTCTGGGCGGCGAGGTGGATGACGGTCTCGATCTCGTGCTCGCCCAGCGCGCGCTCCATCAGCTCCTGGTCGGTGATGTCGCCCCGGACGACCTTGACCTGGGGGAGCGTGCCCGACCGGAGCAGCTCGCTCTCGGGCATCCAGTCGCGGATGAGGCAGACGACGTCGGCGCCCGCCGCGACCAGGCTTTTGACCAGCCAGCCGCCGACCAGGCCCGTCGCGCCGGTCACGAACGTCGGACGGTCCCGCCAAAACTCTTTGTCCGTTTGTATCATCGTTTCCTTTGTGCCCCCGCCGTCAGGCATTTGTGAACGGCGGGGCTATGTTGCCGTAGGCTCTCCGAGCCGTGGGATTGAAATCCTCGGCTGTGGGGCGAAGACGCCGACTGTCCGCCTGCGCGGACAGAAAACAGCCGCTTTCGATGGCTGGTCTTGTCCCCACGCAGGTGGGGACTTGGCCGAAGGCCCCACAGCCGAGGATTTCAATCCCACGGCCCCTTCGATCACACCTTCCAGGGGGCCTTGCCCGACTGCCACAGGTTTTCCAAGATCTTCTTCTCCCGCAGCGTGTCCATGCACTGCCAGAAGCCCTCGTGCCGGTAGGCCGCGAGCTGGTTGTCGGCGGCCAGACGCTCCAACCCGTCCACTTCCAGGCTGCTCGAATCGCCCTCCAAATAGTCAAAGACCTGGGGTTCCAGGACCATAAAGCCGCCGTTGATCCAGCCCTCACCGATCTGCGGCTTTTCGCTGAACTCGCGCACCAGGTCCCCTTCGAAGACCAGGCCGCCGAAGCGCGACGGGGGGCGGACGGCGGTGATGGTGGCGAGCTTGCCGTGCGACTTGTGGAAGTCCAGCACGCGGCCGAGGTCCACGTCGCAGACGCCGTCGCCGTATGTCACCATGAACGCCTCGTCTTTGAGCCAGCGCTCCAGGCGCTTCACCCGGCCCCCGGTCTGGGTCTGCTGGCCCGTGTCCATCAGGTGGACGGTCCAGTCCTCGGCGTCTTTCTCCAGGTCTTCCACCGTGCCGCTCGCCAGGTCCACGCGCAGCGAGCCGCCCAGGCTGTAGTGGTCCAGGAAGAAGCGCTTGATGACCTCGCCCTTGTAGCCCAGGGCCAGGAAAAAGTCTTTGAACCCGTAGTGGGCATAGGAGCGCATGATGTGCCAGACGATGGGGTGCTCGCCGACCTCCACCATGGGCTTGGGCTTGACTTCGGTTTCTTCGGCCAGGCGCGTCCCCAGGCCGCCTGCCAGCACGACGACTTTCATAAAACCCCTTCGTCCCCGCCCGAAACGGCGGGGTTCATTCCACGGGGCTGAACCCCCATGCTTTAGAAGTGCAAGCCCCCGCCTGCGCGGGCGCAATGCCATAGGCATTACGCTCTTCTCTGCTCTTCTGCCCGCGCAGGCGGGGATTTGCTTTACCGAAGCACGGGGGTTCAGCCCCGTGGAACACTCACCGCTTCTTCGCGAGCGGGGCCGCGTCGCCCGGCTCGCCCAGCGGCTTGCCGCCGCTGCCGTTTTCCCCGAGCGGCTTCGCGCCGCTGCCGTTCAGCGGGGTGTCCGGCCTGTCCGGCCTGTCCGTCTTGTCCCCGGCGCGGGCGCTCCGCAGGTAGTCCAGGACGACGGCCACCCCGAAGGCGAGCAGCGCCGGCAGGAGGCAGAGCAGGGCTAGGCGCGTCACGCCCGGCTCGCCGCTGGCGGGCGGCAGGGCGGCATCAATGATCGTCATCCGGCTCTGGGCCGAGGCGTTGTTTAGCTTGATGCTCTGCGCCTGCGTCAAGGTCTCCTGGAGGATGGCCTTCTGGAACTCCAGCTCCTGCTGCAAGCTGCCCTTCTCGAACGACAGGCCCCGGCTGGCCCCCAGGCGGCGCTCGGCCTGCGCGATCCGCGCCGCCAGGGCGGCCCCCTTGGCATAGAGCGCCTGGATCTGCTGGTCGCTGGCGATGTCCGGGGTCGTCAGGCGGTCGCGGACGCCCTGGGTCTGGAGGTCGAGCTGGTTTTGGTCGGCCTGGAGCCGCGTCTGTGCCGTGACCACGGCGGGGTTCTCGGGGCCGTAGAGGTTCCGGGCCGTGTCGTAGGCGATCCGGTCAGCGCTGACGCGGGTGCGGATGTCGGAGAGCTGCGGGTCGTCCGTGGGCAGCCGGGACAGGTTGCGGACCTGTGCGGTGATCCCCCGCTCACGCGCCAGCCGGGCGGCCTCGGCCCCGCGCAGGTCGGCCTGCACCGCGTCGAACTGGCTGTAAAGCGCGTTCAGCCCCGACGAGGCGGCGTCGGCGTCGGTGTCCGCGCCCTGTGACACGCCCGCCGCCCCCGTCCGGGGGGCCGCGCCCGCGCTGCGCGGGTTGGCGCGCGCCACGGCGCGGTTGAAGTCCCGGAGCCGGTCCAGCGCCTGGTCGTAGCCGTCCCGCGCCTCGCGCACCTGGGCGTCCGCCCCGCGCAGCAGCACCGCCCCCTGGGTATTGTCGCTGGTGAGGAAATAGTTCTTCAGGGCCAGCGCGTAGGCGTTGGCGGCCTGGGCGGCGGCGTCCCCGACCTGCTCGGGGCGCGGCCCGCCTGTCAGGTTGATCCGGGGCGAGCCGGGCAGGGTGACGGAGATGTAAAGGAGGCCGTCGGGGTTGTCCTCGGGCTTGATGCCCTTGGCCAGCAGGCCGTCGGCGGCGCCCTCGGTGGGCACCTTGGGGCCGTAGACCTGCGGGAGATGGACTCGGTTTTCCACCTGCGCGGCCATCCAGCGGCTCTTCAGGACGCCGATGTAGTGCTTGTCGCCGCCCCCGCCCCCGCCGCCGAGCAGCCCGGTCAGGCCGCCCGAGGGGGCCGCCTGCTGCATGGAGACGGAGACGCTGGCGGTGTAGGAGCGGGGCACCAGGGCCAGGGCCGGGAGCAGCAGCGCCCCGAAGACCAGCGGCCCCTTCCAGAGCCAGCCCCGCGCCTGCCGCCGGAACGCGCGCGCCAGCCGCGACCCGTCAATGATGATTTCGTCTTGTTCCAAGGTATTGTCGTTGATGCGGCAAAAGGTGCGACGGTTGATGTTGCGGTTGATGCTTTTGCGGGTCTCTGAGTATAGCCCAAAAGGCCCGCTTTGTCAAATCCGGCCCCGGCGGGAGGCGGCCCCCGCCGGGGGGCGACACTCTACAGCACGCTGCCGAGAATTTTCAGCGTGATGGCCGAGCCGACCAGGCCCTGGAAGAAGGTGCTGAAGGAGTTGCCGCTGCGGCCCACCTTCTCGGCCAGCACCTTGGTCGGCACCAGGATCAGGTCGCCGGGCTGGATCGGGCCGGCGGGGGCGGCCGGGGGCCGGCCGCCGCCCGCGGGGGTGGCCGCGGGCCGGGCCGT
>CAXTWM010000043.1:0-5072 GCA_964247915.1 uncultured Armatimonadales bacterium | reverse complement strand
ATGGCGGCGTTCCTGCTGCGCGGGCAGGTGGAGGCCGCGCGCCACCCGGACCCGGCCGCGGGGGGGGCGGGGGCGGGGGGCGGCGGCGGGGATCCGGCCGCCGCCGGCGTGGATGACCTCGATCCGGTCCTTGGCGGCGTCCGGCGTGAAGCCGCCGACGAATTTGATGTAGTAGTCCACGGACTGGCCCGGCTTGAAGACGACGCCGCGCCCGGCGACGACCGCCCCGACTACCTGCACCGTCGTCGGCGTTTCGGGCACGACGACCGTGTCGCCGTCTTTGAGCAGGAAGTCCTCGGAGCCGCCGGGGCGGCGCAGGGCGTCCACGAGGCGCACGGCCACGCTGCCGTTGGGCTGGAGCTGGCTTGGGGTCAGGATGCGGCCCTGCGAGACCGGGTTGATGGTCCGCAGGTTCTCCACCAGGCCGCCGACGTTGGGGTTCGCGGAGGGAGCGCCCGCGCCCGGCGTGATGCCGGGGATGGTCAGCCCGCCGCTCTGGCTGCCCGACGCCGCGCTGCCCGCCGCCTCAATCAAGGCCAGGCTCGCCTTGGCCCGCTCGCGCTGGTACTGGCTCAGGTTCAAGAGGTCGCTGATCTGGCTGATGGTCTGCGCCAGGTTCATCTGCCCGGTCGTCACCAGCGTGTCCGACGTCCGCGTGAACTCGGCCCCCTGCGGGAACGCGGCGGGCAGCAGGCCGCCCGCCGACCGGATGGCGTCGCTCAGGCGCGTCGTGCTGCTGATGGGGAACGGGCCGGGGTGGGCGACCGCGCCGGTCACGGTCACGATCGGGGGATGGTCCTTGATGGCGCCGTTGCCCTGCACCGTCACCACGTCGCCGTCCTGGAGCACGGCGTCGCCGCCGGACGCCGGCACGCCGGACCCGTTGAAGGCGACCACGACCGGCGGCGACACGTCGGAGGGCGCCGTCGTGCTGGGCTGGCGGGCGTGGGAGAGCATGACGACCGTGCCGCCGCCGGGCTTGTAGGCGCCGGCCAGCTTGACCAGGTCGCTGATCTGCATCCCCTCGCCGCGCGCGTACAGGCCCGGCGCCACCACGTCGCCCAATATCTTGACGGTGTGGTCGGGCGTGAAGTGCGCCTCGCCGATGCGGTAGACGGCCAGCACGTCGTTGTCCAGGATCGGCTTGTCTTCCCCCGCGTCTCCGGTCAGGACGGCGCGCAGGTTGACATAGTCGTAGGCATAGGTGCCGTCGCCGCGCTGGTGCAGCAGCACGGCCCGGTTCAGGTAGGCGTCGGGCAGCGGCCCGCCCGTGTCCAGCAGCAGGTCGCTGACCCGCATGTTGTCCGACTGCGTGTACTGGCCGGGCCGCTGGACGTCCCCGCGCACCTCCACCGTCCGCCGCCCCAGGTAGGACACCTCCTGCCGCGAGAACAGCCGCAGGGTGTCGAAGCGGCGCAGGGGGACGTTCTGGAGCGGGTCGCCGTCGAGCGCACGGGCGACGCTGATGTGGACCACGGCGGTGGTGTTGTCGGGGTTGAGCCGCGTCAACTCGGCCCGGTCCAGGTAGGCGTCGTAGAGCGGCCCGCCCGCCCGCTGGATCAGGTCCGCGACTCGCAACCCCCGCGTCAGGGCGTAGTCGTTGGGGTTGTTCACCTCGCCCAGGATCGTGACCCGGTTGGTCAGGATGTCGCGGACCGAGGACACGTCCACGCTGTCGCCGTCGAACAGCGGCGTCCGCGCCGCCAGGGCGGGGTTACGCAGGCTGACGTCCACGATGACGCGCCCCGTGCCGCCGTTGACCGTGTCGATGTGGACGTTCTGATCCACGCCCGAGGGCTTGACGCCGCCCGCGTAGTCCAGGGCGTCTCGCAGCGTCTCGCCTCCGGCCAGCTCGTAGACCGCGGGCTGCCGCACCTCACCCCGGACGGCCACGCGGGACACGGGGGCGGGGATGTAGATGGTGTCGCCCGATTGGAGGCTGACGTCGCCGTGCCGGGCGCGGGGGCTGCCCGTTCCCGCCGTGATCAGCGGGTAGATGTCCAGGATCCCCGCCAGCCGGCCCCCGCGCAGGACGCGGATGTCGCGCAGCGACCCGTTCGCGGTCGGCCCGCCGGTCGCTTGGAGGAGGCTGAAGGCGGTTGCGCTGGCCGGGACGTTGTAGCTGCCCGGCGCGAAGGACGCCCCGCTGACCGTCACCCGGATGGTGCGGAGCTGGCGCAGGCTGATCGAGGCGTTCACATTGCGGTACAGGCGGGACAGCCGCGCGGTCAGCGCCTGCTCCGCCTGGGCCTGCGTCCGCCCCGCCACGACCAGCCGCCCGACGCCCGCGACCGAGACCCCGCCCTGCGGGTCCACCGTCGCGTTGAACTCGCGCGGGGCGAGGGTCAGCGCGCCGTAGCGGATCGTCAGCAGGTCGCCCGGCTGGATCTGGTAGTTCGGGGGCAGGGACGTGAGCACCTGCCGGAACAGGGTCGCGAACGGGTCGGCGATCTCGCCGCCGACCGCGTTGGCCGCCCCACCGGCCACGAGCGCGTCGTCGCCGGGGAACTGGATGTCGCCGCCGGGGGCCGTCGTGTCGCCGGAGAAGGAGCCGCCCGTGTCGTCGCCCGTGCCGTCATCGCCCGACGTCGCCCGGCGGCGCGGGCGGGGCGTCGTCTGTCCGCTGCTGTCGCCCGTGTCCCCGTTCCGCCCGCTGCTGTCCGTTCCCCCGAACTGGTCCGTGTTGCCGCCGTAGGTCTGGCCGCCGTCGCTATACGTCCCGCCGTTGCCCCGGTCCGGCGCATTGGGATCGCTGCCCGAGTCGGTGGCGCCGTTCCCATTCGCATCGGTCCCGTCCGTCGCCGCGCCGCGCCGCCGCGCCGCGCCCTGGCCCGCCCCGTTCAGGTCGCCGCCGTTCCCGTACCCGCTGGCGTCCGAGCTGTTGGCGTCCGGCCCGAACCCGCCGTTGTCGTTGCCGCTGAGGTTCCCGCTGCCCGTGAGGTTCCGATTGCCGCCCGTCCCGTTCGACCGCCCGCGAGCGCCGGTTCCCGTGCCGGTCCGGCTGGGCTGCCGGGCCGGGCGTGGCAGCAGGGCGCGCCGTCGCGCGAGGATGATCTGGCGCGCGGGCTGGAAGAAGTCGTAGCCGAAGAGCGGCAGCGGGCGGGCGCCGGGCCGCAGGCGCGGCTGGAACGGGTCCGTCTGGAGCGTGTAGTCGCCTGGCGCGCGGGCGGGGGCCAGCGGCGCCACCCGGTTGCCGCCGTTGTCCACGCCGCCCCCCAGCGTCCCCGGCCCGCTCCCGCGCGTCGGGTTTCGGAGGACCAGCGGGTTCGGCGGCGGCACGCGCCGCCGCACGCGGTTTGTCCGCCCGCTCCGCGTCCCGACCGCCCCCGCCGACCCGGCGCTGTCCACGCCGACGGACGGGTTCGGGTTCGCGCCGCCGTCCGCCCCGACCGCGCTGTCGCCACCATTGCCGCTGTTGGCGTCATCGGCGCTGCCGTCGCCCGTGCCGGTCGAGCCGTCGTCCGTACTGGTCCCGCCGCCCGGCGCGGCACCGCCCAGCGGGACGCCCGGCGCGGCAGGCCCGCGCGTCATGTCGTCCTGCGCCGCCCCGCGCTGGGGCAGCCCCAGGCCCGCGCCTGAAACGGCGACGAAGGCGCAGGCGGCGAGCAGGAACCGAGTCGAAAGAAAGCGGGAGTGCAGCATGGTTGGTCCTGAGTGAGTCCTACAACGGGATTGTGACGCGGGCGTGGGAATGGCCGTGGGATTGGAAATCCTCGGCTGTGGGGCCTGCGGCCAAGCCTCCACCTGCGTGGAGACCAGAAAGGTCAACGGCGGCCTTCTCTGTCTGCGCAGGCGAAGGCTTTAAGTGGGGTGACAATCGGCGTCTTCGCCCCACAGCCGAGGATTTCCAATCCCACGGCCATTCCCACAGCGAACCCGGCCCTGCGTCACGCCACCAAACAGTATACTTCAATTTCTCGCGAATCTATCCGCGTTTTTGCCGGGCGGCGGCAGGATTTTCCCCGTTGAGCGGCGAAAAGACGGCCAAAGCCATGCCCACACCACTCCCTCTAACTGAACTCCTGTCCGCCCGACAGGCCGAGACCCTGCGCGCTGCCCTGGACCGCATCATCCCTGCCGACGACTTCCCCGGCGGGTGGGAGGCGGGCGTCGGCGACTATTTCGCGCATCTTCTGACGCGCGAACCCCGGTTTTTGTTCCCCACCCAGCAGGGTTTGGACGCCCTGGACGCCGAAGCGCGGGCGACCGAAGGGGCCGCCTTCGCCGCGCTGGCCCCCGACCGCCAGGACGCCCTCCTGTCCCGCGTCGAGGCCGGGGACGTGCGGGCGGACTGGCCCCTGCCCGCCCCCGACTTCTTCCGCCGCCTGGTCTCGCAGGCGATGGAAGGCTTCTACGCCGATCCCGGCAACGGCGGCAACAAGGACGGCGTCGCCTGGCGGATGATCGGCTTCCGCGTCACCGCCTGAGCGCCGCCTGCCGTTGCCTATGGAGGGAAATAAAACGTGCCCAAATATTTTCACGAAAACCCTTGACAGAGACGGGGCGCGAGACTATAATGGTTCTCAAGCAACGATAGCAAGAGTAACGCTGCACTTCGGAACACAAAGGAGATCACGCTGATGTTTCTGCCTCTGTTTCGGCCTGTGTCACACGCGCCCGCTCGTTCACGCTCTCTTACTCGCCTCGGCCTTCTCGCCTCGGCCTAGCCTGGCTTTAGCGAAGACTGTCCTCCTGATAAGCCTCGCCCTCCTCACCTTCGGCCTGCTCGCCGCCCTGCCGGCAGAGGCTCAGACATCGGGCGGCTATCCCGGCGGCGGTTCAGGCGGGTGGACCGTCACCGACGCCGCCGGCAACCCCATCCCGTTCAGCGGCTCCGGCTACCCCCTCACCGGCACCGCCACCGGCGCGGCCACCAACACCTATCCCCAGGACATGACCAACGCCGCCCTCGTGCCGCCCTACTACGACCCCACCTATGGCTGGGTGAACAACAGCCAGTGGCTCCAGGCCGCCTCCGGCGGCCCCCACACCGACGCCCCCCACCCCCACGGCGCCCCCAACCACAACAACCGCGGCCCCCCAACCCCCTCCGCGGCCCCCCTCGCCCACAA
>CAXTWM010000042.1:0-20870 GCA_964247915.1 uncultured Armatimonadales bacterium | reverse complement strand
GCTTCGCCTGCTGCAATCCCCCCGCCCCCCCGGCAGCCTGCGCCCCGGCGCTTCCGTCACGCGCCGCCTGCCGCTGCGAGTCGCCGGCCCGGACCTGCTGCCGGTCGAGGCCGCGCCGCTCGTCACGGTCGTCAACCAGCCGCTCGTCCCCGCCCGCGCCGAGGCGATGTTTTATTCCAACAACCCCGAGCAGGTCAAGCAGACCCAGACCCTGTTCACCGCGCCGCTGTCCCCCTTCCGGCCCGTCCGGCTGGACTACCATCATCAGAATGAGACCGGGCTTCCCTTGATCTTCCACGCGGACCTGGTGAACGCCTCGGCGCAGAGCGCCTCCGTCCACGTCATGGAGGGCGTCGCCGCCCCCGAGGTGGACACCGTGGGAATCGGGCGGCGGGCGGGCGCGGCCTTCTTACAAGCGCTGGACAGCGGCACGGGCGTCGTCGTGGACGTGCCCGCCCACGCGCGCGTCCCGCTCCTGGTGCAGCGCTTCGCGCCCCTGCTGACCGTGAGCGGCATCGTGCAGCTCCAGCAGATCAGCGGCCTGGACCACGCCCTGAGCCTGAGCGTGGTCGCGGACGGGGACCGGCAGGCGCTGGTCTCGTCGGCGAGCCATCTGGCGACCACGGTCGGCGAGACGGAAGGGGCGGACGCCCGCCTGATCTCGGCCCCGGCCGCGCCGCTCGCCGCCGGGTCCGTCCGGGAGGTCTCGCCCTATGTTTTCGGGGCGCCGCGCGTCATGCTGTCGGGCGCGTATGCCGTCGGCGGCCAGTGGGCATACCTCCGGCTCGGCCACGTCGAGTCGCTGAAGAACGCGGCCCGGACGCAGACGCTGTGGGGGAACTACGGCGTCTCCTACTTCGTCACCCTGCACTTGACCAACCCCACGGCGAAGGCGCGGACGGTCGGGCTGTTCTTCGCCCCCGAAGCGGGCCTGGCGGCGGGCGTGTTCCAGGTGTCCGGCGAGCCGCTGCTCCAGTTCGACCCGCTGCCCCCGCCGGAAGAAAAGGAACTGACGCGCGTCCGGCTGGACGCCGGCGAGACGCGGACCGTGCGCCTCCGCACGATCCTCCTGAACGGCTCGGCTTATCCGGCGTCCCTGGTCGTTCACGCGCTGTAGCCGGGGCAGAAGGGATCGGGAAGAAAGCAGACGATGGCAACTCAGGCAAAACCGGCCTCCGCCCGTCTATCCGCAGAGCGGGTGGGGACGCGCACCTCCGCCCTGTCGGGCGCCCTTTGGGCGCTCTGGATGCCGACGGTCCTGCTCTTTTTCGGGACCCTGTTCGTTTATTGGGGCACGCGCACGCAGGCGAACACGTTTGACGCCGTTTCCTACGCCAACCAGATCGCCCACCTGTACCCGCGCACCGGGGACCCGCGCTGGCTCTTCCACCCGCACCACCTGCTGTTCAATGCCCTCGGCTATGTCCTCTGGCGCGCGGCCCAGGGCGTGGGCTACACGGGCGGCTCCTTGGTCGTCCTGCAAAGCCTGAACGCGGCCCTGGGGGCGGGCGGGGTCGCCGTGTTCTACCTCACCCTGCGCCGGCTGTTGCAGCGCTCGCGCTGGCTGCCGCTGCTGATCTCGCTGGGCGTGGCCTTCTCGTTCGGCTACTGGCTCTGCGCCGCCGACGGGCGGGTGAACATGGCCAGCGTGTTCCTGATGCTGTGTGCCTTCGCCGTTCTTTGCCATGCCATGCAGGCCCCCCGGACTGTCCTGGCCGCCGCCGCCGGCGCCCTGGCGGGCGGGGCGGTCCTGTTCCACGAGAGCGCGGGGTTGTTCGTCGTCGTGGGCCTGGCGGGGACCCTGCTGGCCGAGGACGACCCCCTGCTGCTGCCCCCCGCCATGAAGACTCAGCGGCGGCGGATGGCGCTGGCGTATCTCGGGGCGTGGGCCTTAACCGTCGGGCTGCCGTATCTGGCGGTCGGCGTCCTCGCGCTGCACCTGCACTCCGTCGCGGCCTTCCGGCACTGGATGAGTGAGTACGCCGAGCTGGGCTGGTGGTGGGATTTCCACATCCTGCACAACCTGCGCCTGGACCTGTACGCTTTCCGCCATGCCGCCTTCGTCGAGCCGCCCGGCAAGCAGGGGACGTTCCACCTGGGCCGCCACATCCCCGTCGCGCTCAAGGGCCTGTACTTCGCCAGTCTGCTGGGCTGGCTGGGGGCCGTCTACGCCTTCCTCGCCGCCCTGCCGCTGCTCTGGCGCTCGCACAACCGGCGCATGATGATCGTCTGCGTTTTGTGGATCGCCGTCTACGCCGCCTTCTTCACGGTCTGGTCGCCCGGCTATTTTGTCTTCTGGGTGCCCGTCCTGGTCCCCACCGCCGTCATGCTGGCCCTCGCCCTGGCCCACTACCGGGCGCGGCGGGGCGGTCTGGCGGCGAACTGGCTGCTGGGCGTCTGGATCGTCCTGTACGGGCTGCTGAACGCCCAGGCCAGCATCCTGCCGCACCTGGCCCCGGACTCCGACCCGTTCCGGCGGATCGCCGCCGACGTCCGCGCGCACACGCGCGAGGGCGACCTGGTCCTGGTGGCCGGGGCGGGCGACGGCGGCCCCTGCGAGGTCGCCCTGCCCTACTTCGCTGACCGAGAGGTCCTCTCCCTGCACGGGCTGCTGACGCGCAGCCGCAACGACAAAGGCGAGGCTCTGTTCGGGGCGGGAGGCGCCCAGGCGCAGATAGACGCCTCCCTCCTGGCGGGTCATGCCGTTTACGCCCTGGACGAAGTCATCCCCGCCGGTGTCAACCTGGGGGCCGCCCACAACCCCCACACGCTGGCCGACCTCGCCGCCCGCCACAGTCTCACGCAGGGCGACCTCAAGACGCTGCTGTCGCCCTACACGCTTTCCCTCGCCTGGCACAGCCCGCGCGGCCCGGTTTGGCGTCTGACCCCGCGGGCGACCTCCCGATGAGCCGCAGGGTCGAACTGACAGCCGAGGCCGAAGGCCTGGCCGCCCGGCAGGCACGGGTGCGGGGGCAGGACGTCGAGGAGTACCTGAGCGCGCTGCTCACGGACGCCCTGGCGCGGCGGGCCGCCGAGGAGCTGCCGGACGCCGGGCCGGACCCGCTGGCGTTCTGGGAGGAGGAGATGGACCGGCGGCGCCCCGAACCGACGCCCTAAAGAAGCCGCGCGCGGCTTCCGATACTTTCCGCAACAGCGCAGGGACGCGCCGATTCTCAGCGACCTTCCTCCACCAACGGCGGTGCGTGATCCGACACTTCTTTTCGAGGAGAAACCGACCATGCTGCCGACCGTCAACGGACCCGTTCGCCTGAACGACCTCCCCACCCTGCTCGGGCCATACGCCCGGACCGCCCCCATCTTCGTCTACATGATGAGCTGCGGCAACCTCAAAGCCACCCGCCTCCGGCTCGGGGCCGACGACGAGGAAGACCTCCTGCTCGTCCTCGGCCCGCGCGGGCTGTTCCCACAGGAAGCGGCCTCGGCCTGAGCGACCAGTAAGGGCCGTAGGCTGAACCCTGCGGCCCTACGGGTGTATCCGCCCCGTCAGCCCGTACAGGTTGTACATCAGCCGGCCAATCTGCGCGTCCGTCCCTGCCCTGTGGTACAATAGCCGTAGGAGAGAAACCAATGGCATATCAGGTGACACTGGAAGAAGCGGCGAGCCATCTCCCGGAACTCGTTCGGGAGGCGCACGGCGGGGAGGAAATCCTTTTCACGGAAGGGCAACGGCCCGTGGCAAAGCTGGTTCCTGTCGGGGACGACACCCCGGCCCCCTCAGAGATTGCGCGGCTGGCGACGGCGGGTGGCGCCTTTGATTGGCTGGCAGATGAGCCTGATCTTTATGACGATACCTGCGGCGAGGCGATCCACTGATGCTCCTGTCGCCACCCCTGACGCGCGGGGACATCGTTCTTGCCGCCTTTCCCTTCGCCGACCTGTCCTCCACTAAGCGCCGCCCCGCCGTCATCATCGCCTTAGACATGGCGCGCGGCGATTTTACCCTCGCGTTCATCACCAGTCAGCAGCCCGCCTCCGCAGGCGGGGACGAAGTGACGATTTTGCCTTCACACACTGAGTTTCCGGCGACGGGACTGACGGCCCCGTCCAGGATACGCGCGGGTAAACTGGTCACGCTGGCTCCCCGGCTGCTGACGCGCCGGTTGGGAAGGTTAGGCCCCTCTCTGACGGCTGCTTTGGATCAAGCATTGCTGGCCGCTCTTTCCATCAATACCGCCCGCTCTCAGGAAGAAGGCCGACGCGCCGAGCGCGAGCGATTGACTGCCCTACACCGCGCCGGAGGATCGGCAGCCCTCCTTGCCGACCTGAATCTTCCTGCCTCCAGTTGATCGCGGCAGTTTCACCCCGCCCCCTCCACGATCTTGATCTCCTCCTCGGTCAGCCCGTACAGGTCGTACACCAGCCGGTCAATCTGCGCGTCGGTGGCCTCGATCTGCTGCTGCAAGACCGCCTTCTCCTGCCCCAGCCGCGCCCCCGCCTTGTCCTTGTGCAGTTTCAGCATACTCTCCACCAGCGCCACCATCTTGTCATGCTTGGCTTTCTCGGCAGCATCGTCAAAATTGATGGGACAAATCGGCAACTTCTCCAGTGTTTCGATGTCGGTTTGAGCCATAGTTCTCCCCAATTCCAGCGAAACAAGATGGTAGAAGTGGTTCATACACCGCGAGTTGAAGAAGGCAAGGATGTACCGTAGATCGTAAGATGGCGCAACAAGGATGGCTGAATGGATGTTGTTAAGATGGTAAAGCTTTTGCGTGTCTAGTGTTGCTGTTAAACTATCTCCAGTTTGACGGATGAGTATCTTCGTGGCACTTACTATGTTGGGATTCCATCCTCCAGACCATAGCAGGTTTCCATCGATGTTGAGGTAATTACCGTCGTACTGAACCGAGTAGCGATTGATCTCACTACCGGAAACGAGGCCTGGCTTCCATGTATCACCTACCGGTTCTTGTGCTACGATGTTTTTCTGGCCTATTTTAGAACGGACCCCTGTATGAATGCTTATGAAGTTAGAGGCAACACTTCCATGCGTTTCCAACTTCTTCACGAAGTTTAGTGATGCGTCATCAAAGAACATCCGAAATCGATTATACTCAACTTCTTCAAAGACATCCTGGGGATAGGAATGCTTCAGAAAAAGGCCATCAACAACTTGCTGAGTGTCAGTCGTGAACCCAACTTTCACGAGGCTATTTCCCTTAGCCGCTGGCCTTTTCTTTTTCAGATTGTAAACGACTGAGATTCCAACAGTCGCTCCGAAGAAAACCCTGGCGTGAATCATCAGAATTTCCTGTATCGCACAATTGTCAAGGATATGTCTCCTGAGCTTCGAGAAATAACGCCCCAACAAAAAGCTATCAGGAACGATGTAGCTAGTCACTCCGTCACTACGCAACAAATCCACTGCGGCTTGTATGAACATAGCATACAGGCTGATTTTATATTCCGCTGAATTCCTGTAGCGTTGCCGGTAGTATTCTGCCTCGTTAGTTCCTAATGTGCCTACGTCTCTCAGCCCGAAACTCACATATGGAGGATTACCTATTACAGCATCAAACCCGCCGCCTTCCATGACCTTGGGGAATGCACTCTTCCAGTCGAACGCATTCAATTTCAGCCGAGCGTCCATGTCGAAATCTTCTGGCTTTTTGTCCGCGTAGAAATCTGGGCCAATCAGAGAGTTGCCGCACTTGATGTTGTTCTCTAAGTCCGGCAGGGCGCGCTCTTGGAGCAACTTCATTGTATTATCAATCAGCTCCGCTGACTCGCCCTCTAGCACTTTCAGCAACAGGGACAGCTTAGTCACTTCCACGGCCTGCGTGTCAATGTCCACGCCGTAGAGGTTGGCGAGCAATATGCGCTTCTTTTCCGCCGTCGTCAGCCGCCACAGCTCATCGCCCACGGCGTCCTTTCGGAACTGGTAGATGGTTGCGCTTTTGCCCTTCGCCCACTTGGCGCGGTCGTTCTCCGTGTAGTATTTCAGGTGCCAGTCGAGCAGGAACTGGTACGCCCCGATGAGGAATGAGCCGGAGCCGCAGGCGGGGTCGAGGACGGTTATCTTGGCGACCTGAGCGGGAGTCTTGCCTTCGACCAGTTTGCCGACAGTGTTGCGAACGATGTAATCCACGATGTAGGTGGGAGTGTAGTAGACGCCGCCAGCCTTCTTGACCTCGGGCTTGTACTCGACTTCGGCTGTCCGACCGGATATATGGATGACTTTGCCTAAGAACTGTTCGTACACCTGACCGAGAATGTCGGCAGGGAAGACGGAGAACTCGAAAGGGCTTTCCGGATAGTAAATGCTGGCTATTATCTCTCGGAGAGGCCGGTCATCTATTTTTAAGTGCGGTGTAACATCGTCTGACCCTTCCCGTCCTGCCTCAGTATTAAAGTGGAACAGGCCCGAGTTATAGCGAGCATCCGCACGGTGAAAAATATTTAGAAGACGTGGATAAATGGGGCCACCCTTGTTCATTAGTGGCTCAAGCAAATAATCCCGCTCCGCACCCCGATCTTCGCTGATCCGCAGGAAGATAATGCGGTCGATAATCATCTGGACAGCGTAGTTTAACTCGCGCGGGCTGAGGCTAGGGTTGTTCTGTACAATGTTCCGTGCTAACTTCACCCGCCAGCCGGAAATCTCTGTCAAGAAAGCGACATCAACCGGAACGCTGACACGCTTGTCTTGCGCTTGTTCCGCATACTGGTCGAACGCACCAGACAGAACGGCATCACGAGAGAAACGAGCCGCGATTTCGTTCCAGTTGTCTGCATAATCAGTATACTTAAAGTAGTCTAGCCGTGCCGTTTTGGCCGCATCCTTTTTGTCCGGCTGAACGCGCGTGTCATAGATAGCAAACTCTTCAAAGTTCGTAAGGATGCTGAGGGGCATCTTCACCGTCCAGGCGTAACGACGGAGCTGAAACGCGGGTGCTTCCTTCAAATATAGATTCGTGCTTGGTTGTTTAGTCTCCACAAAGAACTTGCGCGCACCACCTACCCGGAAGCTGTAATCTGGAGCCTTACTCCTGCCGCCGATTTTTACCGCTTCTTCGTGGATCACCTCGCGATGAAGTTCCGACAGGCCCTTCTGGTTATTGATGTCCCAGCCAAGCGCCGCGAAGAATGGATCAACGTAATCAACCCGCGTCATCGTCTCTTTGTAATGGCCTTTATGATACTCCGACTGATTAGCGGCGAAGTTCTCAATTAGTTGTGCGACGCTGTCTGGTAAGGGCATGTCTGTGTTCCTTTAGCTATAGTATACCTTGCAGCCGTTCTTTCAGCCGCGTATGTCGGTGGATGTCGCTCTGCTTTTTGACGGCCATGGCGATGGCCCGCTTGGGGCCGATGAGGACGGCGAACTTCTTGGCGCGAGTGAGAGCCGTGTAGATCAGGTTGCGCTGCAAGAGCATGTAGTGCTGGGTGTGCAGGGCGAGGACGACGGCGGGGTATTCTGATCCCTGACTTTTGTGGATGCTGACGGCGTTCGCCATAACCAGCTCGTCCATGTCGGCGAATTCGTAGACGACTTCGTTGGTGCCCTCGGCATCGGGAAAGGCGACGGTGAGCGTTTCATCTTCATGGTGGATGGCCGAGACCGCCCCGATGTCGCCGTTGTAGACGAACTTGTCGTAGTTGTTGACGATCTGCATGACGCGGTCGCCGACCCGGAACAGGCGCGCGCCCCGCTGGACTTCGTCCTTGCCCGGAGCGGCGGGGTTCAGGGCTTCCTGCAAGCGCGTGTTGAGGTAGGCCGCGCCCGCACTCCCGCGCTGCATCGGCGTCAGGACCTGGATGTCGCCCAATGCGTAGCCGCGCTTGGGGAGGCTCCGCGCGACCACGGCGACCACCTTGTCGGCGACCTCCTCGGCCTCCTCGGCGGGGAGGTAGGCGCAGTCCCGGCCCTCGCTCGGCGGCGGCAGGAGCGGCATCCGGCCCGCGTTGATAGCGTGGGCGTTGGTGATGATCAGGCTCTCGGCGGCCTGCCGGAACACCTGGGTCAAGCGGGCGACGGGCACGGCCCCGCTCTCAATCAGGTCGCGGAGGACGTTGCCGGGGCCGACCGAGGGGAGCTGGTCCACGTCGCCGACGAAGACGACCTGCGCGCCCTCGGGGACGGCTTTGAGCAGCGAGTAGGTCAGCACCATGTCCAGCATGGAGCTTTCGTCCACGACCAGCACGTCGCACTCCAGCGGCGTGTCGCCGTCCCGCTTGAAGCCGCGCTTCTCGGGGTCGAATTCGAGCAGCCGGTGGACCGTCCGCGCCTCCCGCCCCGTCACCTCGGTCATGCGCTTCGCCGCCCGCCCCGTCGGTGAGGCCAGCAGCACGTCCTTTTTCAGCGCCTCAAAGGCGGCGACGATGGCGTTGGTGGACGTCGTCTTGCCCGTCCCAGGGCCTCCGGTGAGTACGCTAAAGCGCGAGAGCAGGGCGGTCTTGACAGACACTCGCTGCTCCTCAGACAGCGGGAAGCCGTGCTTGTCGAGCAGCGCGACCAGCCACTCGTCGAACTTCTGCGGGTTCGGCGGCTGCTTCAGCGGCGTCGCCAGCAGCTTCTTGATGCGGTCGGCCAGCCCGATCTCGGTCTTGTGCAGGGAGGGCGTGTAGATAGCGACTTCGGTCTGGCCCAGGAAAGTCGCCGACTCCGAGACCAGCCGGCCCGAACCGGACAGCGTCGACAGGGCCGCGTTCACATCCCCCACCCCCAGAATCTCGGTCGCCTTGCCGGTCAGCTCCTTCTCGGTCAGGTAGGCGTTGCCGCCGGACTCGACGGCCTCGTTCAGCACATAAACGACGCCCGCCTCGATGCGGCGCGGGTCGTCCTCGGCGATGCCGATGGCCCGCGCGATCTTGTCCGCGCTCTTGAAGCCGATGCCCCAGATGTCCGAGGCCAATTGGTACGGGTTCTTCTCGACGACCTCAATGGACTTCGCGCCATAAGCACGATAGATCTTGACGGCGTAGGCGGGCGAAACGCCGTGCGCCTGCAAGAACAGCATGATGTTCCGTATCTCGCGCTGATCTTTCCACGCCTGCGTGATCTTCGCCAGTGTCTTTTCGCCGATGCCGGGCACGTCCAGCAGCTTGCGCGGGTGGTGCTCGATGATGTCCAGGGCCTCGTCGCCGAACTTGTTCACGATGCGCTTGGCCGTGACCGGCCCGACGCCCTTGACCATGCCGCTGCCCAAATATTTCTCGATGGCAAAGGCCGTCGCAGGCCGGACGACCTCGTAGCGGGCCACCTGCATCTGCTTCCCCCACTGCGGGTGCCGGGTCCAGGTCCCGTAGCAGAGCAGGCTTTCGCCGACGACCGGATTGGAGAAGTTGCCGAGGATGGTGATGACGTCGCGCGCGTTGGGGGGCAGGAGCCGGGCCACGGTGTAGCCGTTCTCCTCGTTGTGGAAGGTGATGCGCTCGATGACGCCCTCCAGCGTGTCGAGCGGCGGCCCCTCTTCAGGAGTTTCGCGGATCAGGGGATTAGCGGTCTTGAACGCGCACATGCTCCCCCAAGTATACCCGGAAGGCGGGTATGAGAGGCGCGGCTGATGGAAGGTGAGGGGCTGTGGTCAGGCGAAGGGGGCTTCTGCGAGCGCCCAGAGCGACCAGACGGCCCGCGCGAACTCTTCCGGTGCGGCGGTGCCCTCGAATAGCCGACTGTTGAAGTTCAGGCCCCCCATATCCGCGACCGAATGACCGGGCGCGCAGACCCACGTTCCCGCGCCGTCCTCCCCCACGATCAAAGAAAGGGCGCGCAGGCCGTCTTGCCAGAGGAAGACCACTGTGCCGCCCCGGCCCCCCTCAACAGTGGGGTCCTGCCAGGCCGCCCCACCGGCAGGGAGAGCGCCACGGACTTGGGAGAGGAACGAGGCCGCCTGGCGCAGCGTCTCGGGCGCGAGCGCTTCCCCGTCCGGCCCCGATGACAGGCGTTGGACCTGCCGCAACGTGTCTTCAGTGTCCTGGGTCATGGTGGAACTCGCTATTTCCCCTCATAATGCCCGTCAGGACGGACGGGCGGCGGCCACACCCCGGCCTGCGCCTCCGCCGCCCCCTGCGCCCACGCCTGATACTCGGCAAGCCGCCGCGCCTGGGCCTCCCGCCCGCGCCGCATCTGGAGACGGATGAAGGAGACAGGGCCGCAGACGACCAGCAGCAGGATGACAGCGGCGATCCCGTTCTCCCGGAAGTCGCTGGCGAGGCCCGGCCCGTTGAAGACGACGAGGCGGTCCGCCAGACTCCAGGCGAACATCAGGCCGAGCGGCACGGCCCCCCAGAGGAAGGGCCGGCGGGGCGCGAGGCCCGTCACGGCCCCCGGCAGGAGGAGGCCGCCCAGCAGAAGCGCCGCCACCTCCAGCCCGGCGTTGTGGCCGTACTGGTAGGGGCGGCGGCTCAGGACGCCCGCGAGCGCGTTGTAGTCGGCGGCCAGCCCGCAGAGGTTGCCACCGATCAGCGCCAGCCAGAGCGTCCAGCGCACCCTCACCCTATCCCGGTTCTCTGCCGTCTCCCCGCCGTGGTCACTGGTCATCGGTTCAGCCTGTCGCGTTAGGTCATCGAAATCGCGGTCATGCTTTTGTGCTGACTGATCGAGACGTCCACTTTGTTGGAAAAGCGGCTGCCGCGCGAGGCGTGATACTCCAGAGTCTGGATGCGGCCGGACGGGGAATATTTCGCGGCGTAGGTGGTGGGGTGGAAGCCCCTGGCCGCGAAGTAGGCGACGAAGGCTTTCACCTGGGCGCGGGTAGAGAGCCGGTTGAGGCGGGGGATTTTGTTCATGCGGGCGCGGAACCGGGCCGCCTGCTGGGGGGTCATGGTGGTGCTCTCGCTGACGATGGCTCCCGACGCGGTGGTCTTGTTGGTCCCGGCGGCGATGGGGGCCACGGTGACGGAGCGCGGATGCGGGGAAGAGGCCGAAACAGGCCCCGCCCCGGTGATGGTCAGGGAGGCACAGGCGACGGCGGCAGAGAGAAAGGGTGCGGACTTGGCGCGTGACGGCTGAGTGACTCGATTTCGGTTCATGGTACGATCTCCTGTCAGTGAAAATCAATCGTGAGAACTCGGCTGCGGAGCAGCGATCAAATGTCTGACGAGACGTAGCCCGGCGTGTATTGGGCCAGCCGGCCCGCCAGCTCTTTGGCGATGTCGGCGCGAACGGTGATGGTTTCCGGGCCGTAGTCCACGGAATGCACCCGGCCCATCTCGTAGCACTGGGCGACGACGTCGCTGCGGTCGTAAGGCAGGACCAGCGTGACGGTCGCGAGGAGCGATTGCAGGGTCGCCTCCATGCGGTCCATGAAAAAGGGGATGCCGTCGCGGCGCAGGGCGGAAAGATAGCAGGAGTTGGGGGTCGCGGCGACCAGTTCCTGCAAAACGTAGGCGTCTTTGACCGTGTCGGCCTTGTTGAAGGCGGTGATGATCGGCTTGTCTGAGGCGCCCAGCTCGGTCAGGACTTCCATCACCGCCCGCATCTGCCGGTCGCGCTCCGGGTGGCTGGTGTCCACGACGTGGATCAGGAAGTCGGCCTGGACGACCTCTTCCAGCGTGGCGCGGAACGAGACGACCAGGTGGTGCGGCAGGTTGCGGATGAAGCCCACCGTGTCGGTCATCAGCACGGACCAGCCCCCGTGCGGGAGGACGACCCGGCGCGTGGTCGGGTCCAGCGTGGAAAAGAGCATCCGGTCGGCCAGCACTTCCGCTCCCGAAAGCAGGTTCAGCAGGGTGCTCTTGCCCGCCGACGTGTACCCGACCAGGGCGCAGGTCGGGAACGGCAGCTTGTGGCGGAACTGGCGCTGCTGGGTGCGCTGCTCTTTGATCTCGTCAATCTCGTGCCCCAGGGCCGTGATACGCTCCTTGACGCGGCGGCGGTCGCTTTCGAGTTTCGTCTCGCCCGGACCGCGCCCGCCGATGCCTCCCTGCTGGCGCTCGAATTTGGTGTAGAGCGACGACAGGCGCGGCAGCAGGTAATTAAGCTGGGCCAGCTCCACCTGCATCTTGCCCTCGCGCGTCCGGGCGCGCTGGGCGAAGATGTCTAGGATGAGCTGCGTCCGGTCCAGGACGCGCCGGCCCAGGGCTTCGGTCAGGTTACGCTGCTGGGTCGGGGAAAGCTCGTCGTCGAAGATGACCAGCTCGGCGTCGGTCGCGGCCAGTTCACCCTTGAGGTCCTCGACCTTGCCCGGCCCGATGTACGTCGCCTGGTCCGGCGCGCGGCGGGACTGCGAGAACTGGCCGACGACGCGCGCCCCCGCTGTCATCGCCAGCTCGCGCAGTTCGGACAGCCGCATCTCCATATCGTCCTCGCCGCCCGCCAGCGACAGCGAGACGACCAGCGCACGCTCTTCGGTCGCCGTGTCGTAGGAATGTTGTGCCATAGGTGGATAGTATACCCCTGCCGTACTCCACTAATATTCGATGGCCCGTCGCCACAGTTTCTGTTCAAAGTAGCCGAAGGCAATATTCGCTCCGAACAAAGCGAGGCCCGCGATTTTAAAACCAGGGCCTGTCTGTGAGAGGATAAAGATGCCGCCCATGAATGAGGAAAGAGTGAGCATATTCAGGGCTTGCAGCCGCCAATGGAAGGATCGGGCTTGTACCCCATGGTAGGCGATCTTGAGCCAGATGAAACCGGCACTTACCAGCCAGGCACAGCATATCAGTCCAAAGCATAGAGCCATCACGGTAACTCCTCTACTGCCCCTGGCCTACTCGCCATACATCCCCCTTCCCGACCCTCACGCAGCAGATCACGGCTATCGAGTTTAGGATTCATGGAGCGACTGCGCTCCTCAATCTCCTGCAAGAAGTTAAGACGCGGGTCTTCCTTCGCGCTGCTCTCGGGCAGCACCGTCACCCGCAGCCGGTGTCCGCCGAACTCGGGAGCGTGCGCGGCGATCTCCTCCCAGGTGCCTTCCAGTTCGAGCAATGCTTGTGCCATAGACGTTACTCCTTTGATTCTGATTCTGTTCATCGCCGCGCGTTGAAGATAACTTTGCTGCCGTCGCGCTCCAGGCTGAAGGGCATTTCGCGCATTTCCGCTAGCACCTCGCGGACGGCGGATTGGCGGTCGGGGGGGCAGTAGAGGAGCAGGAAGCCGCCGCCGCCCGCCCCGGCGATCTTGCCGCCCGTCGCGCCCGCGTCCAGGGCGCGCTCATACAGCGCGTCAATGGCCGGGCTGCTGATGCGGCCTGCCATCTGCTTCTTCCATTCCCAGCCGGTCTGCATCAGCCGGCCCACTTTGTTCAGGTTGCCTTCGCCGAAGGCCGTCTCGACTTCGGCGACCTGCCCCTTGATCCGGTCCAGCCACGCCCGCCTGTCGTCAATGTTGGCCTTCTGCTCGGTCAGGATCACGTCCGCCTGCCGGGTGATGCCCGTATAGAACAGCATCAGGCTCTCGCCGAAGCGCCGGCGCTTTTCTTCCGATAGGTCCACCGAATGCGTCGTCACCGTCTCGTCCGGGTTGAACTCGAACCGGCGCAGGTTGCCGTAGGCGGCGATGTACTGGTCCTGCTTGCCGATGGGCTTGCCCAGAATCTCGATCTCGATCCGGCACGCCTGCGAGGCCAAAATTTCCGCCGTGACCAGGATGCCCCGGTAGGCGTACATGGCGTGGAGGAGGCCCACGGTGACGGTGCTGGACGACCCCAGCCCGCTGCCCTCGGAGGGGATGTCGGCCATCGTCGCGATCTCCACCCCGCCCGTGATCCCGGTCAGGCGCAGACACTCGCGCACCAGTTCGTGCTCGATCTCGTCCACCTCGTCCGCCATCTCGGTGCGCGTGTAGCCGACGCGGATTTTGTTGTCGAACCGCTCCTTGATGACAACGTAGATGTACTTGTCAATCGCTGTGGAGAGGACCGCGCCGCCGCCCTGGGCGTAGTAGCCCTGAAAGTCCGTGCCGCCGCCCGCGAACGAGATGCGTAAGGGTGTCTGTGTGATGATCATAGTTGTCGTGGTTCCTGCGCGCTGGGAGTGATCTGCAAAGCGAGGCCAGGCGCGAGGATGGCGTCACTGACCTGATGGCCGGGGGCGACCTGCGCTCCGGCCCAAAGGATGCTGTCCGTGAGGGCGGCCCCGTCCCCGACCACGGCCCCCGCGCCGACGATGTTCCGCCCGGCGAACGACACGCCGCGCCCGATCCGGGCGATCGGGTCTATCCAGAGGTTCGGGTCATCAAAGTGAACCCCGGTCCGGCCGGCCAGCAGGTCCCAGTTGGCCTGACGGTAAGCGCCCGGCGTCCCCGTGTCCTGCAAGTAGCCGCCGAGGAGCGCCCCGTACAGCGGCAGCCCGTCCGTCAGCAGGCGGGGGAAAATGTCACGGCCAAAGTCAGAAGGGGCGCCGGCGGGGATCGCGTCCAAGACGGCGGGGTCCAGGACGTAAACGCCCGCGTTCGCCAGGTCGCTGAAGACTTGGTCGGCAGACGGCTTCTCGACGAAACGCGCGATGCGCCCGTCCGGCTCGACCGCGACGATGCCCGCCGCAGTCGGGTTCGGGTGGTGGAACAGCCCGATCGTGCCGACGCCGCCCTGGGAGGTGTGGAAGTGGGCAAGCCGGCGCAGGTCGGCCTGGATCAGATTGTCGCCGTAGATCACGAAGAACGGGGCATCCCGAAAAACATCCTGGGCCGCTTTCAGCCCGCCCGCCGTGCCGCGCAGCGCGTCCTCGAAGAAGTAATGAAGGCGGACTCCGGCAAAGCTGTCCCCGAAATAGTCGGGGATCGCCTGAGGCCGGTGGAACAGGTTGATGGCCGCTTCCGTAACGCCCTCGCCCGCCAGCCAGAGGAGGGTGCGTTCAAGGAGGGGCGTCCCGACAATGGGCACCATCGGCTTGGGCAGGGTCAAAGTCAGCGGGCGGAGCCGCGTCCCCTCCCCGGCAGCCAGGATCATCGCTTTCATGGCGTCATTATAGCACACGGTTTGACAAACAGCGGGGCGTCGGCCATAATGCCCTCATGGAAAAAAAAGCGATCCACACCGAGGCCGGCCCGCTCCAGGGGGCACCCTACTCGCCCGCCGTCCGCGTCGGCCCGTTCCTTTACATCTCCGGCCAGATCCCCCTGGACCCGGCCACCAGCCGGGTCGTGGAGGGCGGTTTCGAGACGCAGGTGCGCCAGTGCCTGCGTAACCTGGCCTCCATACTCAAGCAGGAAGGGCTGGGGCTGGATCACATCGTCAAGACGACCATCTTCCTCCAGGACCTGAACGACTTCGGCGTCCTGAACAGCGTCTACGGCGCCTACTTCACCGGCGTCAAGCCGGCCCGCTCCACCATCGAGGTGGCCCGCCTGCCGCTCGACGTGCTGGTGGAGATCGAGGCCATCGCCGTCGCGCCGGACGGAGCCGCATGACAAAAAGGCCCAGGCTGTTCGCCTGGGCCTCATCACCGTCAAGCCGCCGGGTTCTTCGCGGGGCGGCCTCGCCGCCGGGGCGGTGTCGCCGCTGCCGGCGTCTCGCCGGCCGCCGCGCTGCCGCGCTGTGCGGCGGCGCGCTGGCCGCGCATCTCGCCGCCGCGCCGGCCGATCTCGGCATAGAACTCCGTGCCGCGCTCGCGCTTGACGGTCTCGCCGCCTTTTTTGCCGATGCTTTGGTAGAAAGACGGGCCGTAACGGTTTTTCACGGTCTCGCCGCCCTTGCGGCCCGCCTCGCGGGCCAGCTCGGGGTTTGCGGCGAAGCCGCCTTCTTTGTCATGGTCATGGGAGCCGCGGTGGGCTTCCGCGATCTTGCGGGCTCCTTCGGAGCCTGCGGCCGGGCCTGGTTTCGCCATAGGTATTACCTCCTGCATTGACTTTCTATCATGAGGGATTCTGTGCGCTAGATGCTGGCTGACGTTCTGCTGGCATTGTCTCCCGACATGCCGCCCGTCTCTTTGTCCATGTCCCCATCAGCCTCGACGGACGCCTCGAGTTCTTCTTTTCTTTCGTGCGCGGCCTGCTTGCCGGCGGCGACGGCTTCGGCGATGCGGCTCTGCTGGTCCTCGACCAGCGCCCGGCCCTGGTCTACGAGACTCTGCGCGTTTTCTTTGACCGCGCTGGTCTTGTCGGTCGCCGTGGATTTTACCGTGTCCGCCGCGCCGCTCGCTTTACCTTTGACCGTCCCCACCACGTCATTGGATTTCGCCTTCACCGTGTCCGTGACGTCCGAGGCTCTCGCCTTCACCGTATCGGCGAGTTCCGCCGCCCTGGCCTTCGCGCTGTCCGCCGTGTCACCGGCCTTGTTGGCGATCTCAGCCGCCTTTGCCTTAGCCGCGCCGGTCAGGCCGTCGGCTTTGCCCTTGGCGAGATCGGTGTATTCGTCGGTCTTCTGCTTGATCAGCCCACGAGTCTGGTCCCCGCCCTGGGGCGCGTACAGCACCGCCGCCAGCGCCCCCAGAGCGCCGCCCAGGAGGAGGCCGGTCAGAAATCCGCCCCCGCTTTTCGGCTGTTTCTCTGTCGTGACGACGATCACCTCGTCAACCCCGGTCACTGTCCCAACTTCTGTCGCTTTGTCGCTGCTCGGCATGGTTCCCGTTGCTCCTTAAATGCTCTGTTCGTCTCTTGGATGGTCCTACTTCTTCACGCCGGCGTCCGGGTAGACCTTCGCCCGCTCCTTTGAAGCTTTCGAGGAACCATTGGCGGAGTGCGTGTAGACGGAGAAGCCTTTGGAGACGCCGGTGATGAGGCTGCTGAGGCTGATCAAAGGGCCGGTGACGGACTTCTGGACGACGCCCGCCGTCTTCTCGACTCGGTCCGTGACGTTGTCCGTCAGGGCCTCCCCCTTTGTCAATATCTGGTCTGCCTTTTCTCCCACATTGGTCGTCACGCGCTGGACGGTCTCAATTACATCCGTCGCTTTGTTGACGACCGGGTCAACCTTATCAACGAGCTTATCCAGCGCATTCACCAGCTTGTTCAGGGCGAATGCGATGCCGCCAAGGAGGCCCACGGTGACAATGGCGAAAAAGCCGCCAAAAAATACCAGACAGAAGTCGGCCCACGACTCTAAATGCATCAGTCTACTCCACGTCGTCAAGCAAGGCTGCTTACCTATACCCGCCCCCCTGCCCGCTCAAACCGACTCATACGGGCACGTCAGGTATTCCGCCGCCAGACGGGTTCAAAAGCGCGGAAAGTTGGGAAGAAAGCCGCGACACGGCGAGGGCGCGGTGGCTGAGGCGGTTCTTCACCTCCGACGACAGCTCCGCCATCGTCAGGCCCAGGCTCGGCAGCAGAAAGAGCGGGTCGTAGCCGAAGCCGTTTATGCCGCGCGGCGCGTCGAGGATGATGCCTTCGCAGACACCTTCCGCCGTCCAGGTTTCACCGCCGGGCACGGCGAGGGCCGCAGCACAGACGAAACGAGCCGTCCGCCGCTCCGGCGGCACGTCCGCCAGGGCCAGGAGCAGCTTCGCGTTGCGGTCGGCGTCGGACGCGCCCGGCCCGGCCCAGCGCGCGGAATGCAGGCCCGGAGCGCCGCCCAGCGCGTCCACGCACAGCCCGGAGTCATCGGCCAGAGCCGCCAGCCCCGTCGCCGAGGCCAGGGCGTCTGCTTTCAGGCGCGCGTTCTCGGCGAAGGTCGTCCCCGTCTCGGCAACGTCGGGCAGCGGGGTCGGCCAGTCGCGCGGCGTCAGCAGCGGGACGCCGCCCAGGTCGAGGTGAAGCGCCAGGAGGGCGCGCAGCTCGGCCACCTTGCCGGGGTTGCCGGTCGCCAGCATCAGAGTCGGCATCAGGCCAGCCCCGCCAGCGCCTCGCGCTGCTTGGCGAGCATCTGCCGGACGCCGCCGTGCGCCAGGTCCAGCAGGCGGTTCATGCGGTCGCGGTCAAAGGGCGCCCCCTCCGCCGTGCCTTGGACCTCGATGAAGCGGCCCGTGTCGGTCATCACGATGTTCATGTCCACGGACGCCTGCGAGTCTTCCTCGTAGGCCAGGTCCAGCCGCTCCTCGCCCTTCACGACGCCGACCGAGACGGCGGCGACCCATTCGGTGAACGGCAGCGTCTTGATCTGCCCTTTGCCGCGCATCCAGGCCAGCGCCTCCACCAAGGCGACAAAGGCCCCGGAGATCGCCGCCGTGCGCGTGCCGCCGTCCGCCTGGAGGACGTCGCAGTCCAGCGTGACCGTCCGCTCGCCCAAAGCGCCCATCTCGACCACGGAGCGCAACGAACGGCCCACCAGCCGCTGAATCTCGATCGTCCGCCCGTTCGGCTTGCCGGTGTCGCGCGAGGAGCGGGTGTGGGTGGAGCGGGGCAGCATGGAGTATTCGGCCGTCACCCAGCCTTCCCCCTTGCCTTTCAGGAACGGGGGCACTTTGTCTTCGACGCTGGCCGTGCAGAGGACCTTGGTTTGGCCGACTTCCACCAGGCAGGAGCCTTCGGCGTAGCGGGCGAAAGAGCGTGTCAGGGTGATGGGCCGGTAGGCGTCGAGCGCGCGGCCGTCGTCGCGGGGCATAGGAGTACCTCGTCAGGGGGATTTCGCCCCAGTATACCCGAGGCGGGGGAGCGTTGAAGCCTAAAAGACGAGCGGCAGGACAGGGCCAATCGGCTCGCCGAGCAGGGCTGAGGCATGGCGGCGGAAAGATTCCGGGTCGCCGGAGGCCGCGAAGTGGACGGGCGCATCCGACGGCTCCCACTGCGGGAACAGCGCGGCGGCCACGCGGGCGGCTTCTTCCGAGGGGTCCACGAAGGTGGGGCGGAAACCGGCGTCGCCCATGCGCCGAATCGCGCGGTGCAGGGCGGGCAGCAGGAACGGGAAGTGCGTACAGCCCAGGATGATGCTCTGGACGCCCGCCGCGCGCAGCGGGGCCAGGTACTCCCCGGCGGCGTCCTCGGCCTCTTCCGTTTCGGCGCAGCCCGACTCGACGAGCGGCACGAAGCGGGGGCAGCCCTGCTCGACCACGCGCCGGTGCGGGTCGAGCGCCTGGATGGCCTGAGTGAAGGCGAGGGAATGTGCGGTGGCGTTGGTCGCGATGACGCCGACCGTGCCGCCGGACTCTTCCACGGCGGACCGGGCACCCGGCTCGATGGTGCCGACGATAGGGAGATGGGGGTGGCGCGCTCGCGCCGCGTCCAGACCGGCGACTGTAGACGTGCCGCTCGCCATGAGGACGACCCCCGCCCCCGCTTCGACCAGGCGGTCCGTCAGGCGCAGGGCGAGGTCGTGCACGACCGCGATGGGCTTGTCGCCGTAGGGGACGTTGGCCGTGTCGGCCAGGTACAGGACGGAGGCGCCGGGCATCCGCCGCCGTATCTCGCGCAGCACGGTCAGGCCGCCCAGCCCCGAGTCGAAGACGCCGATGTCCGCCCGTGGCAGGCTCATGGGGCGGTCCCCTTCGCCTGCCGCACGGCGTCGGGCCGGATGACGTCCAGCGGGCCGTCCAGCGCGCCCTCCTCACCCAGCGACGTCACGGGCTGCCCCTTCACCTCGATCCGGTACTTGGATATTTCGGGGAACTGGCCCAGCGTCCGCGCCAGGGCGGTCAGGGCGTCGCCCTGACCGCCTTCGCCGCCGGTCTCGTTGATCGGGCTGCGCGAGAAGTCCAGGGTCGCCAGCCCGTCCTTCACCGTGATGCCGCGCAGGGCCGTCCCCGGCGTCAGCGGGCTGCCCTCGGAACGGAGCAGGGCGTTCACGGCGTCGCGGACGGGGGATTGGGAGCGGTGCAGCGCCACGGCCTGCGGCATCAGCGGGTCCTGGTCCCCGGTCGCCTTCGGGTTGACGACGTAGACGACGGCCTTGTCGCGCGGGACGGGCGTCGCGGCCACGGGCGGAGGGGGGCTGGGGGCGATCGGTGCGGCGTCGTGATGACACCCGACCGCCGCCAGCGCGGCGGCGCAGGCGGCGGCAAGAAAAGTGCCTCTCTTCAAATCAGTATGCTCTCCGGGGACCGCCGCGCCCGCCGCGTGCCGAGCGCACCGAGGCGACTTGGTCGGCGATGAAGTCCCGCAGTCCCGCGACCACCCCCTCGGCGATGCGCTGCTGAGTCGCGTCGTCCCGCAGCTTGGCGAGGTCGCTGTCGCTGGTCATAAAGCCGGTCTCAACGAGGACGGCGGGCATCTCGCTTTCGCGCAGGACGGCGTAGCCGGTGGCGAAGCGACCGCCATACTGCGTCATGTCGGACTTGACGCCGTTGTAGGGGACGCCGGAAACCTGACTGATACGTCGTCCGATGTCGGCGGCCATCAGGCGGCACATCCCGCTTGCCCCGTGGTAGTACACGGCCGTGCCCGAACGGGCATTCTGCACTTCCGCCGAATCACAGTGGATGCTGACATAGTAATCCGCGTGGTGGGCGTTGGCGAACCGGGGCCGGGAGTCGAGCGGCGGGAAACTGTCGTCCGATCGCGTCATCAAAACCGTCGCGCCGTTCTGCGTCAGGACATCGCGGACACGTCGCCCGATAGCGAGCGCGATGTTCTTCTCGTAAACGCTGTTGGTGCGGAACTTGTCGGTCGCGCCGCTGTCTTGCCCGCCGTGTCCGGGGTCAATGACAATCAGCTTGCCGGCGAGGCTGGCGGTGATGGGCGCGGGGGCGATGCCGCCGTCAGGAATGGGGGCGGCAACGACCGGCGGCACGGGGGCCGTATTCGACCCGGACGTGATGACGTTGATCAAATAAGTCATGCCGCTGCCACTGGAGCGGCTGTCTACGGAGAAGCCGACCATCTTGGACAGGTCCAGCACGACGCGGCCAAAGGCGGTGTGCTCGGTGAAGACCTTGCCGATACGGATGCCCTTGACGATCGGGTTGTCCACGGACCGCGTGGTCCTGACGCTGCGATCCAGGACGGCCCCGGCCAGGTCGAACGCCAGCCGGTCCGGGTCATTCAGAGCCTCGGTGCGGTACTTGGCCGGCCCGGTCGTCGAGACCCGGATCTGCGTCAGCGCGGGGCTGACGACGTGGCAGTCCACGCCCGTGATCGTCACGGGGGCGGGGTT
>CAXTWM010000041.1:18379-20981 GCA_964247915.1 uncultured Armatimonadales bacterium | reverse complement strand
GGGGCCGCCTGCGTGACGGGCGGCGGGGCCTGCTGCGCCCGGGCGGCGGCCAGCAGGCCGCCGGGCGGGCAGAGCATGGCGGCCGTCAGGGCGAGCGCCAGCGCGCGCTGAGGCAGGGCGGCTTTGCGGTGGGTGAGCATGAAGATGTTCCTCTCTGTACGCATCAGTTGCGGTCCCGTCCGGGGAATCTGCCGCCGAAGTTGTGCGACCGCAGCCGGGACGGCTGCAACGCCGACCCCGTCGCGCCGGTGATGTTGAGCGCCAGCGGGTCGCTGAAGACATACGGGTTGGAGAACCCGGCCTGGCCGTTGTCGGCGGAGTTGCGCGCGCCGATCCGGTAGAAGAAGACGGTCCCGGTGGGGAAGTCGGTCGTCAGGTTGATGTTGTTGAAGATGACCGCCGACCCGTTGGCCGTGCTGAGGGTTACCCCAGTGTTTGTCGGATTGTCCACGGTCGCGAAGTAAGCGCCGGGCGTGGCCGTGTACTGGTGGAAGCTGGAGAAGCCGGGGTCGGTGCTGATCTGCAGGATGTAGTCGTTGGCGCCGCGCGTCGAGGGCACGGTGACGTTAACGTTGGTGGCCCCGGTCCCCGTCACCGCATTGGCAGCGGGGTGAACCGGCTCGATGTAGGTGACGAAGTTGGTGGTGCGCCGGCCCGTCAGCTGGAAGGTCTCGCTGTGGCCTTGCTGCGTCGTGCCGGTGGTGTTCGTGCCGGTGGTGTTCTGGCCAGTGGTGTTCTGGCCGCCCGTGCCCGTGGTGCCGGAGCCCGTGGTGCCGGTCGTGCCGTTGGTGTTGCCGGTGTTGTTGGTGTTCTGGCCGTTGTTGCCGGTCGTGCCGGGGTTGATGGTGCCCGAGGTGCCGGAGTTGTAGGTGGACGGCTGGATGTAAAGCCCTTCGACCTGGTAAGAGACGCGCTGGCCGAACTGGAGGCCCGTGCCCGGAATTGGGGGAACCGCAGTCGTCGTGGTCGTGGTGGTAGTAGTCGTGGTCGTGGTGAAAACGAAGCCAAGCCCGGCTCCGGTCAGCGTGACTAGGGTGCCACTATCCGAGGGGTCCGGTTTGGAGGCTGTCACTGACGCTTTTGCGTTGAAGTCGTCGAAGATCGTCAGGTTGTTGTGGCCCGCCTGCGCGAGAAGCGGCACCTGGCCGAAGCCCGACAGCCCAAGAATCCCGCCGATGACCGTGCCGGTGGTGTTCGTGCCGGTGTTCGTGCCGGTGTTCGTGTTTGTACCGTTGAAGATGGTCGTCTCCGTCGCACTATAGCTAGGCAGGCTGGCGTAGCTGTTCAGCGCGGCCGGCGCGTCGCTGCGGTAAACGTGGAACTCCAGGAAGTTGGTCGGGTCAACGTTCCCCGTGTCCGCCGTGATCCGTACCGCGACGGGGATGTACGAGGTGGACGTGAAGCCCACGGACGGCGGGCCGTTCAGGGAGCCGCCCAGGTCCGACGCGCGCCCCGAAACGGCCAGCACGCCGGAAACGCTCGCGCCGCCCAGCGAATGGGACCCGCTGCCGTTCTTGATGGCGGACAGGAGAAGGCCCGCCGACAGCAGGGCGACCAGGATGCCGCCGACGCCGCTGAAGGGGCTGCGGCGGGTCGCCGTGGAAGGCGTGTCCGCCCCTACCTGGGCGGAACTGGCGGTCTGGAAGGTGTGGCTCGTCGAATTGATTCGGAAATCGGGCAGCGTGTACAGAGCGGTCGCCCGGTCTTCAGGCCGGATGCCCTGTCCCTGATCAACGATGGTGGCATCGGCGTCGTTGTTGGTGGCGTTGGAAACGCGGATGCGCCCGGTCACGATGCCGTTGCGGGTCACGATCATGTCCAGGCCATTATACAGCCCATCGCGCGTACCTTTGTTGAGCGTCACGGATTGGGTGTCACGCCCGATCAGGACCGTCGCCACCGGCAGGTTAAACTTGCTGATCTGCTTGACGGCGTTGAAGGCGGCATTGCCGAACGCCTCGTTGACCAGTTGTTCCTCGTCCGTGACCGGGATCGGGCGCTGGTTGGAGTAGCCCTCGGCCAGCGCGCCGTTGAGCAGGAAGCCGGAGCGCGGGTCAACCACGCGGACGATGAGGTTAACTTTGGCCTGGCGGCGGTCGCTGGAAAAGGAGATGGAGCCGATCTCCCCGGCGACGATGGCCTGCACGCCCAGGGCCTGGCCCAGCCGCTCGATGCTGGTGAGGTTGAGCGGCGGCGTCAGGTTGTTGGCCTGGATGCCGTTGAGCAAATCCTGGCGGGGCAGGACGGCGTAGCGGTTGAGCTTCGCCAGCTCGACGACGAACGAGTCGGCGGCCAGACGTCCGACATCGGCGCCGCCGTACCCGGAGGGGTTGGCGAAGTCCAGCACGGCCCAGGTCGGCTGCGGACTGGCAAGCCCCTGTGCCTGCGCGGCGGGGGCGCGCAGCAGGAACAGGGCGAGAACGGGCAGCGCCATCAGTACCGAGAGCAGGAGGCTGAGGGGCTGCGCGCTCCAATGCTTCTTCAAATGTTTCACGGGATGGAGTTCCTCCTAAGAAATCGTCCGAGTTCGCCGCTTGAGCGGCTTTGATGTCCAATGATGGCCGGCGGCCCCGGGGGGCGGCGGTGGGGCGGGGGGGGGGGG
>CAXTWM010000041.1:0-18369 GCA_964247915.1 uncultured Armatimonadales bacterium | reverse complement strand
CTGGCCCATTCTGGCCCGGCGCCCCCGGCGGGGCAATACGCGGGGCCGGGGGCGCCCAGGGGAGGCGCTCTCGGCCTCCCTTTAGGAAGCGCCTATCGCCCGGTCGGGATGTTCACCGTGGTGTCCACGAAGACCTTGATCCAGTACGCCTGATACGGCTGGAGCGAGTCGCTCGCCGAGACCGTCTGATAGTTCGCGCCGTCGTAGCGGTACAGGGTGCCCGAGACGACGTGGTTCGCTGTGCCGACGGCGTTCGCGAACGAGAGGGTCGTGGTGCCCGAGGTGAACGTCAGGCTGGAAACGGGGACCGGGGACGTGCTGGGCACGCCGATCTGGTTCCACGCCGGGTGCAGGGCGACGTGGATCGCGCCCCCCGTCGCCACGCCGGGCTGGGTGATGCTGACCGCGCTCTTCAGGAAGATCCAGTAGCCCACGCCCAGGCGGAGCGCGTCCGCGGGCGCGGTCGGGTCCAGGGCGTACTGGCTCACCAGCGGGTTCCAGACGGCGGCGTGCGTGCGGTTGCCGTTCGGCGTCGTCCCCGCCGGAGCCGTGTTCAGCGCGCCGAACACGGCATCGAAGGAGGAGCCGCTGTAGTCATAGGGCAGGGACAGGAAGTTCAGGCCCGCCGCGAACGTGTGCAGCGCGGGCAGGCCGGTGATCCCGGTGAAGTCCAGGCGGCTGAACGTGCCGGCCGTGATGGTGACCGTCTGGGTGCCCGCGCTCGCGCCGTTCTTGCTGGCGCTGACGGTGTAGGTGCCCGCCGACAGCGTGATCGGGCCGTAGTTGATCTGTCCGCCGTCCGAGGCCGCCGACGACGTGCCTGTCGTCGTGGGGGCGGGCGAGACGGCCTGCCCGGTGCCCGTGTTGGTGATGGTCAGCGTGACCCCGGCCAGCGGCGTCGTGCTGCCGCTGGAAGTGACCAGGCCGCCCAGCGTACCATTGGCGGCCGCACTCAGCGTGATGTCCGGCACGGTCGTAGTGGTCGCGCCGACGACTACCACCGAGATCGGCGAACTGGTCCCGAAGCCCGTCGCGGTGGCGGTGACGTTGTAGGTGCCGGCCGTCAGCGCGGCGATGTTGTAGGTGCCCGTCGCGTCCGTCGTCGCCGTGGCGACGACCGTGGCGGGGCTGCCGGTGGTGAAGAAGACGCTGGCGCCGGAGATCGGGTTGCCCGACGCATCGAGCACCCGCCCCGTCACCGCCCCCGGCCCCGGCGTCAGGGTGAAGTTCACCACGACGGCGGCATTGCTGGCGACCGGGATGGAGGCCTGCGTCGCCGTGCCGAAGCCTGTCTTGGTGGCCGTGCCGGAGTAAGTAGCCGGGGCCACCGAGGCCAGCGTGTAGTTGCCGTTGGCGTCCGTCGTGGTCGAGTAGATCTGGCCGTCCGTCGAGGTGAAGACGACCGAAGCGCCCGGAACCGCGTTGCCCGACGTGTCCGTGACCTTGCCGTTCAGGCTGCCGGGGGCGGACGGAACCAGCGTCAGGCTGGCCTGCTGGACCGCATCCCCCTCGACGGTGAAGACGACGCCGGGGTTGGACGTGGCCCGGAGGAAGCCGGTCCGATAGGCGGCGAGGGTGTAGTTGCCCGGCTCGACGCCGTCAATGCGGTAGTTGCCCGCCGTGTCCGTCGTCGCGCTGAACGTCCCGCGCCCAGGGATGGGGTTGCCGAAGGCCGACTGGAGGTAGACGGTGACGCCCGCCACGCCCGACCCGACCACGCCGTTGCCGCTCGTGGAGCGGATGGTGCCGACGATGGAGCCGGTCCGCAGATAATCCACGATGTTGTGGATGATGCTCTGCCGCTGGTTGCGCGGGTTGTAGATCACCGGGTTCGGCTTGAAGACGCTCGTGACCTTGTAGAACTCGGTGCTGAGTGCTTCCAGGCCGAAGGTCGCGTAGACCACCTTGGAGCCGGTGCCGCCGGTGGCGGTGAGCGGGTTCTCGGTGTAGATCAGGCCGATGCCGCCCGGTGCCGAAGCTGCGTTGTCGTTGCCGTTGTCGAGCGGCGGGATCGGGTTGGTGAAGGGCGCCAGGGTGATGTCCGTGTGCGCGCCCTTACCGGGCGTGATCGTGTCGATCGCGCTGACGACCGCGTTGGAATTGAGCGCCGTCACCGGGAACGGCTGGATATACGGTCCCAGATCGTCCAGGGAGCCATCCGTGCGCCAGTTGCCCGCGTAGGTGTTGAACGTCGTGAACGACTGCGAGAAGATGTTCCCCCCGAAGTTGTTGGAGATACGCAGGAGTCGCTGGCCGGGCGGGACGGTCTGTGTCGTCAGCCCCGGCTCAAGCTCCCGATAATTGCCGATCACGTTGCCGTCGTAACCAGGCGTGTTGGTGATGCGGTTATCGGCGATGGTGGGGGCGGTGTTGACGGCCGGGATGTGCGTCCCGCCGTTGGGTGTCGCCAGCGTCGCGTTCAGGACATCGGACAGGAACCCTCCTGCCGCGTTGTTGGTCGTGCCGTTCTGCGTCAGCGTCGATCCGACATCCTGGCCGGAGATGCACAGCCGCCCGCCCGCCGCGACGAATGCGCGGAGGGAGGTCTGCGTGGCGGTATCGGCCAGCGTCCCGGCTCCGGCCAGGACATCGCCCGTGAACGGCGCGATCCAGATGATACAGCGGTTGGCAACGGGAACGCTGCCTGCGGCAACCGTGACTTTGGTCGTCCCGCTCGTGTCGGCGACGGCCGGCTGTGCCTGCCGCGTCGGAGTATAGGCCGCGTACACTGAGTTAGGGACCGGGCCGCGTGCCAGAGTGCGCCAGATGCTGTACTGCTGCGAGCGCACCGCAGGGACGTTGTCAACCCGTCCGCCGTCGTCAATGAACCTATCGAAGTAGGAGCCGACGCCCAGCCCGTTGAAGACCGGATTCTCAAGCAGGCGCTGTTCCTGCCCGCCGCCCTCCGTGCTGAGGTCTCGCCCGGTCGGGGAATAGTCGCTGCCCAGGAAGTTGACTTCTGCGTTCGGGTCGTTGACGCTGGCGCCTGTGATGACCGTGTGCCGCATGACGGCGTTGGGCAGCAGGTTCACGTCAATGTCGGTGACGTAGGACTCGGCCCCGAAGAGCTTAGGGACGAGGTTGAGCAGGCCGCGCTGGCCGCCGAAGGTGGAGGCGGCGAACTTCTGGCCCAGGGCGTAGTCGCTGACGACCAGGATGTCGTTGTTGCCGATGGAGGCCGCCGTGCTGAAGCCCCAGATGTTGTCATAGATGCGCCAGTTGCTCCCGCCACTGCCGCTGTTGAGGGGCGGGGTCGCCTTGTCGAAGGCGATCACGTCCATGTAGAAGTCGCTGCCCGTGGTGGGCGTGGTCCAGGTGACGCTGTAGAGCGCCCCCCCCTGACCGTCCTGCTGCGAATCCGGCAGGCGGGTCATCTGGAGCCACTCGGCGGGTGCGCCGGAGCCGTCCCCTGCCAGTGTGCTGGTCGTGGGACGCACCCTGCCCGCGCCGCTGAACGGCTGCTGGTCGTCCACGCCCGCCAGGTAGTACGGGTCGCGGAAGTCGGTGCGGCTCGTATCACCGGTGTTCGTGGCACCGGGGTTCGACGCGAAGGCCGGGTTCACCACCTGGCATTCGAATTCCGGCCCCCACGGGATGAAGAGGTTCGGGTCGCTGCCGGGAGGGCGCACGACGATCTGCTTGGTGTCGGGGTCGGTGACGGGCTTCCCGTTAACATCGAACACGGTCTCGTTGTTGGTGCCGCCACCATCGCGGCCGATCGAGATGGTATCCGAGGCGTTCGTGGCCGGGCCGGGCACGGCCGCGCCGGGGGCGTCTTCCGTGCCGGCGACCGCCCCCCGGTTGAACCGGTAGAAGATGTTCCCGTTGCTGTCCTTGAACTGGTTGAACCCGGCATCCCCACCGCCCACGCCGAAGCGGGCGTCGCCTGAGAACCCGTAGCCGCCGCCGTTGATCAATTGCGTCGACGAGCCGCTGTCCAGCAGCGCGAAGTTGCCCGCATTGGGGTTGTTGCTCTGGAAGCGGAAGGTTTCGTCCCTGGCGAAGACCTTATGCTCCAGACCCTGGGCGTCTTGGTACTTGCTGTTCGGGTTCTTGATTTGGAGGTAGACCTGCGCCCCAGTGGGGCCGCCGGTCACAGCGCCCGTGTTGTCAATGCCCGCCTCACGGTTGCTCAGGCGGGCCGTGAACGTCACTTTTTGACCAGGCGCGATGCCGTAGCGGGTCGCGTTGCCCGCCGAGTCGGCGACGTGGACGATCTCGTTGCCGCTATAAGGAAGCAGCGTCGGCGGGTCCAGGTTGACGACCTGGGAGACCAGGATGCCGGCGTAGCCAGCCCCGACCGTGCCGGTCCCGGTCAGCTTGCCGCCCTGCGCCACCGAGATGGCCGTCTCCGAGGTCGCCCCCGTCGTGGGGTCGTTGTAGGTAACGGTACGGTTGGACGAATAGGCGATGCTGAAGACGCTTAGGAACGGCGACCACGTCGGGTAGACATCGTCGTAGACGTTCCCGGCCGTGCTTGTCTCGCCGGCATTATCGTCCGTGTTGAGCTTGACGGCGGAGTTGATCACCGAGGAGCCGGAGCTGGTCTTCGTTTCCGGCGTCAGCGTCTGCGTGAACACGGCGGTGAGCTGGTAGTAGTACTCGGCCCCCAGCGTGACGTTGGTGTCCACGACCTGAAGCTCCCCGTTCGGCAGGGTGGTAACGGGCACGTTCGTGATGTAAGGAGTTTCCGTGCCGATGTTGCTGGGCGGCGGCCTGTTCGTCGAGGTCCCCGCAGCCGGCGAGCGGAACAAGTTAAAGGAAGTCGGCGGGCTGGTGCCGCCGTTGCGGAACTGGATCGTCACCTCGGGCTTGCCGCTGGCGTCAACGCCACCCAGCGCGCTGTCGATCTGCGGCGGCGAAGAGGCGGTGATGGCCTGGTTGAAGTTCGGCTGGGTGAAGTCGCCGAAGCCGCTGCTGGCCGGGGCGGACTTGTCCTGAAGGGTGTTGGGGTCGGAAACGACCTCAATCCCCTCGACGATGGGGGGGTCGCCGGACACAGGGTTGAAGGCGACGACGATCGAGTTGCGCGGGATAAAACTGCCAGCGCCGAAGAACAGGTCCTGGTTGAAGACCGTCGTGTCGTACTCGACCACGATGGCGGTGTTCTGGCCCACCGGAGGCGCGGTGGTGGTCAGGGCGGCGTCGGCGCGCGTGAAAGCGTTGGCCGGCGTGTTGGTGCCGGCGGGCGTGTTGACGACGGGCGACGAGATCGTCTGCCGGGCGAAGCCCGCCTCCGTGATGACGAGGGAATAGGTGGCGTTGGCCGCCGTGACCGGCAGGAAGGCGATGTAGTTGACCGGCTTGCCGTCCCCGTTGGGCGCGGCGGGCGAGTTGACCGTGGCCCCCGTCGTCAGGATGGCGACCAGCGTATTGTTAGCGCCGATGACGCGGATCATCGCGCCCGCCACGGCGGCGGATGTGGAGGCGTTGGTGATCAGGCCGCCCAGCGTCCCGACCCCTGCATTGGTGATCGCGCCGCTGGCGAGGGTGAAGTTCACGACGGCGGGGGTGCCCGAGGTGACGGTCGTCTGCTGCGTCTGGGTCGTCAGCTTGGCGCTGAGGGGCGGCGAGACCGTGACGTCGTACTTGTCGCCCGTGGGCGTCGGCGGCACCTTGAGGGAGAACGTTCCAGGGGTCGCGCCGTTGTTGGTCGTCCCGGTCGCCAGCGTCTGTCCCGAGTTGTCGTCAATGACGCTGACGGGCACGCCGCCGACGCCGGTCCCGTTGCTGTCCTTGACGGTGCCGTTGATCGTCGCGGAACCCTGCGCGAGCGGGAAGTCCACGCGGGTGATGGCGCCGCTGCTGACGGTGACGGTCTGCGAAGCGGGCGCGAAACCGGTGGCCGGGTCGGGCGTGGCCGTGACGGTGTAGGTGCCCTGCGCCAGCGCGCCGCTGTAGTTGATCGAGCCGCCGCCGTTGGGATCGCCCGTCGTCGTCGTGGACGAGGTCAGCGGCGAGGGATTTGTGGTCACCGGGTTGCCGCTTGTGTCCGTGACGGTGATGGTCGCGGCGATGGGCGTGGCGCCCGTCGGATCGGAGACCAGGCCGTCAATCCGTCCGGGGGAGGACTGCGCCCGGCCCACGATGTCAATGTTGGACTCGGCAGTCCCGTTGACGGTCACATTGAAGACGCGCTTGCCGGGGGCGGTGTCGGTCGGGTCGGACAGGTGCAGGCGCACCCGGTAGTTGGCGCTCGGCGTCAGGTTGCCGAACGTATAGGTGAAAGTCCCGTTCCGATCGGTGTTGAAGATCGCCGGCGGGGTCCCCGGATCGTTGGCCGTGTTGACGACGGGTGCCGGGGTAATCGTCGCCGCCGTCCCGCCGGTCACGGTGAAGCCCTGCGGCCCGCTTCGGTTGATGAACGTGTCCGGGACGTAGCCCCCGAAAGCCCCGGCGACGTCGGTCAAGCTGACATCGCCCGCGTTGACCTGGTAGATCGGGGTGGCGGCAGGCTCGGGCGTGGTGGCCGCCTCATTGGAGCGGGTGGTCTCGCCGCCCGCGTCCGTGTTCTGGAGCACCTGGAGGTAGTAGATGTCGTGGGGCGAAGTCGGGCTTGCCCCGCGCGAGAAGGCGATGTATTCAAAGCCGGGCGCGGGATCGGTATACGGGTTCCGGCGCAGGGAAGACCAGGCCGGGCCGAAATTGTCCGTGCCGGGCAGGGTAACAGGCGCACCACTGTTGGTGACCGTGCCGAAGCCGAAGCGCCCGCCGCCGCCGATCAGGAAAATGGCGCGGTTGGCGCTCGTCGGCGTCGCGGTGAGCAGGACCGACGTGTTCGGGTCGGGGCCAGCCGCGTTACCGGTTGCCGTGATGCCGGCAGCGTTGGAGGCGAAGGCGATGAGCTGGCCGTCCTGTGAGAAGGACGGGTCGGTGTCGTCCGCCGGGCCGTCGGTCAGTTTGGCGGGCAGGGAGACGTTCGTCGGGTCGGAGCCGCCGGTGCTGACATAAAGGAAGTAAAGGTGGTTGTGGCCCGTGTAGGTGCCCTTCGTGCTGAACGCCGAGAAGATGATCTCGTCGGAGTTGCCGGGCACAAAGGTAGGGCGCTGGACGCCGGAAAAGTCCAGCCCGCCGGCGGAGATCGCCACCGGGTCGGTGGTGCGGATCGTCGGCGAGGCCAGCGTGCCGACGTTGACGGTCGAGGTCGGGACCGGGATGCTGTACAGGTTCTGGACGCCGGCCGAGTTGGCGTCGGACGTGAAGGCGAGCTGGCGGTTGTTGTCCGCGCTCAGGGCGGGGAAGAACTCGCCGCCGCCGGTGGCGCCGTTGCTGCTGGTGAGCTGGATGGCCGCGCCGCCGTTGACGGGGATCGCCCAGATGTGGAAGCGCGACCCGACCGTGCCCGCAGCGGTCCGGTTCGAGGAGAAGACCAGCATGGTCTCGTCCGCCGTCCACACCGGCGTCAGGTTGGTGGGGGTCAGGCTCGGCCCCTGGGTGGGCGTGAAGCCGGGGGGCGGGCTGAAAACATCATAAGTCTGCACCGCCTCGTTCACCTGGGGCGCGGCGCTGCCTGCGGCGCTGGGCTTTCGCAGGGCGCCGGGGCGCAGGGCGTTCCGGTCGTAGATGAAGCGGCCGTCGGAGGCGCGGTGCAGGTCCTGCGGGCCGAGGCCAACGATGTCTTTGAACGATTTGGCGTGCCCCGCCAGCGGCACGAGGGCGCGCAGGGACGCGCTCAGGGCTAGGGCCTGGCCGGTGCCGCCGTGCCCGCGCACGGGGGCCGCACTGGCGGGCAGGCCGGCCTGGAAGGCGGCGAAGAACAGGGCCGTCAGGAAAGACAGCAGGGTGATGGTGCGAACGGAACGTATAGCTTTCAAGCGAGTACAACCTCCTTGGTTGCAGGCACACGGCCGAGGCGAACTTTTCCGGGGCGAAGGATGCTTGGGCGGTCAGCATCAGGGCGGGGCGCCGTCAGGCGCATCTCGGTGGGCATTCGTTTCCAGAAAAACAGCGGTCCGGGGCAGCAGTCCAATGACCAGGTAAAGACGGACAAGACAGAAACTGACAGAGACGCATTCGGAGGCTGCCGCGCCTCCGCGACTTGAGCGCGGCGGATGCAGGAGCGAAAGTGCGGGCGAGTCTCTGGGGATGATTTAGGGTTCGCTCTCGGGCGGCAGCTCGGCCCGGCATCAGTCCAGGTCCGCCACCAGCTCCGGTGTGATCATCAGGCGTGATTTTCTTTAAGTGTGATCGTCCTCGGGGTCGCCCCCGGCGGACACACAGGGCAGGTGAAACGATTATATCATAGAGGCGACTTTTACGCAAGCGATTTTTTCGGCCAGGAGTACGTTTTCGTATTTATTTCTCGGAAAAGAAACGGCGGAGACGATTTCCTCGCCTCCGCCGTTTGAGTCGGCTCCGATCACCGGGCGTCCGGCCTACTTGGTCGGCATCTCGACCGTGGCGTTCGCGAACACCTTGATCCAGTACGCCTTCCAGGGCTGGAGGACGCCGCTCTGAGTGACCGGCTGATACGCATTCCCGTCGTAGCTGTAGAGCGTCGGCGAGACGACGTGGTACTGGGTGCTGGCGGCCGTCGCGAAGCTGATCATGCCGCCCGCGCCGTTGTCGAACATCAGGCTGGAGACCGGGATGCCCTTGATGTTCGGGACGCCGATCTGGTTCCAGTCCGGGTGCAGGACGACCGGCACGAAGGCCGACGAGGGGGTGGCCCCCTGGACGGTCACCGGCACCGGGTTCTTGAGGAAGACCCAGTAGCCGACCCCCAGCCGCAGCGAGTCGGCGGGCGGGTTCGGGTCGAGGGCGTACTGGCCCGCCAGCGGGTTCCAGACCGCGACGTGTGTGCGGTTGCCGTTCGGCGTCGTCCCCGCCGGGGCGGTGTTCAGGATGCCGAACAGGGCGTCGAAGCCCAGCGAGCTGTAGTCGTAGGGCGTGGACAGGAACTGCAAGCCCGCCGGGAACGTGTACAGCGGCGGCGTGCCATTGGCCCCGGTGAAGTCCAGCCGGTTGAACTGGCCGCCCACCACCGTCACCGTCTGCACGACCGGCGCCCGGCTGCCGAAGGTCAGCGTGACCTTGTAGGTGCCCTGCGCCACCTGCCCCGAGTAGTTCAGCCCCTGCGTCTTGCCGTCCGGCGCGGGCGAGATGGAGCCGTTGGTGGTGAACGTCGCCACGGTCGTGGTGACGCCAGCGACCGTGCTCGTGACCGTGACGGTCGCGCCGCCGACGGGCGCATTCGTGGTCGCGTCGCTGACCAGGCCGCCCAGCGTCCCGATGCCGCTGGTGAGCTTGATGTCGGCCCTCCCCACCTGGGTGTTGGACAGCGGCGCGGGCGACACGGTGACGGCTGCCGACGGGTTGAAGTTCGACTTGGACGCCGAGACCGCGTAGGTGTCGCCGGGCGTGAGGACGAACGTCGCGATGTAGTTCGACGTCTTGCCGTCCGGCCCGATGGTCGTGCCCGGCGTCGTGACGAGCGGCGAGGTCGTGGTCGTCACCGTCGCGCCGGTGGTCGTGTTCGTGACCGTGAGGGCCACGTTCGGCAGCGGCTGCCCGGTCGAGGCGTCCGTCACCAGGCCGGTGATGGTCCCCTGCTCATCCAGCCGGATGTTCTGCCCCGTCAGACTGTCGCCCAGGCTGAGGGTGGGAACGGGCGCCAGGTTGCCGGGGAAGTACCCGGCGGGTACGGTGGCGGACACGTTGAAAGCGGCCGCTGCCTGACCCGCCGGGATGGAGGTGAAGGAGTAGCTCCCGTCCGCGCCCGTCGTGATCGGCGTGCCGATGGTCTTGCCCGTGCTGTCCGTGAGCGTCACCGTCGCGCCGGGGATCGGCTTGCCGGTCTGGTTGTCCAGGACCGTGCCCGACAGGGAAGCGAGGATCTCGGTCAGCACGAAGTTGACCGTCTGCGTCCCGTTCGGCGGGATGGTGACGGTCTGGCTCGGCGGCGTCGTGAACTCCGGCTTGCCGTTGGCGTTCAGCGGGCTGGTGACGGTGCCGACGTAGTTCCCCGAGGGGGCCTTGCCGGACGTCGGGATGACGTAGTTGCCGTTCGCGTCCGTGGTCGCCGGCCCCAGGGTGGTCGTGCCGTCCGTGGACACGAAGGTCACCTTCGCGCCGGACACGCCCGCCCCGGTGGTGAGGTCCGTCACCTGGCCGCTGATGGTGCCAGGCCCGGCGGTCACGAGCGCGATGTCCACGAGCGGGGCCTCGGCAGTCACCGTGTCGGTGAGTGCGTCACCGTCGTAGATGTTCTGCGACGGCAGCGCCTGGCTGGCGAAGCCGACCAGCGAGGCCGTGATCGTCACGGTGTACTGGCTGATGGATTGCACATAGCCGGGCGTGAGCTTTCCGCTCGCGGGCAGCGGCCCGGTCGAGTACTTGCCGTTCGCATCCGTCTTGACCGTCGTGATGACCGCACCCGTGGTGGTGTCCGTGATCGTCACCAGGGCGCTCGCCAGGCCCTTGCCGGTGGCCTTGCTCGTGATCGTGCCGGACAGACTCGGCGGGATCGTGGTGACACTGAAGTCCTGCGTCGTCTGCTGGCCGGACGTGATCTGCGTCGTCTTGCTGTTCGCCGCGTCGGCGTCGGTCGGGTGCCCCGCCGTGGTGGTCGGGCGCCCGTTCGGGTTGATCGGGCCGGTCGCCGTGGGGAAGTAGGACCCTGGGAACACGGTGCCGAAGGTGTACGCGCCGTTCGCGTCCGCCGTCGTGTTCAGCGTGACGGTCCCGTCCGCGGACACGAAGGTGACCACAGCATTGGCGACTCCGTTCCCGTTCGCGTCCCGGACCGTGCCCTTGAGCGAGCCGGGCGGGATGGGCGTCAGCCCGATGTCGGTCGCGGGGCTGGTGATCACGCTGCCCAGCGTGACCGTCACGGTGACGGGCTGGCCGTTCATGGTGAACCCGACCTTGGCGGCCGTGATCTTGTATGTCCCCGGCGCCACGTTCGCGAACGTGTAGGCGCCGGTGGCGGACGCCGAGGTCGTGAGGACCGTGGGCGTGCCCGCGCCGGTGCTCGTCAGAGTCACCGTCGCGCCCGCCACGTTCGTGCCGCCGGCGGCAGGCGCCCCGGCGGCGGGGTCACCCACCGAGGTATCGAAGATCTGGCCTGAGATTGAGGCCAGCGGCGTGATCCCGATGTTCGTGTTCGGGAAGGTCTCGCCCAGCGTGACCGTCACGGTCGGCAGGGGCGTGGCCTGGCCGAAGCCGGCCTTAGTGACCGTGACCGTGTAGGTCCCCGGCGGCACGTTCGTCGTGAACGCATAAGTGCCGTCGGCGGCCGCCGTGGTCGTGAGGACCGTCTTGCCGGTGCCGTCCACCAGGTTCACCGTCGCGCCGCCTGCGCTGGGGCCGCCCGTCACGGTGTCGAAGACGCGGCCCGAGACCGTCGCCAGGATCGGCGTCAGCGTGAAGTTGACCGGCTGAGTCGTGGTGTTGGACACCACGCTGACCCCCCCGGTGAACGGCGCATCCGGGGCCGTCGCTTCCTTATACTCGGGCGTGCCCTGGGCGTTGAGCGGGCCGTCGGCGACGGCGGTGTAGGTCGCCACCGGGACGTTGTCTACGAAGTAGCTGCCCGCCGGCTGACCGGCCTGGAGGCCCGTGCGGCTGGTGGCGCTCACGACCGTCGTCTTGTCGGTCGAGGTGAAGGTGATCGTGGCGCCGACAACGGCGTTGCCGGACGTGTCCTTGACGTTGCCGGCGATGCTGCCGGGGTTGAGCGGCTGGATCGTCAGGGTCCCGTTGTTGGTGGTCGTGCCCCCTTCGAACGTGAAGGCGGTGCCGTTGTTGCCCACGGTCCGGGCGAAGCCGGGCTTGTAGGCGACCAGCGTGTAGGTCCCCGGCTCGATGCCGTTGATGGTGTACCGGCCGTCGCTGCCCGTCGTCGCGCTGAAGGCCGCGCGGGTCGGCGGGGCGCCGCCCGTCGGGCGGAGGTAGACGGTGGCGCCCGTCACGGGCGTGCCCGCCGCCACCCCTGCCCCGGCCGTCTGGTTGATGACGCCGGTGACGGTGGCCGAGCGGAGGTAGCAGACGATGTTGTGGATGATCGCCTGGCGCGGGTTGCGCGCAATGACCGGCGGCGGAATCGGCGGGATCGTCGTGCTCGGCGGCGCGGGCGAGATCGAGGCGTAGTAGTCGCTGCTCATGGCCTCCATGCCAAAGGCCGCGAACACGGTCCGGCTGCCGGTGCCGCCGTTCGGCATCCCCGGCTGGGCCGTGGAGCCGGGCGCGTTCGGGTCTATGAACGGGTCGTTGTGGAAGACCAGGGCAGCCGGGCCGCCCGCGCCATAGGTGGCGGCGACCGTCGCGCCGTTGGCGGGCGCGATGGTGTCAATCCGGCCCTGGATGCTGGCGCCGGTCGAAAGACCGACGGCAGGGACCTGACTCAGTGCGGCATCATCCCGGTCGGCGTTCCCCAGGATCAGGTTGTCCTGGTAGGGGTAGTTCAACAGGTTGAAGATGAAAAAGCCATCGGTCCAGTTCCCGGTGATGGTGAGGTAGCGCCCTGCCCGCGTGTTGTCGTAGAAGGGGCTGCCGGTGATCCGGTTGGCCGTCGCCGCCAGCACGTTGGAGCCGCCGCCGACAGCGACCTCTCTGGCGTTCAGGACGTCCGGCAGGAAGCCGCCCGCAGCGTTGCCGACCGTGCCGCCGATGGTCAGCGTCGAGGCGACGTCCTGACCCGTAATGAACAGGCGACCGCCGCCGGGGTGAGCCGCCGTCCCATCGCCCAGGACGAAGTTGCGGAGGACGCTCTGCGTGCTGGGGCGGCCCGTCGAGCTGCCCGATGCGGGCGTGCCGGGGTCGTTCAGCGAGCCGGGGTCGGTCAGCAGGTCGCCGGCGTAGGGCGAAAGCCAGACGACGCACCGGGGGGCGTTCAGAACCCTCGCCGCCGGGATGTTGCTGAAGGCGGTGTCCTGCGGGTCGTTGATGGCCGGCTGGAGTTCCGCCGAAGGCAGATAGCCGGCCAGCACGGCGTCCGTCACCGGGCCGCGCGCCAGGGTGCGCCAGATGGTGTACCGCTGGGAGGGCAGATTGGGCGCCCCGTCCCGCCGCTCGCCGTCGTCAATGATCTGGTCGTAGTAGGACCCGACCCCCAGCCCGTTCTGCGTCGTGAGCGTCGTGCCGAAGACGACGGTGGGGGGCTGGAAGAACGGGTAGCCGAGCGTGAACAGCGTCGGGTCATAGAAGTACGGCGGGACCGGCCCGTTGGTCGAGGGGGTCCCAACGGTGGTGCCGGCATAGACCACATCCGGCAGGATGTTGACGTCCACGTCCGTGAGGTACGACTCGGTGCCGAACAACTTGGGCACCAGGTTCAGGTTGGAGTTCCGACCAGCGAACGTCGTGGCGGCGAACTTTTGGCCCAGAGCGTAGTCGCTGACGACCAGGATGTTGTTGCCGCTGCTCAGCGTCTGGACGGTGCTGAAGCCGCCGACGTTGTCGTAGATGCGCCAGTTGACCTGTCCGCCGGTGTAGTTGGACGTGCCCGCCGGGATGTTCGGGAAGACGGCCTGGTCATAGGCGATGACGTCCAGGAAGAAGTCGCTGGCCGAGACCGGCGTGGTCCAGGTGACGGTGTAAAGCACGCCGCCCCGGTGGTCCTGCTGGCCGGCGGGAACCGGCGTCATCTGGAGCCATTCAGCCGGGACATTGGCGCCCCCGTTCGTGGTGTTGGCGACGGGCCGCGTCTTGCCCCGCCCGCTGAAGGCCTGCTGGTCGTCCACGCCGGCCAGGTAGTAGGGGTTGCGGAAGTCGGCGGGCGACGTGTCGCCGCCGCTGGCGTTCGGGTTGCCGCTGAGGAGGAACTGCGGGTTGACGAGCTGGCACTCGTACTCCGGCCCCCTCGGGATGAACAGAGCGGGGTCGCCGCCGGCCTCCCCGCCCGGATTGTTGCCGCCGCCGGCCTTGCCGATGAAGATGTAGGTGTCGTCCGGGTTGTTTGGGTCCGGGAACGTCCACTGCCCGCCGTGCGCGCCGCGCGGGAACACCAGATTGTTGTTCACCGGAGAGAGCTGGTCGGGCGTCCCATAAGGCGGGTACAGGTACTTGTTGAACGGCTGATTGATGGAGCCGTCGTTGTTGAATATCCCCGAGAACCCGTTGAAGCCAAGCCCGAGCTGGGTGTTCGCCGTGCCGCCGTCCGTGTCGTTGCGGGACGCCTGGTTGGTCTGGCCGTTGTAAGCCGAGTCCTTGGCGAAGACCTTGTGCTCCAGGTTCTGTGCGTCCTGGTACTTGCTGTTCGGGTTCTTGATCTGGAGGAAGACCTGCGCGCCGGCCGGCCCGCCCGTGAAGGCGCCGGTGTTGTCAATGCCCGCCTCGCGGTCGGTCAGGCGGACGGTGAACGTCACCTTCTGGCCGGGGGCGATGCCCACCTTCTGCGACACGCCCCCGATGGGGTTGGCGATGTTGCCCGACTGGACGTGGATGATCTCGTTCGGGTTAAAGCGCAGCAGCGTCGGCGGGTCCAGGTTCAGCACCTGGGACTCGAAGATGCCGCTGTAGGCCGTGCCGACGGTGTAGGTCGCCTGGTTCGGGTCCGACGTGTTGACGAGGCCGCCTTCCGCCACGGAGATGGCGGTTTCACTCGGGAAACTCGTCGTCGGGTCGTTGTAAGTGACGGTACGGTTGGAAGCGTAGGTGATGCTGAAGGTGGAAATGCCGGGCGCCCAGGCGGGATACACGTCGTCGAAGCTGTTGCCGGCCTGCGGCGCTTCCCGCATCCCCGCCTGCGTACCACGGGCGATGATCTCGCCCGCGTTGTCGTCCGTGTTCAGCTTGATCACGGCGTTCGGGGCGGTCGCGCCGAGCGGGACCGTCCCTTCCGGCACGATCACCTCCTGGAAGTTGGCGTCCACCTGATAGTAGTACTCGGTGCCGATCGCCGTGGTCGTGTCCACGAACGTCAGAAGTCCGGTGTTCGGGTTCTGGGTGGGGTTGACATTCAGGAACAGGGCGAAGGCGCCCTCCTGGCCCGCGCCGGTGCCGGGCTGGTTCACGCTCGTCCCCGAGCCGGGGCTGCGGAAGATGTTGAAGCCGGTGGGCGTACCCAGGCTGCCCCCGACGCCGCCGGGCAGGTTAAAGGTGAGCGTGACGTTGCTGCTCCCGACGGGTGAGGAGCCGCCGATAGCGAGCAGGTTCTGCGGCGCGGAAGGATCAACGGCGGCGGTGAAGGCACCGAAGCCGCTGCTGGGCGTCCGGTTGCCGCGGACCGTTGCGCCCGCCAGGACCTCGATGCCTTCGACGATGGGGTCCCCCTTGGCGGGGTTGGTGGGCGTGAAGTTCAGCGTGATCTGCCCGCGCGGGAAGGTCACCTGCCCGGTAATGGGGTTCTGCACCTGAGCGGTGGACACCGGGAAGGAAACGGCTATGGCCGTGTTCTGGCCGCCGGCCTGCTGCACGATGTCGAAATTGGTCAGGACGGGCGCCCCGTTGGCGGTAACGTTAAACAGGCGCTGACCCGCCATGCTGTTGTTCGGGTCCGAGAGGTGCAGGCGCACCGTGTAGAACGCGTCGGGGGTCAGGTTCGGCAGCGTGTAGCTGAACGTGCCATGCCGGTCGGTCAGGAAGATTCCCGCAGGCGTTCCCGGATCATTGGTCGTGTTGACAAGGGGGGCAGGGTTAATCGTCTCTGCCGTGCCGCCGGTGAAGAAGCCGAAGCCGTTGTTGAACAGTTGGTCCGTGTCGGGGCGGTAGTTGCCGAAATTGATGCCGGCGTTGGTGCCCACATCATTAGGGTTCAAATCGCCCGCGTTGATCTGGTAAACCGGGGCGTTGAACGTCTGAGGCGTGGTCGCGGCCTCGATGGACCGCGCGCTTTCGCCGCCCGCGTTGACGAAGCGCAGCGTCTGCATGTAGAAAATGTCGTGCGGCGACGTCTGGCTGGCGCCGCGCGCGAAGGCCAGGTACTCGAAGCCGGGCGAGGGGTTGGTGAACTGGTTCGCGACGTTGAAGCTCCAGGCCGGCCCGAAGTTATCCGTCCCTGACGCCGTGAGGCGCCCGCCGGTCGCCTGTAAAGACGTGGGCACGACGCCCAGGCCGTTGCCCGAAGTGCCGCCGCCGCCGAGCAGGAAGATGGAGCGGTTGCCGCCGACCGTGCCGCCGCTGGTCTGGGACGTCGGGGTGGCGTTGCGGTTCGTGTTGACCGTCGTGGCCGTGGAAGCGAACGCGACGAACTGGCCGTCCTTGGTGCTGGCCGGGTCGGTGTCGTCGGCGGGGCCGTCCGTGAGCTGGCCGGGGAAAGAAATCTGGCTCGGGTCGGAGCCGCCCGAGTTGGTGAACAGGAAGTACAGGTGGTTTCGGCCCGCATTGGCGCCGGCGACGCTGCGGGCGGAGAACACAAGCTCACCGGCGGACGTGCCCAGGAACGTGGGCCGCTGGACCTGATCGAACCCGGTCAGGGCGGCGCTCTGCGCTTCGGTGGGGAAGGTCGTCTGGCCGGCGGGCGCGCGCAGGGTCACGGACTGGATGCCGCCGCTGCGGGTGTCGGTGTTGGAGACGTTGACGAACGGCGCGGTGTTGTTGAGCGCCAGCAGGGCGCTGAAGGAGAAGCCGACGACGAACAGGTTCTGCGTCCCGCTCGACTGGGCATCGGAGGTGAAGGCCAGGCTGCCGTCGTCGGGCGTCAGCGTCGGGAAGAACTCGCCATGCGGGACCGTCGGGTCCTCGCCCATGATGGCGCTGCTGGTGGTGATCTGGAAGGCCTCGCCGCCGTTGACGGAGATCGCCCACAGGTGGAACCGCGACCCGCCGTTGACGCCCTCGGTGTTCACGTCGCCCCGCAAGGTGCGGTTGGAGGAGAAGATCAGGAACTTCTCGTCCCCGGACCAGACCGGCGTCAGGTTGGTCGGTGCCAGGGTGTTGTTGGGCTGGAACACGGGCGCGTTCGCCGCGTTGTTGCCCAGCGAGCCGTCCGAATTCTGGAAGCCGATCAGCGGCTGGAAGGCGGGCGAGGGGTTGTTGACGTCGAACGTCTGCACCGCGCCGGGGATGGGCGTGGTGCTGCTGCCGCTGGCGGCGTTCCCGCGCAGCGCGCCGGGGCGCATCATGCCCCGCGGGAGCAGGACGCGGCCATTCGGCGTCCGCTGGAAGCCGTCGCTGGCGGGGGCGGTGCCGGGCGCGGCGGCGCGGACCTGGGAGGCATGGAGGGACGCCATCAGGGCGAGCGCCTGTCCCAAGCCGCCCTGCCCCGTGCGGGGCGCCGCCGACGCCGCGAGCGGCGTCAGGGCGGCCAGCAGGGCCAGGAGGCACACGAACAGGGCGAAACGGATGGCGCGTGAAGCGTTCGAAACGGTGCGTAAAGCGTTCAAAGGGTACAACCTCCCTGGTTGCGCGCGGGCCGGGCGTCGGGCGTTTCGGGAGAAAGCCTCGGGCCGGGACCTTATCAAACGACAGGTGTCATGAAAGCGTTGTCGGACGTTAGTTCGAGAAATGTGCCACGGAAGTGTCACGAGACGGCATGGTGGGGATGAAACGGCAGCGGGTCGAATTCGCCCGTCGCTCAGGTGTGATCCGGCTCGGAACGCGCCGAACCGATTTGATTATAACACACCGGCGGATTTTTGGCAATACGATTCTTTATGAATAACTCAAAAGCCTTAAAATTGGCCCGCGTGCCGCATCAGCCGCCGCAAATCGCGGCGGCATTCACGTCCGGCTTACCCCGCAGTCTGCCGGTTCAGCGCGCTTTCGCGGACGAAGATCAGCGCCAGCAGGGTGCCCAGGGATACTAAAACGGAGGCGGCGACGAACGGCGCGATGTGGCCGGCGGCCTCGTAGAGTTTTGTGCCGATCACCGCGCCTCCCAAAGCGCCCACGCCCTGTGCCGTGCTGACGGCGGCGAAAACCGTGCCGCGCTGGCGCTCGCCGCCCAGCTCGGTCAGCAGGGCCAGCCAGGCCGGGAAGGCCAGCACGAAGCCCACGCCCAGCACCCCGGATGAGACCATGAAGCCGGTCATGCCCGCGTGCAGGTGGTGCAAAACCGGTATCCCCCACAGACCCACGGCGCAGAGCAGGAAGCCCAGCCGGACGCAGCGCGTCTTGCCCCACTTGTCCGCCAGATACCCGGCGGGGACGGCGACGAGGGCGATGACTAGAGCCGGCCCCAGGACGAGCGCGCCAAAGGCGGTCTCCGACAGATGGTACTCGTCCAGCGCGAACTTCTTGACCAGGAGTGAGATGCAGCCGATGCCGAGAAACGTCACGAACGCCAGACCCAGGAACTGCGGCACGGTTTTGAGCGCGCCGACGAACCCCTCCCAGGTCATCGTCTCGTCGTGGGCGTGGCCGGCCTGCCCATCCTCCCCCTCCACCTGCCGACGCACCTTGCCGCGCACGCTCAGGGCGGCGATGACGGCGATGCCGAACAGGACGCTGGCGAGAATGAACGAGGGGTAGTAATACTCCGGCTGAAAG
>CAXTWM010000040.1:0-21062 GCA_964247915.1 uncultured Armatimonadales bacterium | reverse complement strand
GGTCGGCGAGGGGGCGCCCGCGCCGCCGGGGGGCGGGCCGACCGCCCCGCCGGGGGCGCCCTTCACCGCGCCGCCGGGCGTGGTCGTCCCCGCGTCCTGCGCCGGGGCGGGCGGGGTCAGGCTGATCAGGGCAAGGGAGGCAGACACGACAAGGGCGCAAGCTTTCCGTTTAACTTGCGCCCGATTTTTATCCCAGAGTACCAAACATTCGCTCCCTTGTGAATTCGCTGCGCCGCCGAAGGCTTCAGGTTTTGAGGTACGGCTCGACTTTCTGCCGCACCATGGTTCGCGCCCGGTTCAGGCGGGTCTTGACCGCTTCCAGTGTCAGGCCGGTGACTTCGGCGATCTCGTTGTAGGAAAGCCCGTCCACGTCCCGAAGCACGAGGACGCTCTTGTAGGCGGGCTGGAGGCTGTCCACGGCCCGGTTGATCTGGGCCTGCAATTCCTTCTGTTCCAGCAGCGGCGCGGGGGACCCGCTCCAGTCCGCGATCTCGCGGGTCTGGGCCGGCTCGTCGAAGCCGGCCGCGTCGCCGGCCGGCCCGGCGTCCAGCGACGGCCCCTCCATCTCGCGCTGCCGGTCCCGCTGCTTGAAGCGGTTCTTGCAGTGGTTCTCCGCGATGCGGAACAGCCAGGTCGTGACCTTGGCGTCGCCCCGGAACTGCTCCCGCGCCCGGTGCGCCGAGAGGAACGTCTCCTGCGTCAGATCCTCCGCCTCCTCGCGGTTCCCGACCCGCTGGTAGATGGAGTTGAAGATCTTTTCGCCGTAGCGCGCGTACAGGGCGTTGAAATCGTGGACCAGCGCGAGGTCGTCCCGCAAGCGCCCGCTGCCGTCCGCCGGCGGACGCGCCGCCGGCAGGTCACGCGACTCGCCGGAATCCCGTCCGTTATTCGGTTCATTCCGAGCGCGCGGCGCCAGGGCCATTGCGTCATTCCTTTGGACAAAGTTGAAGACGAAAGGTTTCACTTTTTTCTTGCGGGCCGAAGAAGCGGACGGGACGGGCTAAAACCGGAGCACGCCTTCCAGGGTCACGGTCTTGTTCTTCTGGTCGTCCGTCGAGACGCCCAGCCGGTAGCGGTTGGTGATGTCGTAGCCCAGCTTCAGAGTGTACTGCGGCGGCAGCAGCGTCTGGTCGGTCACGCCGCGCGACCCGAAGGAGCGCGAGAAGATGACTTCCAGCTTGGGGCCGATCTGCTTGGTCACCGTCACAAACACGGGCTGGTTCGGGTCGTAGGTGACGTTCACGTCCTCCAGCCCCAGCGCGCTCGCCACCGACTCGGTGATCGGCGTCAGCAGCGTCGGGATGGCGACGTTGGCGAGGGCCGTCTTGAACTGGTCTTCCAGGACGTTCTGGCCGCCCGCCCCGCCGCCCGCCGCCGCCACCAGCGCGCTGGCGGGGACGAGGGCGGCCACCATCTGCGCCTTCGTCAGCCCGCCGGGCGACGAAAAGAAGTCGTCGTGCAGCTTCGCCGGGTCGGTCGAGCCGAGCAGCCCGTAGACGTGTACGGTGATGGTGTACCGCTGCCGCCCGCCGCCCAGCGGGCTGCTGCCACCGAACGCCGCGTTTCCCTGTGGGGCCGCCTCGCCGACCTCGTTCCCCGCCACGGACCGGTACTGCGCCAGCGACGCCTGCGTCGGCGAGACGGTCGCCTGCGCCCAGACGTTCACGTTGGTCTGGAGGCCCGGAACGCCGTTCTCATCCAGGCGGGGATATTCCACGGAGACGTAGTTGTTGGCGTTCCCGCCCATGCTGATCGCCTCGGTGTCGCGCGGCTTGACGATCTTCAGCAGCGTCGAGGGCGGCAGGACGAACTGGCCGCGATCAACCCGCAGGGTGCCGCGAAACTGCGGTGACGCCAAGCTCCCCTGGAGCCTGAGCCGCCCGGCGGCCTCCGCTTGTAAAAGCCCGCCCTGGACGCGGACGGTCTTGCTGCGTCCCCCCCCGAGCTGCAAGCTCACGTCGAACGACGGGTTGAACTTGGACGGCTCCTTCGCTTCCTCGGCGCCGCCGGTGGGCGTCGGCAGTGTGCCGGTCGCGTCGCTGACGACAATCGGCGCGTTCGATGGGGTCGTCACGGCGGGCGTCAGGAACGGACCCGCGACCGTCAGGGCGCCGTTGATGGTCGCCTTTAGGGCGCTCCCGAAGCTCTTCGCCAGCACGTTCTGCTTGCTGTTCTCGTCCACGCCCAGGTCTTTGGCCGTCAGATGCAGATTGAGGCTCTGGCTCCCGGAAAGCGCGGCATCGCCCGCCAGCGAAAACCCGCCGCCCTTGCTGGAGCGGCCCGTGAACGACTGAACCTTCGCCTTGTTATCCGCCAGAACAACGATCCCGTTGATTTTGTTCACGGACGTGTCGAAGCCGGCCAGACCGACGGAGGCATCGGTGATCGTCGCCAGGCCGGTCAGCCCGCCGCCGCCGAAGTTGGCGGTGACGGACAACCGGCCCCCCGTCTTCTTGGGGTCGAGCGCGCCGGGGGCGAAGCCGGCCAGCGCGGCCAGGTCCTGCACGTTCAGGACGGCGTGCAGGTCCTGATCCGGCAGCCGGGCGGCGGCCCCCAGGCCGGCGGCAGAGATCAGCGGCAGGCTGCCCGAGAGCGTCGCCACCAGTCGGCCCCCCTTGAACGCGGACAGGTCGCTCACGGTCAGGACTTTGGGCGCATCCGGCGCGGTCGAGGCCAGCGTGATGGCCCCACTGCGGATGCTGTCCAGGGCATAGGCGGGCGCCCCCGCCGCGTCCGCCGCGTTGACCGCTGCCCCTTTGCCGGACGCTTTTTTGCCGGCGGCCACTTTGGGAGGGGCTGCGGTCGGGGCGGAGCCTTCGGGGTTGGACAGGCTGATCGAGCCGACCAGGTTGGGCGAGCGCGTCGGGCCGGAAGCGTTGACCGAAAGGGCGGTGACCTCGCGCGGCAGCACGCCCAGTAGGGCATCCCGCGTGGCCTGCCGCGTGCGCGCGAGGGCGACGTCCGCCGGATTGAAGTAGGGGAGCAGACCCAGCGGCGCGAGGGGGATGTTGGACGCATCCAGCGAGGCGGCGACGCTCCCGTCCAGGTTCGCCGTCCCCGAAGCGTTCAGAAAGGCGCGTCCGCCCGTGGCGCGGAGCCGATGGAGGGTGACAATCCGGTCGCGGTAGTCTGCGTCCGCCGTGACCGCCCCGATAGGAACGCCCGCCGCCAGCAGGCTGGTGGCGCTCGCCGTGAGCGATCCCGAGGGCCGCGCGCCGGACGTGTACGCGAGGCTGGCCGTCAGGCCGCCGACCTTCGTCTCGCCCAGGGTCAGGGTCTGTGCGCTCAGTTCGGCCCGCGCCGTCAGCGCGTCCGGCGGCCCGTCCACCGTCACGCGGGGCAGGGCGAGCGTCCCGGAGATCGGCTGCGGCAGGTTCGCGATCTGCGCCAGGAGCGCCCGCCCGGCGGGCGTCTGCGCGAACCGGCTGGCCCGGATCGTTGCGAAGACGTGCGACAGGCGCTCCGGGGCGGAGAGGGGAATCGCCGCCGAGAGGGACACGTTCGCCCCCCGACGCGGGTGGCCGAGGTTGGGCAGTGTCAGGCGGAGGGCGTTGACGTCGTACTCCACCGGCCCGCCGGCCTCGCCGACGTAGTCGGTCGGGGGCGACACGATGAACCGCCAGGGGAGGCCCGTCTGCGTCAGGACGCCGTCGTCGTAGCGGCCGGCAAGGGACAGAGGCGCGAACGCCTGCCCGTCCACGACGAGGTCCGGCACGGCCACGGATGTCAGCGCCACATGCGGCGCCTGCGGCGTGCCGTCGAACCGCCCCGCGAAGGCCAGGGTGCCGTCCACATCGGCATAGGGCTTGAGCTGGGGGTCGAACCGGGCGAGGTCTAGGCCCGAGGCCGCGAAGCGGGCGCGCAGGATGCCGCCCGCCGTTCGCTCCCCGCTGGCCCTCAGCGTCGCCGCCTCGGACCGGGCGAAGCCGTTTCGGACGCTCAGGACGCCGTCCGCATAGCGGAGGTCGGCCGCGACCTGGTCCAGCCGGTAATCCCCGACCGTCGCGTCCGTCACCCCCGCATGGCCGGAAACGACCGGCGATTTCAGCCGCCCCGTGATGTGGAAGTCGCCGGTCGCCGTCCCGGAAAGGTTCGGCAGGCTGGCCGTCAGCGTCCGCGCCGTTTTCGGCGAAGGGGCCGAGGCCGACTCCGCCAGGTGCAGGAAGTCCGCCACGTCCCCTTCGGACAGATGCACCCTCAACGCCAGGACGGGATCGGCCCCCGACAACTGCGTCACCGCGCCGTCCAGCCGGGCTTCGGTCGGGAAGCGCCTCAGCGTCACGTCCCGGAGTCGGACGCCGTCCAGCCCGGCCGTCAGGTTCCCCGTCGCCAGGTCGGCGGCGTAGCGCCCGAAGCGCGGCTCGATCAGCCGGGCCGCGCCGACGAAATGGGGCGCGTTCGCCGCGCCGACGACCCTGCCGTCGAAGGCCGCGCGGCCGCTGAGCGCGACCTTCGCGTAGGGGCGGAGCAGGCCGGCGACGTCCAGGCCGGCCGTCCGCACGTTCAGGTTCCAGCGCCCCGACGCGCCGCCGGGGACCGTCCCGCTGACTGAGGCCGTGCCGCTCGGGTCGCGCGCGACCAGGCGGGTGAGCGTGATCGCCCCCCCCTGCGTCCAGGCCACGCGCCCCGCCAGGGAGCGCAGCGTCGTCCTCCGGACGTGCAGGTTGGCGGCGCTCACGTTCGCGACGACCGAGAGCGGCCGCTTCAGGTTGTCCGCCAGGAACTGCACGTCCGCCAGGCCGCCGAGGTTCAGGCCCTTGGCCTGGGCGGCGGGCGGCAGCCGCAGGCGGGCGAGGTCCACGCCGCGCGCCACCCCCGCCAGCAGGAGGACCGGCTTCGCGCCCGCCGTGTCCACGGTTCCCCGCAGAGCGGCCTGGCCCGTGCCGTTCAGCCGGAACGTCGCCGTCGGGATCGAAAGGACACGGTTGGCGTAGGTCGCCTGCGCCACGAGATTGGTGGCCCGGTTGCCCGCGTAAACGACGGCGGGCAGGGCGGCGTTGACCGTGATCGTGGGGTTGCCCGGCGTCCCGGTGAAGGAGGCCCGCACCGGGCCGGGGGAGACCTTGAAGCCCGGCGGGAGCTTGAGGACCGGCAGGGCGGCGGCCAGCCGGACCGGGTCCAGCCGGGGCGACGAGGCCGTGGCCGCGATCTGCGGGTGCTTGAAGTCGAAGACGGTCCCGGCCACCGCCAGGAGCTGCCCCGCCACCCTGGCGCGGGCGTCGAGGGAGAGGCCCGCGCCCGTGAAGGCCGTGGTCCCGGTCAGGTCCTCCAGCGGCTGCGCCAGAATCTTTTTGTCCGACGCCAGGATCGTGACATGGCGCACGGCGACGTTGCCGGACAGGTCCAGCAGCCGCCCCGGCGGGGGCGAAACGCCCTCGTTCGCCAGCGAGACGTCGGCGTCGGCCCGGCCCCGGATGATGCGCGCCTGCGGGAAGGCTTTGAAGTAGTCCGTCCAGTACGCGGCGTCGGCGTCCGTCGCGACGATGTGACCGCGATACCGGCCCGCGACCTGGCGCGAAACGTCCCCGCTCACCGCCAAGGCGTCGAAGCGGTTTTCCGCCCGCGCCCCGCGCCCGCGCACGTCGAAGTAGACGTTGCGGGTGGAGAAAAAGTCCGCCGTGCCTTCCACGGCCGTCAGCGTGTTCAGGGCGGGCCGCTTGCCCCGATCAGGAGCGTTGAAGTCACGAAACCGCAATGTCCCGTCGTGGACGAGGATGCGCCCGACGAAGGGTTTGGTAGTCGTCTTTGTCTTGGGCTTGAGGAAGTCGCTGAAGTTGAACCGGGTCGAGGAAAGGCGCTCGACGAGGACCGTGGGCTGATCCAGCGTGATGTCGCCCAGCGCGTGGGCGGCGTTGCCGCTGTCGAAGATCAGGGAGTGGAGGTTGTAGTCAACGGTCAGCCTCTTGGCGGCCAGCGTCGCCTCGCCGTTCCCTGCGGCGAAGGTCGCCTTGTCGGCGACGGCGATGTCCGAAAGGACGAGCGCACCGCGCCGGCTGAAATCCGCCCCGCCGATCCGCACCTCATGGCCCGTCTGCCGGGTCAGCTCGGCCTCGGCGATGGGGACGAGGTGGGCGCGCAGCAGGTGAAAGACGGAGGCGGAGTAGACGCCGGCGGAGACGGTCAAGCCGACCAGGGGGAGCGTCGCCAGCCCGCGCAGCGTCCACCGCGCGGCGGCGGGCAGTTTGGGACCGGGGCGGCCCCTGGGCTGCCGCTCTTTGGGCTGTCGTTGACGTGGTTGACTCATGCGGTTACGGGGCTGCCCCGGCTAACCTGCCTTCATCGCCAGGAACTTGTCGCTGAACTCCTTGGCGTTGTACGACGACCGGATGAAGGGGCCGGAGGCGACGAACAGGAAGCCCATCGCCTCGCCGATCTCCTTGTACTCGGCGAAGACATCCGGGTGAACGTACTCTACTACGTCCAGGTAGTTCTTGCCCGGCTTCAGGTACTGGCCGATGGTCACGGCGTCCACGTCATACGCCTTCAGGTCCTCCAGCAGCGCGACCACTTCGTCTTTGGTCTCGCCCAGGCCGACCATCAGCCCGCTCTTAGTGTAGATGGCGGGGTCGGCGGCCTTGACGTACTGCAAGAGCTGGAGGGAGCGGGCGTAGCGGGCCTGCGGGCGCACCTGCCGGTACAGGCGCGGGACGGTCTCGATGTTGTGGTTGTAGACGTGCGGCTTCGCGTCCACGACGGTCTGGATGTTGGCTTTGTTCCCCAGGAAGTCCGGCGTCAGCACCTCGATGATCGTTTCGGGCAGGAGCGCTCGGAGCCACCCGATCGTCTCGGCGAAGTGGCGGGAGCCGCCGTCGGGCAGCTCGTCGCGATTGACGCTGGTGACGACGGTGTGTTTCAGACCTAAGATCGCGGCGCTCTCGGCCACGCGGCGCGGCTCGTCGGCGTCCAGCGCCCCGCCCTTGCCGGTCTTGACCGCGCAAAAGCGGCAGGCGCGGGTGCAGGTGTCCCCCAAAATCATAAACGTCGCCGTCTTTTTAGACCAGCACTCGCCGAGGTTGGGGCAGCGGGCCTCCTCGCAGACCGTCACCAGCCCCGACCGGCGCATCAGCCCCTCGACTTCCTCGATGCCCTGCCGCTTGGGCAATTTAATTGTCAGCCACTCCGGGATGCGCCGGTTGACGCCGGCGCGGGCCGGCGGGGCGGCGGGAAGAACGTCGAGTTGGATCATATCAGCCATATATTTCCACTTTCTCTCACTTATTATAGCCCCCCGCGACTCGCAAAGTCAACGTGCCATCTGCGGCACTCTATCTTTGCTCGGTTGACAAGGTAGGCATCATCACTTATAATGGCTTTAATCGAAATTCAAGGCAAATCCCGGCCTTCGCGGGCCGCGATGAGGAGGTCCGTGTTGTCCAAGTTTGTCCGGCGGGCGCGGCTGACGCTGAGTTTTCTTTTCCCGGCGGCGGGGCTGCTGCTGGGGAGCGCCCGTGCCTCGTATGCGGACGGCGCGGGGGTCTCCCTGCCCGCCTTCACCACGCCCGTGTACGGCGTGCTGGCGTTCGTCCTGCTGGCCTCCGTCGCCGCGCTGATCTATGGCTTCGATCTGCGGGCGCAGGTCCAGCGTCTGTCTCCGGGCACAGCGGCCATGCAGGAGGTCGGAGAGGCGATCCGGTCGGGCGCGCTGGCGTATCTCGCCAAGCAGGTGCGGACGATGCTGCCGCTGGTGGCGATCCTGGCCGTCCTGCTCGTGGTCTTATACTATAGCCAGTACGGCCTCAAAATCTCCGTCGGCGTCGCGGTCGCCTTTCTGCTCGGCGTCACGCTTTCTTACACGGCGGGCTATGTCGGCATGGGCATGGCCGTCATCGGCAACCAGCGGACGGCCAACCAGGCGCTGACGACCTACAAGGGCGCGCTGGAGACGGCCTTCAAGAGCGGCGCGGTGGCGGGCATGATGACGGTCGGGCTGGGGCTGCTGGGCGCGACGACGATCTTCTTCATCTTCCGCAGCGACGCCATGAAGGTGCTGATCGGCTTCGGCTTCGGCGGCAGCCTGGCCGCCCTCTTCATGCGCGTCGGCGGCGGCATCTTCACCAAGTCCGCCGACGTCGGCGCGGACCTGGTGGGCAAGGTGGAGCAGTCCATCCCCGAGGACGACCCGCGCAACGCCGCCACCATCGCCGACAACGTCGGGGACAACGTGGGCGACTGCGCGGGCATGGCCGCCGACGTGTTCGAGTCGTACCTGGTCACCCTGGTCGCCGCCCTGTTGCTGGGCGCGGCGGTCGGGGCCAGGACGGGCAGCCCCGCCTTCACCCTGCCGCTGATCCTGTTCCCCCTGGTCATCCACGGCGTCGGCATCCTCGCCTCGGTCATCGGGATCGCCTCGATGCGCGGCAAGGAGGACATGAGTCTGGACCCCCTGGTGCCGATCAACCGGGGCTTCTGGCTGACCGGGGCCATCGCCACGGCGGGGGTGGCGGGCGCGGCGTTCCTGCTGCCGGGGCTGGAGAACGGCATCACCGTGGACGGGCGGACGTATGGCCCGGTCTATTTCATCGCCGCGACCGTCATCGGCGTCGTCCTGGCCCTGGTCATCGGCAAACAGACCGAGTACTTCACCGGCACGGACAAGCGGCCCGTCAACGAGGTCGCCCATGCCTCGCAGACCGGGCCGGCGACTCTGATCCTGTCGGGCTTCTCGCTGGGCCTGGAAAGCGCGGCCTGGAGCGCCGCCGTGATCGTCGCCGCCCTGTTCTCCATCGTGCTCCTGTTCGGCGGCAGCGCCCTCCTGTCGGCCTACGGCATCGCCCTGGCCGGGCTGGGGCTGCTGACCACGACGGGCTACGTCCTGGCGATGGACACGTTCGGGCCGATTTCGGACAACGCGCAGGGCATCTTCGAGATGTCCGGCGCGGCCCGCGAGCAGCACGCCGCCCGCAACGGGACCGCGCCGGGCGGCATGACCGGCGACAAGGTGGTCTCCAAGCTGGACTCGGCGGGCAACACGACCAAAGCCCTGACCAAAGGCTTCGCCATCGCGACCGCCGTGATCGCCGCCGTGGCCTTGTTCCAGGGCTTCGTTTCGGACGCCGGCCTGACCGCCGCCGCCTTCAGCCTGGTGGAGCCGAAGGTCTTCATCGGGCTGCTGATCGGCGGCGCGGCCCCGTTCCTGTTCTGCTCGTTCGCCATCAACGCCGTCTCGCGGGCCGCCTTCCAGCTGGTCGAAGAGGTGCGCCGGCAGTTCCGCGAGATTCCCGGCATCATGGAAGGGACGGGCAAGCCGGACTACGCCCGGTGCGTCGAGATCGCCACGGCAGCGGCCCAGAAGGAGCTGCTGGGGCCGGGCATCCTCGCCATCTGCCTGCCCATCCTGGTCGGCTTCGGCCTGGGGGCCGCCGCGCTGGGCGGCTACCTCGCTGGGGCCATCGTGACGGGGCAGCTCATGGCGGTCCTGCTGGCGAACTCGGGCGGGGCGTGGGACAACGCCAAGAAGAAGATCGAGGACGGCATGTTCGGCGGCAAGGGGACCGACCAGCACAAGGCCAGCGTCATCGGCGACACCGTGGGCGATCCGTTCAAAGACACCGCCGGCCCCGCCTTGAACCCGTTGATCAAGGTGATGAATCTGGTCGGCGTCCTGATCGCGGGCGTGGTCGTCACGACGGAGGGGAACGGCCTCGTCCGGGGCGTCGTCGTGGTCGTCATGGCCGCCCTGCTGGCGGGCGCGATCCTGTTCTCCAAGCGCGGTGGCCTGGCCGAGATGGCGGACATCGAGGCCGACGGCGATGGGCCGGGTCAGGTGGGAGGCCGGAAGCAGAAGCAGACGCTACCGTGACAGGCGCACGGGAAACAGCGGGCGAACACCCCGGACAGGGCGAACACAAGGTTCGCCCCTACGAATGCGGCTGGTTGTAAGGGCGAACCTTGTGTTCGCCCTTTTATCTTGTGTTCATCCCGTGATGAGAACAATCCACCTATGGCAAGAACCGCGTTCGTGACCGGCGGGACCGGCTTTCTGGGCCTGAACTTGATTCAGCACTTGACCGAGCAAGGCTGGCGGGTCACGGTCCTGCACCGGCCCTCGTCCGACCTGACCTACCTGAGACGGTTCCCCGTTGCATTGGCGGTCGGGGCAATCGAGGAGGCCGCGTCAGTGGAACGGGCCATACCGGACGGGCTGGACGCCGTGTTCCATGTGGCCGGCGACGTTTCCTTCTGGTCGGGGCATCGGGCGCGGCAATCGCGGACAAACGTCGCGGGGACGCGGAACGTGGCGGCGGCGGCGCGGCGCAGGGGCGCGCGGCGGTTCATCCACACGTCCACGATCGCCGTCTACGGGACGCCGCCGGGTCCGTTCGACGAGGCCGCGCCGCAGGGCGGCAAAGCCTCCGCCATTGGCTATCTCCACTCCAAAGCACTGGCCGAAGAAGAAGTGCAGACCGCGATCTCCGAGGGCCTGGACGCCGTCATCCTCAACCCGGCCAACGTCGTCGGCCCGTATGACACTGCGAACTGGTCGCGCCTGTTCCGCTTGGTGGCCGAGGACAGGCTGCCGGGCGTCCCGCCGGGCCGCGCTCCCTTCTGCCATGTGGCCGAAGTGGCGAAGGCGCACCTGGCGGCATTCGAGCGGGGCCGCACCGGCGAGAACTACATCCTGGCTGGGACGGACGCGAGCTATCTGGAAGCGTTCGCTGTCGTCGGACGGCTACTGGGCCGCCCTGTCCCGAAGAAGCCGCTTCCGGCCTTTGCGCTCGCCCTCGCCGGGCGGCTGGGTGAGTGGGGTTCGCACTGGACGCGCCGGGAGCCGGACCTGACGCCGGAGATGGCGACGCTGCTATCCAGCGTCATCACCTGCCACAGCGACAAGGCCGCGCGCGAGCTGGGCTATCAGAGTGTGCCGCTCCAAACGATGTTCACGGACTGCTACGAGTGGCTGGCGGCGGAGGGGATGATCGGCAAGGCACAGACCTAAAAAAGCCCCCGGCGGAGGCCGGGGGCTTTGCTGTACTACTTCTTGCTCAGGTCACTGAGCGATTGGGACTCCTCGTCCGTCAGTTGCAGCGATGAAGCCGCGACGTTCTCCTCCAGGTGCGCCACGGACGACGTGCCGGGGATCGGCAGCATCACGGGGGACTTCTTCAAGAGCCAGGCCAGCGCGAGCTGCGCGATGGAGGCGTCGTGCTTCTTCGCCGCCTCGTCCAGAACCCCGCCGGGACGGGCCAGCTCGCCCGCCGCGACCGGGAACCAGGGGATGAAGCCGATGTTCTTCTCGGTGCAGTGATCCAGCAGCTTTTCGGCCTTGCGGTCGGAGAGGTTGTAAAGGTTCTGGACCGAGACGACGTCCACAATGGTCTGCGCGTGCTCCAACTCCTCCACCGAAACTTCGGACAGCCCGATGTGACGGATCTTGCCCTGCGTCTGCAAGTCTTTCAGCGCCCCCAAGGTCTCCTCGGCGGGCACCTTCGGGTCTATGCGATGGAGCTGGTACAGGTCAATCGTGTCCGTCTTCAGCCGCCGCAGGCTCATCTCGACGCACTGGCGCAGGTACTCGGGCCGCCCCACCGGCAGCCACTGGTCCGGCCCCTGCCGCGTCAGGCCGCCTTTGGTCGCGATGACCAGCCCGGCCGGGTACGGGGCCAGCGCCTCGGCGATGATGTCCTCGGAGACTTCGGGGCCATACGAGTCCGCCGTGTCAATGAAGTTGACGCCGATCTCGATGGCCCGCTTCAGGACGCGCCGGGCCTCGGCGGGGTCCTTCGGGTCGCCCCAGATGCCCGGCCCCGTGATCCGCATCGCGCCGAAACCCATGCGGTTGACGGTCAGGTCGCCGCCCAGGGTGAACGTGCCGGAAGCGGCAGCGTCGGGTGATAAAGTTGCCATAATGTGATACTCCTTGTCCAGAAACGAGTATTCCCCTACGGGGGAAGGGGCAAACCGTGGGGGGGCGGTTGACAACCGGCTCGATCTGCTCTATGATAAGCGCACGGCGAGCGGCACTTGCCGAAAGGAGCAGACGATGGAGACTTCTTGCCTAGAGCATCGGTTGACGGACGCGGAGCGGCGGACGTTCGAGGAGACGGGGATGCTCGTCGTTGAAGACGCGCTTTCACCCGAACAGGTCCGCTCCCTGACGGCGGCGACGGATGCCGTTTATGAGAAGCATGTGGCGGCGGGGCATGACCCCAGGACGGCGCTGTTCTACCCGAACTTTATCCCGGACAACCCCCAGTACGTCAGCCTCGTGGACTACCCGAAGATTCTGCCCAAAGTCTGGGGCATCCTGGGCTGGAACATCTACCTGTACCACGGGCACCTGATCGTCACGCCGCCATCCGGTCAAGCGCAGGACGACAAGACCTTCGGCTGGCACCAGGACAGCGGGCGGGTCAATCAGGAGATGGAGAGCCGCCCCCGTCCCCGGCTCTCCCTCAAGGTCGCCTACTTCCTGTCGGACACGACCGAGCCGGGGCGGGGCAACTTCTGGGTCATCCCCGGCAGCCAGGACCGGGACGCGCTGGAGCGCCCCCCGGACGGCGTGGGGCAGCCGGGAGGGGCCGTGCCCGTCTTGGCGAAGCCAGGCACGGCGGTCTTTTTCGACCGGCGGCTGTGGCACACGGCCAGCCCGAACTGGTCGGACGTGACGCGCAAAATCCTGTTCTACGGCTACGGGTATCGCTGGCTGCGGACCAAAGACGACATGACCGTGCAGAGCCTGTGGGAAGGCAGCGACCCGATCCGGCGGCAGATGCTGGGCGCGGGCACGGGCGCGAACGGTTATTACTCGCCCACTGATGAGGACGTGCCCCTGCGCGTCTGGCTGCGCGAGCACAGCCCCGAAGAAGCCAGGTAAGGAGAAACCATGCGAGTTCTTGTCACGGGGGCTGCCGGCAACGCCGGGCAGGCCACCTGCCGCCTCTTAGCCGAAGCAGGCTATGATGTCCGCCGGGCCGACGTCGCCCCACCCCAGGCGGACGATCTCCCGGCTGTCGAGTTCGTCCGCTGCGACACCCGCACCGCGACCGACGTTCAGCGGGCCGTGGCCGAGTGCGATGCCGTGGTCCACCTCGCCGCGTGGCACTGCGCGCACAACCCGCCCGTCAGCGACGCCACGATCTTTGCGGTCAACGTGGACGGGACGTTCAACGTTTTGGAAGCCTGCCGCGCGAGCGGCGTCCGGGCGGTCGTCTTCGCCTCTTCAATGGCTTTCGGCTGGGGCGGCGTTTATTCCGTGACCAAAGTGATCGGCGAGGACCTGTGCCGGATGTACCACGAGTCCACCGGGGCCGCCGTGGCGATGCTGCGCTACCATGACTTCGTGCCGAAGCCGTACCTGGATTTCGGCGTCAAGCTGCTCCGCAACGGCGTGGACCGGCGCGACGTGGCGAGCGCGAACGTCGCGTTCCTGCGGGCCGCCGTCGAGAAGCGCTTCGGGCTGTTCCAGACGGTCATCCACACCGACCACCACATGCCGCCCGAGGTCGTCCGCGACTTCCATCGCTACGGCCCCGAGTGGAGCGAGACTCAGGTTCCGGGAGCCGGCGCCTTGATCGCCAAGTACCGCCTGTCGCTGCCCAGCGATGTCGAGCAGCACGACATGACCGAAGCGGAGCGGCTGACGGGGTGGACACCGAAGGTCGGCTTCGCCGAGTTCCTGCGCGACCTTCAGGGACGTGACGCGCGCGGCGAAGACGTCCGCAGCTTATGGGCGCCGGGCCAACTGCCCGCATAGCCCCAGCCCGACCATCACCCGACCATCAAAGGAGAAACACAATGGACTACGTCAGACTAGGCCGCACCGGCCTCCGAGTCAGCCCGCTCTGTTTGGGCACCATGAACTTCGGCCCCCAGACCTCGGAGCCGGATTCCCACGCCATCATGGACCATGCCCTGGAACTGGGCGTCAACTTCTTCGACACCGCCAACGGCTACGGCGGGCGGGGCGCGACCGAGCGGATCATCGGCAACTGGTTCGCCCAGGGCGGCGGGCGGCGCGAAAAGACCGTCCTCGCCACCAAGGTCTACGGCGGCATGGACGACTGGCCCAACAACGGCAAGCTGTCCGCGCTGAACATCCGCCGCGCCTGCGACGCCAGTCTCCAACGGATGCAGACCGACTACATTGACCTCTACCAGATGCATCATGTGGACCGGGATACGCCCTGGGAGGAGATCTACCAGGCGTTCGAGACCCTGGTGAGCCAGGGCAAGGTCCTCTACTTCGGCACGTCCAACTTCGCCGGCTGGCACATCGCGCAGGGGTCCGAGATCGCCAAACAGCGCGGCTTCCTCGGGCTGGTCTCCGAGCAGAGCCTGTATAACCTGAACGCGCGGATGGTGGAACTGGAAGTCATCCCCGCCTGCGAGAAGTACGGCCTGGGCCTGATCCCCTGGTCGCCCCTGGCCGGCGGCCTGCTCGGCGGCGTCTTGCAGAAGGCGAGCGAAGGCCGCCGCTCCTCGGAGGGGATGCAGAAGAACGTCGAGGCGAACCGCGCCAAGCTGGAAGCCTGGGAGGGCCTGTGCCGCGACCTGGGCGAGAAGCCCGCCGACATGGCCCTGGCCTGGCTGCTCAAGAACCCGGTCGTGACCGCCCCCATCATCGGCCCGCGCACGATGGAACAGCTCGACGGCTCCCTGCGCGCCCTGGAAATCACCATCAGCGACGAGACCTCCCAGAAGCTGGACGAGATATTCCCCGGCCACAAGACGGCCCCGGAGGATTACGCCTGGTAGGCGGGACGGAGAAGCGGGGGGCGGGTGCCCGGCGCTTCCTTTCGGCTCAGGTCATCCGTTTCAGCCGCGCCCGCGCCTTGCGATGGCCGAGCGCGGCGGCTTTGCCGAACCAGAACCGCGCCCAGCGCGGCGATGCAGCGACGCCATCCCCTTCCTCATAGCACAGGCCCAAGTTGTACATCGCTTTCGTGTCGCCGCCCGCCGCCGCCTTCTTGTACCAGAATACGGCCTTGGGGTCATCTACCGGAACGCCCCGCCCCTCGTGGTAGCAGACGCCAAGGTCTCGTTGTGCCTCTATGCTGCCAAGTCTCACCGCCTTTTCCAGCCAGTGCAGCATCATCCCGTCGTTCTGCGGCACGCCATCCCCTGTGCGGTAACCGAAGGCCAGATTGTAGGAGGCCGTTTCATGGCCGTTCCCGGCGGCTTTCTCCCACCAGCGCACCGCCTCGGCCAAGTCTTGCGGGACACCGTTGCCGTGCTCATAGCAGACGGCCAGGTAGAACTGCGCCCGCGCGTGGCCGGATTCGGCCGCCGACCGCCAGAAGCCGGCGACGGCGGGCCAGTCCGTGGGGCGCGGTCGGCGGCGCCCGAAGGCAAGCCGCCAGCCGAGTCGGAATTGGGCGTCCGCGTCCCCCTGCGCCGCCCGCCGCTTTAGAACCGCCGTCGTCTCCATGCCCGACTCCCTTCAAAGTGTGCCCGTTTGCTGTATGATACCTGACGGGGCACGACTCCTGCCCGCCGGGTGTTCTTATGGTATACTGTAGACAGAGGGAACGAAGTGCTGGAAGAAGTCGTCAAAGCAATCGAGGGGGCCGAAACGCGGCTGGATGCCCTGAGCAGGCCGCTGGACCTGGACGGGCGGCTGCGCGAGGTCGGCGGGCTGGAAGCAGCCGCGTCCGACCCGAACTTCTGGGACGACTCGACGGGCGCGCAGGCCCAGATGCAGCGGCTGAACACACTCAAAGAGAGCCTCGTCCCGTGGCAAGCCGTCCGCAAGCGGCTGGACGACGCGCGGACGCTGGCCGAACTGGCGGAGATGGAAGACGACCCGGACGTCTACGCCCCCGAACTGCAAGGCGAACTCGCCGGCATCACCAAGGCGCTGGACACGCTGGAAGTCGAGACGCTGCTGTCGGGGCCGCACGACGGTGCCCCGGCCATCCTCGAAATCAACGCGGGCGCGGGCGGGGCGGACGCCAACGACTGGACCTCGCTACTCCAGCGGATGTACCTGCGCTGGGCGGACCGGCACGGCTTCAAGGCCGAGCTGATGGACGAGGTGGAAGGCGACGTCGCCGGGCTGAAAAGCACATCGCTCCGCATCGAGGGCAAGAACGCCTACGGGCTGCTGCAAGGGGAGCGCGGCGTTCACCGCCTGGTCCGCATCTCGCCGTTCAACAAGACGCGCGAAACGTCCTTCGCGGGCGTGGACGTGGTGCCCGAGGTCGCCGAAGTGGAGGAGATCGAGATCCCCCTGAAGGACCTCGAACGCAAGCACACCCTCAGTTCGGGCGCGGGCGGCCAGAACGTGCAGAAGAACGAGACGGCGGTGCGGCTGACCCACCTGCCGACCGGGATCGTCGTGACCTGCCAGGATCAGCGGTCCCAGCTCCAGAATTACGAGCGCGCGCTCCGAACGCTCAAAGCGCGGCTGCTGGAGATCGCCCGGCAGGAGCAGCGGGCCGACATCAACGACCTGCGGGGCGCGCGCAAGGACATCGCCTTCGGGCACCAGACCCGGAACTATGTTTTCCAGCCCTACACGCTGGTCAAGGACACGCGCACGGCCCACGAGACCGGCGACATCCAGCGCGTGATGAACGGCGAATTCGACGATTTTATTGACGAGTTCCTGCGCTGGCAGCAGACGCAGAAGACCCAGGACGCTTAAACCATGAACACGCCCGCCATCGCTTTCTTCGGGGCAGCCCTGGCCCTGCTGCCCGCCGCCGCGCCCGCCGCGTCGGCCCTCAAGGGGTCGGCCTCCAAAGAGACGGTCCAGGTGCAGACGGCCTTGTCCGGGACCGGCGTCGCCACGGCCGAGACGAACCTGGGGGACCTGATCGCCGACGCCGTCCGGCAGACCGGCCATGCCCAGGTCGGCCTGGTCCCCGCCGACGAGATCAACGGGAAGGCGCAGATCGCGGCGGGCAAGGCCGACGCGGGCGCAATCGTCAGCACCCTGCGCTATGCCGAGGACCCGAGCGACTCGGTCGTGGTCTTGAACCTGACGGGCGCGCAGCTCGTGAAGGTCGCCGAGCGCTCCGTCTCGCGCGCGCCGCAGCCGTTCGACGGCTTTTTGCAGGTGTCGGGCCTCCAGATCCACTACAGCCCCAGCCAGCCCGAAGGCAAGCGCGTGTCCCTGAGCGGCGCGGACGGCGGCGCGCTGGACTTGGGCAAGACCTATCGGGTGGCGACGACGCGCCCCATGGCGGGCGGCAGCCTGGGCTACTTCCAGATTTGGAGCCAGAAGGACATCGCCGACGACACCGGCGTCCCCCTCGCCAAGAGTCTGGGCGACTACCTGAGCGCCCACAAGACCGTCACCAGCACGGTCGAGGGCCGTATCGCAACCAAGTGACGCCCGTAGGGGCGGGGTTCCCCCGCCCTTTTTGACACCCCGCCGCCCGATGCGGCCCGCGAGACAGTTTTGACCATGACCCTTCACCGCCGCCGCCCCGCCCTGCTCCCGTTGCTGTCCCTCTCGGCCCTGCTGCTCACGGCGGGCTGCCGAACTCACTCCCAGACCGTCACCCCTGCCGCCCCGCCCCCCGCCGCCCGTTCCGCCTTCGACGGAGACCGCGCCTTCGCCATGCTCCAGGCGCAGTGCGACCTGGGCGTCCGCCCGCCCGGCTCCGCCGCGCACGAGAAGTGCAAGGCGTACATCCTCCAGCAGCTCGCGCCGAACGTGGACAAAGTGGACACGCAGGCGTTCCCCTATCACGACCCCGACCGGAAGGTGACGCTCCACCTGACCAACATCATCGGCATTATCAACCCCACCGCCACGAAAAAAGTCCTGCTGTTCACCCACTGGGACACCCGCCCCACGGCGGACCAGGACCTGGACCACAAAGACAGGCCGATCATGGGCGCGGACGACGGCGCTTCGGGGACGGCGACGCTGCTGGAACTGGCGCGCGTCCTCCACGCCAAGCGCCCGACCGTCGGCGTGGTCCTGCTGTTCGTGGACGGCGAGGACTGGGGGCCGGGCGAGAACCGGATGTACCTCGGCTCGCTCTATTTCGCCGCGCGCCCCGGCGCTTACAAGCCCGCCTACGCCATCCTGCTGGACATGATCGGCCAGAAGGGCTTGCAGATCCACCGCGAGGCAGGCTCCCAGATGCAGCACCCCGAACTCAACGACAAGGTCTGGTCCGCCGCCGCCGCCCTGGGCTACGCGGCGCAGTTCCCCGACGCCCCCATCGGGCAGGCCATCGGCGACGACCACATCCCGCTCAACGCCGTCGGCATCCCCGCCATTGACCTCATTGATTTCGACTACGCCTACTGGCACACCCTCCAAGACACCCCCGACAAGTGCAGCCCCCAGAGCCTCAAAGCCGTCGGCGACGTGATGGCGAAGGTCGTGACGGACGAGAAACCGTGAATCGACGGGCCAGAGCATGTGGCTCAGGGAAACCATAGAAACCATCCGAGAGATGGTGAAAGCCGAACAGGAGCCGCTGGCGAACGCCCAGGAGTGCGAAGCCTATGCGGCGGCGGCCTATGATTATTGCGTCAGCCTGTACGGGCCGCCCACCGATGCCGGGTGCTCTTACATCCTGGTAAAAGGCGTTGGCAATCGATCGACCTGCTCTTACGCCCTGAGGCGCTATACCATCCGTCTATCGCCGGGCTTGGAAACGCGAGAGCAACGATGTATGCTCATCGGGCATGAGATGTATCACCGCGTCACCCTACGCCGAAAAGGTCTGCGCCGCCAGCCGTGGATGGACGAGATGCTGGCTTACCTAACTTCCCTCTGGTTCCTACAGCAGCAAGGCTTCTCCTATTACGCAGACTTCCTTAAAGATAACGATCAGAAGGTGCCCGGCAGGGTTGATTTGGATGCCCTGCGCGCATTCCGCCCTCCTGCCTTGCGTGAACGGCTTCGATCCCCAAGCATGGGATACCCGGAAGAGTTTTATACTGATGTCGGGCGGCTCGCTGTCGCTTTAGGACACATCGCGAATGACAAAGACCTTTGCCGCATCATCAAGGAGAACACTCTAGAGGGCTGGATCGACTCTCTGTCGGCAGAGAAACGGTACGGCGTGTGCCGCTTGTTGGAAATGTCGAGCAGCGGCAGAAAGGTTCCTGAGACCACACGGGACATTCACCAGTTCTTCAACGCTCTGGTGGCAATAGGTGACAAAGCAAGTGTTGTCGCCGAGCTTTTGGAAATTACCCGACGCCGACCCTCTAGTGGGGCTGCCTTTTTTCACTTGGGGCGGGCCTATCATGATGCAAAAGAATTCGAGGCCGCCCGCGACGCCTATTCCACGGCACTTGACCTAAACTTCCCCGACAAGTGGCTACCTTACAACCTTGGGTCGGTGTGTTCGAGCTTAAAGGATTACTCGTCGTCGGTGGCTTGGTATCAAGAAGCAACGCGCCAAGACCCAGGTTGGGCGAGGGCTTTATACTTTCAAGGACGCGCGCTTATGAATGCGGGCGACTTAGAAAGTGCAAGAACAGCTTGGGAAAAGACAGCGGGATTGGACGATGAAGACTGCGCCAGATGGGCGCGGATTGCGTTAAAGGAAAACCCACCACCCGCCACTGCCGACGCAGGGTAACGCAGCCCTAAAGAACGACGTGGAAGGCGAGGTAGGGGCGGAGGCCGTGGCCGTCGAAGCGCGGCGAGACGCCGAGGTCCACGAACGGCGTTAGAGTCGCGCCCAGGCCCAGAAAGGGGCCGCGCCCGGTCAGGCCGAGGTCGGCGTGGATGAGCGAGACGTGATCCCGCCGCCACGCGAACGTGTAGAACTGCCACTGGAGGGAGGGCGTGACGGGCCGCCCCCACTGCGCCAGCAGGCCGACTTTGAGGGTCGGCGCCCCCGCCTGCGGCAGCCCATCCCCTGTCACTGCCGGGTGTCCGTTCCAGACAGACCAGAGGTAAGCGGAAGTCGCCCGGAAGGCGGGATCGGGCGTCAGGCCCAGCGCAAAGTGGTTCACGTCCAGCCACTGGATCGGCGGGCGGCCCAGCGCCTCCCATAACTCGGTCGCGTCGCGCGGCGGCACCAGCAGGTCGCGGGCGGCTTCGATCATCAGGACGCGGCGCGGGCGGTTCCGGCCCGCGTAGGTCAGCGGGTCCACGACGGCCAGGCCGCCCAGAGTCGCCGGGTCCAGGGGCTGCGAATAAAGACGCCGCAGGAGCCGCACCAGGGCGCTGGTCCGGGACAAGTCCGGCAGGTCGCCGCCGCCCAGGACGGCGACGCCCGCCGTCAGCCGCGCGTCCTCCCCCATCGCCAGGTGCGCCACGATCGCCCCCAGGCTGATGCCCACCACGCCCAGCCGGTGCGGGTCCACGCCGGGCTGCACGGCCAGCCAGGAGGTGACGGCGCGGACGTCGGACGCGGCCTGCCCCAGCGCCTGCACCGAAGCCGCGACGCTGCCTTCCAGGTACGGCGCGGCGGGGGCCACGCCGCGACGCCGCCGGCTGCCGTGGTAGGGCAGGTCCATCACGGCACAGGCGATGCCCTCCGCCGCCAGGTGCGCCGCCAGACGCCGCATGATGGGGTCGCGCGCGCTGCTCCCGCTCGGCGGCAGGGCGACGACGGCGGGCGTCGGCCGGGAGGTCGGCGCGGCGGGAAAGTAGACGACCGAGATCATGTCCACGGAGGGATGGCCCGATGGCGCGGCGCTCGGCAGCACAACGACGCGCGGGGCCGGGGCGACGTCCGCATGGCACCCAGCATCTCCACGGAGCCAGAACGCGAGAATTACGGCCAAAACCAAGGTCATCGTCGGCTTGGGCATGTCCCCTACCCGCCCGTCATCCGGCGCACGAGGAACACGCCGAGCAGCACTTCTTCCCCGGACGGCGCGCGATCCTCCCGCGCGTCGAGCGCCAGCAGGATCTCGCAGGCGGGCAGGGCGGGGTCCGAGGGCAGCAGCCGCGCCATGCGCGCGAGGCGGTCCAGGCACGCCTTGTGGTCGCCCAGCGTGTAGGCCGACAGCGCGCGCTTCGCCAGGATCGAGATCCGGGCCGCCCCCGGCTCTTTCCCTTGCGCGGCCCGCGCCCGGTAGCGGCGCCCGATGTTCATCAAAATCTTCCCCACCGTCTCGTCCCGCGCATACGAGTCCAGCGCCAGATAAGGGTAGCTGGCGTCGCGCCCGCCGCCCCGGCTGCCGCCCGCGGG
>CAXTWM010000039.1:0-21150 GCA_964247915.1 uncultured Armatimonadales bacterium | reverse complement strand
CCCGCCCCGCCCCCCCCCCCCCCCCCCCCCCCCGCCGCGGCGCCCCCCGGGGGGGGCCGCCACGGGCGCGGACTACCGGGTCCACAACCTGGACACCCTGCGCGTGCTGGCCCAGACCCGCAACATGTACATCCTCGCCCAGACCGACGAGGCCCTGGTGCTGATTGACCAGCACATCGCCCACGAGCGCGTCCTGTACGAGAAGCTGCTGGCCGGGGCTGAGGGCGCGGGCGGGGGCGTCCCCACCCAGCGGCTGATGATGCCGTTCACGCTGGAGCTGTCCCGGCGCGAGGCCCTGGTCGTCGAAAAGCGGCTGGAAGACCTGCGGCGGGCGGGCTTTGACCTGGAGCCGTTCGGCGGCGACTCGTTCGTCGTCCGCTCCGTCCCCGCCTCGGTCGCCCAGAAGCACCTCAAAGCCCAGGGCGGCCCCGAGGAGGTCCTGCGGGAGATCGTGGACGAGCTGGTCGAAAAGACCGTCTCGCGCCGCCTGCTGCTGCCCGCCGAGGAGGTCTTGATCACCGCCTCCTGCAAGATGGCCGTCAAGGCCGGCGACCCGCTCTCGTTCGACGAGATGAACGCCCTCGTCGCCGATCTGCTGCGCTCCGACAACCCCTACACCTGCCCCCACGGGCGGCCCATCATCGTCGAGCTGCCCAACGGCGACCTCGACCGGAAGTTCGGGCGGTAGATTTGGAAGGCAAACCGATGAAACAACAATTCTATGCCCACGTCTGGCAGGAGGATGACTGGTACGTCGCCCAGTGCCTGGAAGTGGATGTCGCCAGCCAGGGCGAGACCGAGGCAGAGGCGCTTGCCAGCCTGCGCGAAGCCCTGCACCTGCACTTCACGCCGCCCCTCGCAACACTCCGGCCCGTGCTCCGCCCGGTGGAGGTTGAGCTTGCCGCTTAAGCCGCTGCCGTTCCGAGAGGTACGCCGCCGGTTACTAGCCGCAGGCTTCGCAGAAGTCAGTCAAGAGGAAAACCATATCAAGTACGCCCGCCTGACCGCCGAGGGAACGCGAACCGCCATCGTGCCGCGCCACCGGGAGATCGTAATGGGGGCGCCCCGCTCCATTCTCCGGCAGGCGGGCCTCAGACCCGACGAGTGGGAGGCCTTGTAACACCGTGCCCAGCGGCAAGACACACGACAAATTGACTGTCATCACCGCCGTCGCCGCCGTCCCCCTCTGGTGGCTCGGAGCGCCGACGAAGGATTGGGTGGGCCTGACCGTCGGCCTGACCGCCTACCTGTTTTCGGGCTTCTGGCTGTCCGACGACCTGGACACGAACTCAATCGCCTACAAGCGGTGGGGCGGGCTGCGCTTCCTCTGGTGGCCGTACCAGAAGCTCGTCCCGCACCGGTCGTGGGTCTCGCACGGCATCGGCTTCGGGCCGATCTTCCGCGTCGCCTACTTCCTCGTCATGCTCTGGGCCTTGATGCGCGCCGTCCTGTGGGGATTGACTGAGGCTGGCATCCCCGTCAACCGCGACGCCGTCCTGGGCGGCTTCTGGGGGTGGACGACCGACTGGACTCAGGCCCACCCCTCCTGGGCCATGTGCGCCCTGCTCGGCCTCGTCCTCGGCGGCGTCACCCATTCCGTCGCCGACGCCGTGGTGAGCTGGGCCAAGCGCGTGTGGTGACACTTCCCCCATGATATGCTATAATAACCGCGTTGAGGGCCTATAGCTCAACGGTTAGAGCTGCCGGCTTAACGGACGCGGCGCTACGTCCTCCGGGATATGCGCCATGTCCAACGGGCGACCAGCGGAGTAATCCGCCGGCAAATGACCTGTCAAATTCGGGGAAGCCTTCGTCCTCCGGGGCATGGTGATCCCGAGCCAAGCGCCAAATCAAAAACGGTGGCATGCAGACAAGGGAAGCCGTGGGACTGAAGTCCTCGGCTTTGGGGCGGGGCGCCTACTGTCCGTCTTCACGGACAGAGATGCAACCCGCCAGGGTGTTCTTGTCTCCCCGGAGGGGGAGACTTGGCGCTTCGCCCCACAGCGCAGGAGTTCACTCCCACGCGCGATTCTCGCATAATGAAAATGCTATGTCCGTCAGTGGAATGTTTGGTGAAGGTGTAGAGACTCTATGGCAGGCCCCCGAGATTTCTTGGGGTGAAGAGAGAGTCCAGCCCACGAACCCGAAAGGGGCGGCGAAAGCCGTGGTGGGACGCATAACTGGTAGGTTGGGGGTTCGAATCCCTCTGGGCCCATTTTTTTCTCAACTCTCCTGCGGCAGTATCGGCTACCTGCTTTTGATAGCTGCTGGCTCCTTCGCGAAGGAAAATGCAATGATTAGCCGAACCGCAAAGTGGTCTATTTCTGTCGCAGTGTTGGGTTTATGGGCCTTTGCTCTGCTGGTGCCCACACGGGCGCAGGCTCCAGCACAGGCGCAGGACTACGATCATTTCTCATATGTGCTGAGGGGATCAGGGCGTCTTGGCCGTAACCATGCCCTCCTCTCCACTTTACCGGCATCCGTTTCCCCTCTTTTGGCTACAGCAAAGCCGAAAATCCCACTCGTGGTGGTCAAAGACATCCAGAGAGTTCGCCCCGGAATGATAAGAGCCGATTTGGATTGGCTGTTTATCCCTGATGGTGGCGTCATGATTGGCGAAGACCAGGCCCCTTACATCTACCGGTATGCGGCGGTGACGGTGACTTCCCTTGATGCGGCCGGGAAGCCGATGGTGGACAAGACAACACTGAAACCGTTGGTACACGGCGAAAGCATCAAGATTGATGTGAAGTTCAAGCGGGTCACAGGCAACGCGCGCGGCATGGCCCGCTTGCATCCTGCTGTCTACCCTATTGGCAGCTCTGATGACGTTATCATGAGCGTTTCTGATCCCTATGTGGCTATGCCTAATGACAACTAGACGTACCAGGACACGCCGCTAATCGTCAGTCCCAACAACCGTTGTCCTCATGCTCCATGCCGACGAGTTGCCGTCTGCCTCAATCGTTGCTAAAGGAAAGTTACGTTGGAGAAACGAGTAGCAGTCAAGATTATGGAGGTTGTTGCCGACGAAGATAATGGGGCCTCCGGGACGCAGTTCGCTGTACTCCAGGATGAAGCAGGGCGCGGCGAGATGCGGGTGTTTATCGGCAAGTGCGAGGCCTGCGCTCTCACGCTGGGCCTCGGCGGGGTGGTCCCCGACCGGCCCCAGACCTACGAGGCGATGCTGAATGGCCTGACTGTCGCCGGGGCGAGTGTGGAAGAAGCCTGCATCCACGACCTCCGAAATGAGACCTTCTACGCGCGGGTAAGCCTGCGCGTCGGCGAACAAACCCATTCAGTGGAGATGCGCCCCAGTGACGCGCTGAACCTGGCGGTCCGGGCCGACTGCCCTTTCTTCGTCAGCGAAGATGTTTTCTCTCAGCAGCGGGCCGTTGCGTCGGACTCGGGGGTGACGGCAGAAAAGAAGCACTTCACCCCGCTCACAACAAAGCGCGCTCAGGAACCGGCTCGGATGACGCCCGCCGAGGTCAGCGAGGAACTCGCGCGGCTGTTCGCGGAGGATCAGTCGGATCGCACACCTCCGCCGCCCGGTTTGATTGACTGGGACGTGGTCGGCCCCCGCGACTCCGTGCGTCTGGCGCGCGTCAAGCAGATGTGTCAGGGCCAGCATCTCACCACGGGGATGGATCACTATCACGCCGCCATGATCCTTCAGCACGCGCATGAGCCGGACGATTATCTGCTGGCCCATGAGCTTTGCGTTGTCGCCATCAGTCAGGGTGTGGAACAGGCCAAGTGGCTGGCGGCGGCCAGCGAAGACCGCTATCTGATGAACATGGGGCGTCCCCAGCGATTTGGGACTCAGTATCGCGCCGATCTAAGAGGCAAGAATTGGAGCCTGTATTCTGTTGATCCTGAGTTCAGCGACGGGATGCGCCGTGCCTTCAACGTACCAACCTTGTCGGAGGCTCAGGCTTACCTTGAAAAGATGAACGTGGAAGCCGCGCCGCCTGCGGCGTAAAATGGCACTGCCCGCAGCGGCTTCATGGGATCAAGGGGTTGGCTTGATGGCTCCCTCGGTCCCGCGCGTGGGAGGAAACCCTATGCAAGCCGTGTGGCATACTCTAAAGGTCGCAGGATTCCTCATCCTGCTGTTGTCGGCATCCCGACCTACGGGCGCTCAATCCCCGCCGACGCGGAAGCCGGTGCTGGTCTTACGCGCCGTGCCCGTTCCAAGAAAAGATTTCCTGTACCAAGTCCTCGGGTCCCGAAACTTCACATCCTACGCGGAGGTCGCCTGTGTGGTGAGGAACGCCTCCACCGCCTCAGTCACAATTCATACTTGCACTGCTGACTGGTATGAGAACTGGGGGATTGACGGCTGGCCTGTGAAGGCTGTCCGGTTCTCTTATTCAGCCAACGCCCAAATTACCATCGTGCTTGCGCCGGGCGAGACTTACGCCAAAATGGTGCCGATCACATTTGATGATGCGAAGGTCGGGCAAATGGTTAGGTTCCGCGTTCGTTTCGTCACAGACCCCGATCTCGGTCGAGTCCCACCTATTCCGAACCGAGCGCGGAGAGCTAGCATGGCCTACACCGTGCTAAGTTCGCCGATCAGCATGAGGGTTCCAGAGCATACAGTCCATAAGATAGGTGCGACTTTCTAAGACACCAGCCCACGCTAACATTCCTACGGCGACCACCCATGACCATGCTCCGCGCCGACGAACTGCTGTCTTCCCCCGTCGTCGCCAACGCGACCATGAACCGGGGGCGCGGGCTGTCGGGCGTCAACTCCTATGAGCGCGATCTGCGCTTCTCCACCACCGAGTTCCTGGCCCAGCGGGTCCGGGAGCGCGGTGAGGCCGTCTGGTACGACGCCTGCTGCGGGCAGGGGCGGGCGCTGGTGGAAGCAGGGGAGCGGCTTGCGGCTCACGAGTGGGGCCGTCATGTCCATATCGTCGGCGTGGACTTGGTGGGGATGTTTACGCCCGAACATGGGCCGGGTGTGACGCTCATCGCGGCGGATGTCGCCGCGTTTAAGGTGGACCGGCCCGCCGACCTGATTACCTGCGTTCACGGCCTGCACTACCTCGGCGACAAGCTGGGCTTCCTCCAACACGCCTACGCCCTGCTCGCGCCCGGCGGGCTGCTCCTCGCGCACCTGGACCCGGACAACCTGCGTGCCTCCGAGTCAGGTGCCTCCGTCTGGCGGCAGGCCGCGCGTCATGCCGCCCGTGGCGGCGCTGCCGTGGACTTCAAGGGCCACATTCTGCGTATCGCGCACACGGACGCTCCGCTGGATTTTGGCATGACCTTTCAGGGCGCGACCGTCTCCGAGCAACCCAACTATACCGGCATCACCGTTATTGATTCTTGGTACGTTGCCAGCCATTGAAGGCCCCAACCCTTGCCTCCTCCCGTTCTTCTCTTCGCCCGCGTAGGCGGGGGCTTGCTTTTCTAAAGCACGGGGGTTCAGCCCCATGCCTGCCCGTGCCTCTGATCTCGTCACATTTGCCAGAAACGCGCGATTGTGGTATCATGGCGGCAGACTACTTCCCAGGAGGAACACAGTTGACCATGAAGTCACTTGCGCCACTTTCCAAACTTTCCAATCGCGGCAGCGCCCGCGCCGTCCTGCTCGGAGGGGCCGCCGCGCTGGCCCTGCTGGCGGCGTCGGCGTCGGCGGACAGCATCACCCAGAGGCCGTTCGGCAAAACCAAGAACGGCCAGGCCGTTTCGCTCTACACCCTCACCAACGCGCGCGGCGCGCAGGTGAAGATCACCAACTACGGCGGCATCGTCCAGTCCATCCTCGTCCCCGACCGGCGCGGGCGGCTCGGCGATGTCGCGCTGGGCTTCGACTCCATCCCACGGTATGAGAAGGACAGCCCGTACTTCGGCGCGTTGATTGGGCGCTACGGCAACCGGATCGCCAAGGGCCGGTTCACGCTGGATGGGCAGACCTATAAGCTGTTCGTCAACAACGGCCCGAACAGCCTGCACGGCGGCAAGGTCGGGTTCGACAAGAAGGTCTGGACCGCCGTCCCGGTTCGGCGTCCGGGCGGCGTCGGGCTGGCCCTGAGCTATCTCAGCAAGGACGGCGAGGAGGGCTACCCCGGCAACCTGGATGTCACCGTTGTCTACACCTGGACCGACGACGACGCCCTGCGGATCGTCTACACGGCCAAGACCGACAAAGACACCGTCTTCAACCCGACCAACCACTCCTACTTCAACCTGGGCGGCGCAGGCAACGGGACGATCCTCGGCACCCGGCTGACGGTCAACGCCGATCGGTTCTCGGTCGTGGACAAGACCCAGATCCCCACCGGCGTCCAGCGCCCGGTCGCGGGGACGCCGTTCGACTTCCGCCGGCCCCACGCCATCGGCGAGCGCATTGACCGGCCCGACGCGCAGCTCAAGACCGGCAGCGGCTATGACCACAACTTCGTCATCAACGGCAGCGGCCTCCGTCTGGCCGTCCGCGCCTACGACCCCCGCTCGGGCCGCGTCCTGACCGAATACACCGACCAGCCCGGCGTCCAGCTTTACACCAGCAACTTCCTGACCGGCACGCTCAAGGGCAAGGGCGGCAAGACCTACGCCCACCGGGGCGCCTTCGCCCTGGAAGCCCAGCACTTCCCGGACTCGCCGAACCACCCCGAGTTCCCGACCACGGAACTGAAGCCCGGCGAGACGTACCACCAGACGACGGTGTACCAGTTCTCCGTGCGCTGAACGACCGGAGGCCGCCCGCGCGCCGTGCGGGCGGCCCCTCCTCCGCTGACAGGAAAGAGCAAGATGACTATCAGTGAGGCTTTGTACGCGCTGGGCGTCCGCGAAGACACCCTGACGGACAGGGAGAAAGAGCAACTGGACCGGAACGGGTTCCTGCCGCTGCCGGGCATTCTGAACGGGGAGCAGGTGGACGCCCTGCGGCGGCGGACGCGCGAATTGTCCCTCCTGGAAGGGGCGGAGGCGGGCAAGGAGGTCCACCAGGAGGCGGGGACCGACCGGCTTTCCGACCTGGTCAACAAGGACCCCATGTTCGCCATCTGCTTCACGCACCCGCGCGTGCTGGCCGCCGTCGCGCACGTCCTGGGCGGCGACCTGAAACTGTCGTCGCTCAACAGCCGCGCCGCCCTGCCCGGCGAGGGGCTTCAGGCGCTGCACCTCGACGGCGGCCTGCCCTCGGCCCCCGGCGTTTACGACGTGTGCAACTCGATCTGGCTGCTCGACGACTTCACGCCCGACAACGGCCCGACCCGGCTGGTCCCCGGCACCCACCGGGCGGGCCGGGGGCCGGGCGACGTGATGGCGGACCCCGCCGCGCCGCACCCCGATGAGGTCCTGCTGCTCGCCCCCGCCGGGACGGTCGCCGTCTTCAACTCCCACGTCTGGCACGGCGGCACGCGCAACAATGGTGACACGCCGCGCCGCGCGCTCCATTCGTTCTTCACCCGGCGGGACAAGCCCCAGCAGCTCGATCAGCGCCGATTTCTGCGCCCCGAGACGGCGGCCCGCCTGAGCGACGCCGCCCGCGTCATTTTGGACGTATAAACGCGGGAGCGATCGTCCTCCCGCGCTTCCTGAAAGCAGGTACAGCAAGATGCAACCTCGTATCGTGATCCACGCGGTTCTCGCCGCGTCGCTCGGCGCGCTCCTCTGCGGCGGCGCATGGGCCGCCCCCAAGCCCGCCGTCAAGAAGGCCGCCCCCAAGCCGGCCATCCAAGCCGCCGCGCTGCCCCCGTCGCCGGTCATGCAGAAGCGGTGGCTCTTCATCTGGCGCAACATGAGCGACCCCAAGGATGTGGACCGCACCATCGCCCAGTTCCCGCGCGCCCAGGCCGACGGCTACAACGCGGTCGTCTTCTCGTCCAACGTCGCCCCCGCCAAAGCGGCGGAACTTAAACAGGCCGCCCGCAAGTACGGGCTGGGGCTGGTCGCAATGGTCATGGGCGGGGCGCACGACCGCAACGACCAGGAGGGCCTGCTCGCCCAGGACGCGCTGTTCGTCGCGCACAGCGGGATCGCCGCTTTCCAGCCGGACAACCCCACCCAGGTCCTCAACGGCGACTTCGAGGCGGCGACCGGCAACCACTTCGGCGGCTGGTCGTTCCAGGACAACGAGGGCGTCACGACGTTCGCCGACCACGCCGTCACGCACGGCGGCAGGACCTCACTGCGGATGGAGAACCCCGGCAAGAACGACGGCCAGCACGTCCGCGTCATGCAGACCGTCGCGCTCCAGCCGCACCGCCAGTACCGCATCTCCTTCTGGGTAAAAACGCAGGACCTCGCGGGCGGCTTTGCGCCCGAAGTCAAGGTGCTGGCGCCGGACGGCCAGAGCGGCATCAGCTATCAGACCTTCCACTGCGACAAGACGCAGGACTGGAAGCACTACGACCTGGGCTTCAACAGCCTGGACAACACGAAGGGCCTGCTCTACATCGGGTCCTGGGGCGGCACGACCGGCAAGGTGTGGTGGGACGACTTCAGCATCCAGGAGATCGGCCTGGTGAACGTCCTGCGGCGGGCCGGCTGCCCCGTTTCCGTCCGGGGCGAGGACGGCACGGCCTACGAGGAAGGCCGCGACTATCAGAAGATCGTGGACCCGCTGCTTCACCCCTGGATCGCCTACCACGACATGCCCGTCATCCACCTCACGGCCAGCTCGCGCATCAAGGACGGCCAGCGCCTGCGGGTGAGCTACTACCACCCGACCCTCATCTACGAGGACCGCATGACCCAGTGCCTCACCGAGCCGCGCATCTTTGATGACTGGCGGGCCGAGGTCCAAACGGCCAACGACCTCTACCACCCCGCCGCCTTCCTGATGGAGCACGACGAGATGCGGGTCATGGACCAGTGCGCCTCCTGCCAGGCCATGCACATGACGCCCGGCGAGCTGCTGGCCTGGAACATCCACAAGTCGGCGGCCATCATCCGGGCGATCCGGCCCGACGCCGGCATCTGGGTGTGGAGCGACATGTTCGACCCGTACCACAACGCGACGGACCATTTCTACCTCGTGAACGGCTCCCTCAAGGGGTCGTGGAAGGGGCTGGACAAAGACGTCGGCATCGTCAACTGGAACGGCGGCGGCGGGGCCAAGGACGTCAAGTTCTTCGCCGACCTGGGGCTGAAGCAGGTCCTGTCCGGCTACTACGACGGCGACGAGAGCGGGGCGGGCATCCAGAAATGGATCGCCGACGCCCAGGGCCTGCGCGGCGTCGTCGGCGCCATGTACACGACCTGGAACGACAACTACGCCCCGATGGACGCCTGGGCGCAGAAGGCCTGGGGCAAGCCGCAGGCCAGCGCCAAGTAGGGCTTTCGCCCGGCAACTGTTGTCCGGCGGCTTTCGCAGGCGCGTGGGACGCAGGCGCGTGGGAATGAATTCCTGCGCTGTGGGGCGCGGACGCCCATTCTATGCCCAAGGGGCATTACTTCGTATCTGGCCTTCGCCGAGAGAAGAGCGGCCGGCGTGGTCCTCCTTTTCCTTGTCCGCGTAGGCGGACACTAGGCGCTTCGCCCCACAGCGCAGGATTTCTAATCCCATGCTCCCCTGCGGCCTATGTCACATGAAAGAGCAAGACAGAAAACAGGACGAAGGCAGCCCATGACGACCATCCTGTGCGCGATGCCGGAAGGCACTTTCCGCCGGATGCGGCTCCCCGAACGGGAGGCGGCCCTGCGCGCGCTCGGCACGGTCGTCTTCTGCCTGGACGCCGGGGCGCTGTCCGACGAGGAGTACGGCGCGCTCTGGCAGAACGCGGACGCCGCGCTGACGGGGTGGGGGACGCGCCCGCCGACGCCCGCCATTCTGGACGGGGCGGCCAGGCTGCGGGTCATCAGCCACACGGCGGGGTCGGTGCGCTGGCTGCCCCGCCACGCTTTGGAGCGCGGCATCGTCGTCACCACGGCGCAGCCGGCCATCGCGCGCACCGTGGCCGAATACTGCCTTCTGAGCGCCCTGACCCTGCTGCGCCGCCGGTCGCCGTCCGAGACGCTCTACGGCAAGGCCGTCGGCCTGGTCGGCTTCGGCCATGTCGGACGCCTGTTCCGCGCCCTTCTGGCCCCGTTCGGCTGCCGCGTCCGCGTATATGACCCCGCTCTGACGGAAGGGGACGCGGCCCGCCTCGCGGTCGAGCCGAGCGACCTGCCCGGCCTTCTGGCTTCTTCCCGAGTGGTCTCGCTGCACGCGCCGGACATCCCCGCCACGCGCGGCATGATTGGGGCGCGGGAACTGGGGATGATCCCGGACGGGGCCGTCTTCCTGAACTCGGCGCGCGGGCGATTGGTGGACACCGGGGCGCTGACCTCGGCATTGCAAACGGGCCGGTTTGACGCGGCCCTGGACGTCACCGAGCCGGAGCCGCTGCCGCCGGACCACCCACTGCGCGCCCTGCCCAACGTCCTCATAACGCCCCACACCGCCGGGCCGACGGACGACGACCTGCCCGAGATGACGGGCCTGGCCCTGGCCGACCTCGCCCGCGTCCTCGGTGGACTGCCGCCGCTGTACCCGATGTCCCTGGAAACCTACGACCGCATGAGCTTCTGAAGCCCCTAGCCCCCAATTCTGGGGGAACCAGAGAAGAACAGGTCCATCCTGCTCCCCGATGATTGGGGACTGGGGCGACATAAGGACACACGCGATGAACCAAGACACGCCGGATGGATGGACGACCTGGACGCCGCGCGCCGAAATCGCGCCCCGCTTCTTTGTAGAGCCGGACGCGCTGGCGATCCACGGCGACGGCAACCCCGCCTGCCACGGCGCCTGGCGGCGTCGCGTGGAAGTCGTGGGCGGGCGGTGTTACCGCTTCACGGCTCGCTGTCGGACCGAAGGAATCGCCCATGCCCGCCGCTGCGTCACGGCCCGGCTGGACTGGCGGGACGTGGACGGCGAGCGTGTCCGCCAGCCGGACTTGATCGGGGAGGCGGGGCGGGAGGGCGATTGGACGACGCTGGAATACGCCGCCGCCGCGCCCCTTTCTGCCCATCACGTCTGGGTCGAGCTGGCGCTGGCCTGGAGCGCCGGGGGCACGGTCTGGTGGGACGGCGTGACGCTGGCCGAAGCCGTGCCCTGGCCCGCCCGGATCGTGCGCGCCGGGACCGTCCACCACCGGCCCCGTGATACCCGATCCCCCGCCGAAAACGTCGCTCAGTTCTGCCGCCTGATCGAAGGCGCGGCGCATCACCGGCCGGACATCCTCTGCCTGCCCGAAGCCATCACCGTCATCGGCATTGGAAAGGAGCTTCACGAGGCCGGGGAACCCATTCCGGGGCCGACCACGGACGCGCTGGGCACCCTCGCCCGTTCCTTGCATTGTTACCTCGTGGCGGGAATCATCGAGCGGGTGGGGCGGGCCGCCCACAACACCGCCGTGCTGATCGGGCGCGACGGCAGGGTCGTCGGGACGTACCGCAAGACGCACCTGCCGCGCGAGGAGGTCGAGGCGGGCCTGACGCCCGGCGACGCCTACCCGGTTTTTCGGACCGATTTCGGCACGGTCGGGCTGATGATCTGCTGGGACGTGCAGTTCCCGGAGCCGGCCCGCGCGCTGGCCCTGGCGGGGGCCGAACTCCTCCTGCTGCCGATCTGGGGCGGCAGTGAAATCCTGGCCCGCGCCCGCGCCATCGAGAACCACGTCTTCCTGGTGTCCTCCACCTACGACATGCGCTCCTTCATCGTGAATCCCGCCGGCCAGGTGCTGGCGGAGGCGACGGACGCCGACCCCGTCGCCGTGGCCGAACTCGCACTCGACCGGCCCCTCCTCCAGCCCTGGATCGGCGACATGCGGGCGCGCACCTGGAAGGAGCGCCGCCCGGACATCCCCGTGGAAGCCTGACCAACCATGCCGGACAACCCTGCCATCCAGTTCTCCGTGTTCACCAAGCCCTGGCGGATGCCGCTGCCCGATCTGGCCCGATTTGTCAGTGGCCTGGGGTTTGACGGTATCGAACTGCCGGTCCGCCCCGGCTTCCAGGTCGAGCCGGAACACCTCAGCCGCGATCTGCCCCAAGCCGTCCGCCTGCTGGCCGACTTCGGGCTGACGATCACCAGCGTCGCGGGGAAGACCGACGCGGCGACGGTCGCCGCCTGCGCCGAGTGCCATGTCCCCCTCCTGCGGACGATGGCCCCCATCAGCCCGGACGGCTACCTCGCGGCGGAAGAGCGGGCGCGGCGCGAGTACAATGCCCTGTTGCCCCTGCTCCAATCGTCCGGCGTGAGGGTCGGCGTTCAGAACCACTATGGCCGCTACGTCTGCCACGCGCTGGGCCTGCGCCGCCTGCTGGACGGCTACGACCCGCGCCTGGTCGGGGCGGTCTGGGACGCCGCCCACACCGCCCTGAGCGGCGAGGAGCCGGAACTTGCTCTCGAACTCGTCTGGCCCCACCTCGCCCTGGTCAACCTCAAAAACGCCTTTTGGCGGCCCGCTTCCGGCCCCGGAACGGCCCCGACCGAGTGGGAGGTCTACTGGACCGACGGGCGGCACGGCCTGGCCTCCTGGCCGCGCGTGGCCGCCGAATTGAAGCGGCGCGGGTACGCCGGCACCGTCTGCCTGACGGCGGAATACACCGAGGAGCCTTTGGTAGATCGCCTGATTGCTGAAGACCTGGCCTACGCCCGGTCGCTGTTTAAGGGGGACGCGGGATGACGGACACTACCGACAAAATCCTGAACGTCGGCATCATCGGCACGGGGAACCGGGGCGTCGGCTGCTTCGGTGCGCTGCTCGCCGGGCGCGCGGACGCCCGCGTCGCCGCTCTCGCCGACCCGAACCCTGTGCGCCTCCAAGCCGCCGCCGACAAGGTTGGGCCGGAGGCGGCCCGCTACACGGATGCCGGGGAGATGCTGGCGCGCGAGCCGTTAGACGCCCTGGTCATCACCAGCCCGGACTGTTCCCACGCCGACCATGCCGTCGCCGCCCTGCGCGCGGGCGTCCCGCACGTCCTGGTGGACAAGCCGCTCGCCACCACGACCCAGGACTGCCGCCGCATCGCCCGCGCCGCCCGCGAGACCGGCGGTCAGGTGGCGGTCGGGTTCAACCTGCGCCACCTGCCGCTGATGCGCCGCATCAAGGAAGTCATCGGGGACGGCCTGATCGGCGACCTGATGGTGATCGAGAACCAGGAGTTCTATGACGGCGGGCGCACCTACATGGCCCGCTGGAACCGACGCCGGGAGTGGTCCGGCGGGCTGTGGATTCACAAAGGCACCCACGACTTCGACGTGTTCAACTGGTGGAACGCCGGGGGAAACCCGGTCCGCGTCGCCGCCTTCGCCGGGGTCAACGCCCTGCGCCCGGACAAGATACCGTTCGCCCTCACCCCGGATGTGCCGGTCGGGCCGAACTGCCGCGCCTGCGCCTATCAGGGCGTCTGCCCGGACTTCTACCCCGCCGACTATGGGCAGGACCTGTTCACGCCCGAAGCGGCGCGCGAAGACGGCTACCTCCGAGACCTGTGCATCTTCCTCTCGGACAAGGACACCCACGACAACGGCATCGCCATCGTCGAGTACGACAACAACGTGCGCGCCTCCCATTCCGAGTGCTTCGTCTGCAACTTCGACGACCGGCGCTACACGGTCGTCGGGGATAAGGGCACGCTCCTGGCTTCCGTCTCCGACCCAGGCCGTATCGAGTTCCGCCCGCGCTGGGGCGCGAACCAGGTTATCGAGGTCCCGCCCGGCGGGGATGGGATGCACGGCGGCGCGGACCCGCTGCTGCTGGAAGACTTCCTGATGAGCGTCCGGGGGGACGGCCCCGCCCTGTCCGGGCTGGAGGACGGCTTACGCGCCGTCGCCGTGGGCGAGGCCGCCGAAATCGCCTGGCGCGAACATCGGCTGGTCACGGTTGAGGGGACCGAGGCATGACCGAATACGCCCATCTCGGCCCGTTCAGCGATCTCGTCGGCGCCGCCCGCCGCTCGTGCCCCGTCCCGCCGCCCGCGCGGCCCGGCCCCGCAACGCAGCGGGCCGTTTTGGACGCGCTCTCGTTTGCGCCCGGCCCCGCCGAGCCGCAGGATGTGGCCGTGGAGCGGACGTGGGAGCGCGACGGGGTGGCCGGGGAGGAAGTCTCCTGGTCGGTCGGCTACGGCCCCCGCACCCACGCCTGGCTGCTCCGGCCCCTGGGCGCAAACGGGCGACTGCCCGGCGTCGTCGCCCTGCACGACCACGGCGGCTTCAAGTATCACGGCAAGGAGAAGATTGCGGACGGTCCCGACGACCCGCCCGGCCTGCCCGCCGCGTTCCGCCGCCAATACTACGGCGGACGGGCCTGGGCCAACGCCCTGGCGCGGGAGGGCTACGCCGTCCTGGTGCCGGACACGTTCCTGTGGGGCAGCCGCCGGTTCCCCTGGGAGATCGTTTCGGGCGGCGACAAGGCTCCCGAAGAGGCCGCCGCCTACAACGCCGCCGCCGGGCCGCACGAGCACGTCGTCGAGAAATACTGCGCCGTCCTGGGCACGACGTTCGCGGGAATTGTCAGCTTTGAGGACCGCGTGGCCGCCGCCTATCTGGCGGGCCGCGCGGACGTAGACGCCGGGGCCATCGGCTGCCTCGGCCTGTCCGGCGGCGGCTGCCGGGCCGCCCTGCTCGGCGCGACCTGTGACCGCATCCGCGCGACCGCAGTCGTCGGCATGATGAGCACCTACGAGGGCCTGCTGGACCATAACATCGTCAGCCACACCTGGATGTTCTTCCCGTCGGGCTGGAGCCGGCACGGCGACTGGACCGACCTCGCCGCCTGCCGCGCGCCCTCGCCGCTGCTGGTGCAGTACGACCGGGACGATGGCCTGTTCACCCCCGAAGGCATGGATGCGGCCCACCGCCGCCTGGCCGCGCATTACGAGTCTGTGGGGTATCCTGACGGGTATCAAGGGCAGTTTTATCCAGGCCCGCACAAGTTCGACCTTCCGATGCAGGGCGCGGCCTTCGCTTGGCTCGCCCGGCATCTCAGTACCCCGCCTTGAACGGCGGGGCGTATTCCACGGGGCTGAACCCCCGTGCTTCGGAAGCGCAATCTCCCGCCTTCGCGGGCGAAATGCCGTTGACATCATCCCCTCTCATAATTTTCTGCCCGCGTAGGCGGGGAGTTGCTTTTCTGAAGCCCAGGGGTTCAGCCCTGGGGCAATCTATGAGGTCCAATGGAAATCATTATCTGTGAGACGAAACAGGAACTCGGACAGAAGGCCGCGTCTGAGGGGGCCGAGGCGATCCGCCGCGCCCTAGCCGAACACGGGGAGGTGAGCATCATCCTGGCGACGGGCGCGTCCCAGTTCGAGATGCTGGACGTGCTCGCCGCCACGGAGGGCATCGCATGGGGCCGCGTCACCGGATTCCACCTGGACGAGTACGCCGGGCTGTCCCTGTCCCATCCCGCCTCGTTCCGGCGCTACCTCCAGGAACGCTTCCTGGACAAGCTGCCCCGGCCCCTGCGCGCGTTCCACTTCATCAACGGCGAGGGGGACTGTGCCGAGGAGTGCCGACGCCTCAACGGGATCATTGGGGGGCATCCGATCTGTGTGGCTTTCGCGGGCATCGGTGAGAACGGGCATCTGGCCTTCAACGACCCGCCCGCTGACTTTGAAACCGAGACCCCCTACCTCGTGGTGGACCTGGACGACGCCTGCCGCCGCCAGCAGCTCGGCGAGGGCTGGTTCCCGACTTTGGAAGACGTGCCCCGCCAGGCTATCTCCATGTCCATCCGGCAGATTTTGAAGTCCGAAAAGATCGTCTGCTGCGCCCCGGACGCCCGCAAGGCGGAGCCTGTTCGGGCGACGCTGGAAGGTCCCGTGACCCCGCTCGTTCCCGCCTCGGCACTCCAGCGCCACCCCGGCACGACCCTGTACCTGGATGCCGCTTCCGCCGCGCTGCTCCATCGGTTGGGAGGCGAGGCATGACGGCTCTAGACCCCCTAGCCCCCAATTCTGGGGGGACTGAAAAAGAGCAAGGACAGGACCTTCCCTCTCTTGCTCCCCCAGGATTGGGGGCCGGGGGGCGATTCTCCCAGGTCTGCGGCAGGCGGTGCGATACGGGTGAAGTCGTGACGCTTTCGGTCGCCGGGGGCCGGATCGCCGGCATCCAGATTGGCGGCGCGGGGGACGCTCTCGGCGGGCCGGATTGGTGGCTGGCGCCCGGCTTTCTGGACCTCCAGGTCAACGGCTACGGCGGGCACGACTTCAACCTGGGCGACGGCGACGAGGTGACTGAGGACGCCTGCCACTTCGGCCCACTCTTAGACGCGCTGGCGCGGAGCGGGACCGCGCTGGTCTGCCCCACGATCATCACCCAGAGCGCCGCGCGCATGGCCGCCGCCCTGTCCCGCCTCGCCCGCGCGCTGGACCGGGAGCCGTCCTGGGCGCGGCGCGTGCCGGGCATCCACCTCGAAGGCCCCTACTTCTCCCCCGAAGACGGGCCGCGCGGCGCGCACCCGCTGGAGCATGTGCGCGACCCGGACTGGGACGAGTTCCGGCGCTTCCAGGACGCCGCTGGGGGCCGCATCAAGCTCTGCACCCTGGCCCCGGAGCGGCCCGGCGCGCTCCCGTTCATCGAGAAGCTGGTCGCGTCCGGCGTCACGGTCGCCCTGGGGCACACCGCCGCCTCGTCCGAAGTCATCCGGGACGCCGTTTTGGCGGGCGCGCGGCTGTCCACCCACCTGGGCAACGGCTCCCACGCCCTGTTGCCGCGCCACCCCAACTACATCTGGGAACAACTGGCGAATGACGGCCTGTACGCGACCGTCATCGCCGACGGCCAGCACCTGCCCGCCTCGGTCGTCAAGTGTTTCGCCCGCGCCAAACGCCCGGAACGGCTGGCCCTGGTCAGTGACGCCGTCCGCCTGGGCGGCCTGCCCGCCGGGGTGTACGACGGCGGACGCCACGAAGTCCTGCCGTCGGGCCGGGTCGTCTTGGCCGGGACTCCTTACCTCGCGGGCGCGGGCGCGCTGCTGGACGTCTGCGTCGCCAATGCCCTGCGCTTCACCGGCCTTTCGCTGTCGCAAGTCGTTGGCTGCGTCAGCGCCGTCCCCGCCCGCATCCTGGGCCTGGAAGACAACAAAGGGCATCTTCAAATCGGCCACGACGCCGACCTGACCCTGTTCCGCGTCCCGGAGACGGGGCCGCTGGAGATCGCCGCCACGGTCTGCGCCGGGGAGGTCATCTACCATGCCCCTGAATCAATAAAGAGGCAAGATGTGCTCACGTTCGGCGAAACGATGCTGCGCCTGTCCCCGCCGGGGCGGCTGCGGCTATCCCAGGCTGCCTCCTTCGACGTCTGGGCGGCGGGCACTGAGTCCAACGTCGCCGCCGCCCTGTGCGCGCTAGGCCTGTCCGTTTCGTGGGTGAGCCGACTGCCGGACAACCCGCCGGGGCACAAGGTCGCCGACACTTTGCGCGGCGTCGGCATCGATGTTTCCCACGTCGTTTGGACGCCGCCGGACCAGCGCGTCGGCCTGTTCTACGCCGAGCCTGCCGCCGAACCTCGTGCTGGAACCGTCGTCTATGACCGCGCCCACTCCGCCGCGTCATTCCTGTCACCCGCCGACCTGCCGGACGCGCTGTTCGACGCCCACCGGCACCTGCACGTCAGCGGCATCACGCCCGCGCTCTCGGCCTCCTGTGCCGCTGCCGTCACCGACGCCGTCGCGCGGGCCAAAGCGCGCGGGCGGACCGTCTCGCTGGACATCAACTACCGCGCGAAGCTCTGGCCTCCCCAGTCCGCCGCCGCCGCCCTGGCCCCGCTGATCCCGCAGGTGGACGTTCTTTTCTGCGCGCGGGGTGACGCCGAACGGCTCTTCGGCCTGTCCGGGGACGACGCTGCCCGCGCGTCCGGCCTGCGCGCCCGGTTCGGCGTTCCCATCGCCGTCTTGACGGCGGGGGCGGACGGCGCGGTCGGCTGCGACGCGGACGGCTGCCGCGCCGTCCCCGCCGTCCCCGTCGAGGCGACCGTGGAGCGCATCGGGTCGGGGGATGCGTTTGCCGGAGGCTTCCTGGCGGAATATCTGAGGGGGGCCACTTTGGAAGATGCGCTGAGAATGGGCGTCGCCGCCGGGGCGCTCAAGCGCACGATTCAGGGCGACATGCTGGTCGCCACGCGCGCCGAAGTCGAGGCGGTGCTGGCCCAGGAACAGCGCGTCGCCTGGCGGTGAGTGACGCGCCATTCCCCGGAATGAATTCCGGGTCTTTAGAAGTGCAACAGTCCACCTGCGCGGACACAGTTCAAGGCCCGCGTCGCAGGCCGTCCGCGCAGGCGGAGGCTTTATTGGGATGACGCTTAAACTGCCGAAGACGCGGAATTCATTCCGGGGGATGGAGATGCGTGATACAATGACCGACACACTGACCGCCGCCGAATTAGAAGACATCGGCCTGATCGCCATCGTCCGCACCGATGTGGAAGCAGACTTCATGCGCGTCGCCTCGGCGCTGGCCGAGGGCGGCATTCGGGCGATGGAGATCACGCTGAACACGCCGGGCGCGCTGCCCGCCATCGGCGCGATCCGCCGGGCGCTCTCGCCCGCCCTGCGCGTCGGCGCGGGAACCATCCTTAGTCCCGATGACGCCCGCGCCGCGCATGAGGCCGGGGCGGAGTTCATCGTCACCCCGACGCTCCAACCCGAGACCATCGCCTTCTGCCGAGAGAGGAGCCTGCCCATCGCCTGCGGGTGCATGACGCCGACCGAGGCGCTGGCGGCGCACCGGGTGGGGGCGGACTTCATCAAGCTGTTCCCGTCTGACGGCCTGGGGCCGGGCTACGTCCGCGCCCTGCTCGCGCCCCTGCCGTTTCTGAAGATCATCCCGACGGGCGGCGTCTCCCTGGATAACCTCGCCGCCTTCCTTCAGGCCGGCAGCGCGGGAGTTGCCCTGGGCGGCAACCTCGTCGGCAAAGCGGTCCTGCGCGACCGCGACTGGGCCGGGCTGACGGCCACGGCGCGCGACTACGTCCAAACCCTGGCGGCGGCGCGGGCTGCCCTCAAGTCCCGGCCTTGAAAGGCCGGGCTAATAGAACACGAAGCCCCTCCGGGGCTGAAAAGCGAATGCCCGCATCTGCCGCAGCCCCGGAGGGGCTTTATAACCTATTTAGCCTGGCCTTTCAAGGCCGGGAAACGCTGCAACCGAAAGGCCACACAACCCGATGAACGAAAGCCATATCCGCAGCCTGGAGCTGTTCCTCGTCCCGCCCCGCTGGCTGTTCCTGAAAGTCACGACCGAGGACGGGCTGGTCGGGTGGGGGGAGCCAATCGTCGAGGGCCGCGCCGAAACCGTCCGCGCCGCCGTCGAGGAGATGAGCGACTCGCTGATCGGCAAGAATTCCAACCACATCGAGGATTTGTGGCAGACGCTGTATCGGGGCGGCTTCTACCGGGGCGGCCCGGTTCTCACCAGCGCCATTTCCGGCATCGAGCAGGCGCTGTGGGACCTCAAAGGGCGGCGGCTCGGCGTCCCCATCTATGACCTGCTCGGCGGCCCCGTCCGGGACAAGATGCGCGTCTACGCCTGGATCGGCGGCGACGACCCCGCCGACGCCGCCGCGTCCGCGCGCAGTTTGGCCGCGTCCGGCTACACCGCCCTCAAGATGAATGCCACGGGTGCCCTGGAGTGGATCGACTCGACCGTCAAAATCCACGAGGCCGTCGCCCGGCTCGCTTCGGTCCGCGAGGCCGTCGGGCCGGGCGTCGGCATCGGCATTGACTTCCACGGGCGCGTGCATAAGAGCATGGCGAAGATGCTCGTCAAAGCCCTGGAGCCGTTCGCGCCGATGTTCTTCGAGGAGCCGGTCTTGGCCGAGAACAACGAGGCGCTGGCCGAGATCGCCCGGCACACGGCGGTTCCGATCGCCACCGGGGAGCGGATGTACACGCGCTGGGACTTCAAGCCGCTCCTGGTCGGCGGCCATGTGGACATCATCCAGCCGGACCTGAGCCACGCCGGGGGCATCTGGGAGACGCGCAAGATCGCCGCGATGGCGGAAGCCTATGACGTCGCCGTCGCCCCCCACTGCCCGCTCGGCCCGATCTCGCTGGCCTCTGCCTTGCAGCTCGACTTCTGCACCCCGAACGCCTTCATCCAGGAGCAAAGTTTAGGCATCCACTACAACCAGGGGTCCGACCTGCTGGATTACCTGACGGACCCCTCCGTCTTCCACTACCAGGCCGGCTACGTCCCCCGTCAGACGGGGCCGGGCCTGGGCATCGAGGTGAACGAAGCCAAAGTGCGCGAGATGGCCGCCGTCGGCCACCGCTGGCGCAACCCCGTCTGGCGCACCGCCGACGGCGTCGTCACCGAGTGGTGAAGGACTGCCGGACGCCGCATAAAGAAAGACACGCCATGACGCCACGAACGATCTGGAACGCCCGACACCAAGCCAAAGAGCGCGCGACGCCCCGCGCCCGGCCCGCCGCGCTGGCGGCGCTCGCGGTCCTTAGGCTGGCCGTGGGCGCCGCGCCGCCCGCGGCGCGCGCCCAGGACCCGCAGGACGCCCAAGACGCCCCGGAAGCCCAAGACATGCTGGGCAGCCAGACGCCCCGCTTCTTCGCGGCCGACGCCACCCTCCGCTCCGCGGTGGACGGGTGCGCCTACGTCGGGTTCGCCGACGCCGGCGCCGCCTTCGCCCGACGTGGACCCACCAGCCCCGCCGTCACCCTCGCGCCGGGGGGCAAGGTCCCCTGGACCCTGTACGTTTACAACGCCAGCCGCGTCCTCGTCGCCGGCGGCTCCGTCGGGTATGCCCTAGTCACCAAGGACGACAGCGCCGTGCGCGTCCTGGGCGGCGCCATCAAGGACCATATCCTCGCCCTGGGCCGCAGCCGGGTCTCGGTGGAGGGCGGCGACGTCGGCTACGACCTCGTGGCGTCCGACAGCAGCACGGCCACGCTGCTGGGCGGCAGCACCTCCAGCGCCGTGCGCGCCGAGGGCCGCGCGCACATCCTCATCCACGGCGGCAGTTGGGGCGGCGACCCCGGCGGTCCTCTGGTCGCCGGCGACGCCGGCACGTTTGAACTGTTCGGCACCGGCCTGTCCAAGACCCTGGTCAGCCCCCGCGCGCAGGGCGGCCGGTACAGCCTCTACAAGCTCTCCGGCCAGCTCGAAGACGGCCGCTCGGTGGATGGCAAGCACGTCTACGTCGCCAACGGCTCCGGCGCGAGCCTGCTCCTGCACAACACCGCC
>CAXTWM010000038.1:0-21199 GCA_964247915.1 uncultured Armatimonadales bacterium | reverse complement strand
AACTCAAGCCGGGCCGCGACCTGTACGCCAACGTCGAGCTGTACGCCGCCCTCATCCTGCACGCCGTCGGCGTCCCGTCCCCGCTCTTCACCCCCGTCTTCGCCGTGGGCCGCACGTCCGGCTGGACCGCCCACATGATCGAGCAGCTCGACGGCAACCGCATCATCCGCCCCGAATCCGTCTACGTCGGCCCCCGCGACCTCAAATGGCAGCCGATGGATGATCGGGCGTAGGCTGGAAGTGAGTGCGCCATGCGAGACTTGTCCGAACTTTACCTGCGACGTTCCAAATCGGCCCCAACTGCTGCGACCGTAGCGGAGTTTGAGGCGCATTTTGGGGTGACACTTCCGGCTGACTACCTGCACTTCCTGTCGCTCGCAAATGGCGGCGAACCAATGCTGGACTGCACCTTTGACTACACAACGACCTTTGGAAGGTTTGTGGAAGATGCGGATCAGGTCGCCGAGTTCTTCTCTTTAACCACTGATCACGACGATGGGGGCGGCATTTGGGACAACACGCAACTCCTTCTGAATGCGCTTGAATCTGTTGGCAAGGGTACAAACGTCGTCTGCATCGCCAGGAACAGTGAGTTCGACTCTATCTACCTGGACATGAATGCCGACCTGTTGCGTGTTTGCATCCTCTACCATGATCTTAAAGAGACGATCCCCAAAATTGCCGACTCGTTCGGCGAGTTCTTGGCGGGCTTGCATTACCGGCGCTAAGATGTTACACGAACTCAGCAAGGCATCTGCGGAGTTGGATAAACAAGACCTGGAAGCATGAAGCCAATGGACATCGCCAGTTTAGAACATCGGTTGCGTGATGCTCAAAATCGTTATAGGAAAGCCTGTGAGGCGTTAGCTCCTGTTCATAAAGGCGGCGAGTGGGAAGAGTTGCGCGCCGCTCATGCTGCACTTCTCACCGTGGAGCGAGAGTTCGCTGAAGCGAAGGGAGAAGAACATGCTGTTGCCGTTGATTTTCCCGTTCAGTGGGACATAGGCGCACCCATACCACTGCTCATAACTAAATACCGCAAGACATTCCTGCTTTTCCATGTCCGTGTACATGATCCAAACTGGGATGGGACATATGTAGATATCCAAGACCCTGCCAATGCTGATGCCGATCCCCTGGCTTTGGTTGAGTTTGAAGGGTGTGTTTCGGCAAAGCTTGGCGCACCAAACGATGAGGTGTGGGAAGGGCATCCGCTGTTTGGAAAAGGCTTAGACGGCTACACAGCCCAGATTGTACGAAACTCAAAGTGGCTGGCGGAATTGGAAAGCATAAACAAGGTTCATTTGGGCTACAGCAGTGACAAGTGGTGCAGCCTGAACCATTACGTCTTCTGGTTCCACGATGATACGTTTGAGTGCGTTGCCCGGAACTATCGAGTGGAAATCTTCCATGAACCATTAGCCCAGATACTTGCGCGTGTCTATGACCGCCTGAAATAAAGGAACTGTATCAATGCCAAAATCACTGATGATTCGCCCGGACGAGGTCCGCAAGGCGCACTTGGTCGAGTTTGAGCCGATCCCGGCCAATCAATATAATAAGACGATGGCGGACGAGTTAGACCGGTTCGCCCGCGAGGACCTGATACGCATTCACCGGGACATGGCGGTCATCCGGGCGTTCGAGTCCATGCTGCAAGAGGTCAAGACGACGGGCAAGTACGAGGGCATTGAATATAACCACCGCGGCCCCGCCCACCTGAGCATCGGACAGGAGGCGTCGGCGGTCGGGCAGGCGTATGGGCTGGGCGTGGACGACCATATATTCGGATCGCACCGGTCGCACGGGGACATTCTGGCGAAGGGGCTGTCGGCGATTGAAAAGCTGGACGATGATGCCCTCCTGGGCATTATGAAGGGCTTCTGGGACGGGGCCATTCTCAAAGTCGTGGAGGGGGATGCAGAGGGGTCTGTTAAAGACCTCGCCGTGGACTTCCTGCTGTACGGGACGCTGGCAGAGATCTTCGGGCGCGAAACGGGGTTCAACAAAGGCATGGGCGGCTCCATGCACGCCTTCTTCACGCCGTTCGGCGTCTACCCGAATAATGCCATCGTCGGCGGCTCGGCGGACATCTCGGTCGGCGCGGCGCTGTTCAAGCGGGTCAACCGCAAGCCGGGCCTAGTCATCTGCAACATCGGCGACGCCGCCGCCGGGTGCGGACCGACCTGGGAGGCGCTGTGCTTCGCGACGATGGACCAATTCAAGACGCTGTGGGACCAGGCGCTGGGCGGCGGGCTGCCGCTGATCGTCAACTTCGTCAACAACTTCTACGGCATGGGCGGCCAGCCGGTCGGGGAGACTATGGGGTTTGGGACCCTGGTCCGCATGGGCGCGGGCCTGACCCCGGACCAGATGCACGCCGAGCGCGTGGACGGCTACAACCCGCTGGCGGTCATTGACGCCATCGCCCGCAAAAAGGAACTGCTGGAGAAGGGTGACGGTCCCGTCCTGCTGGACACCATCACCTACCGCTTCAGCGGCCACTCGCCCTCAGACGCCTCCTCCTATCGCGAGAAGGCCGAAATCGAGGAATGGCGGCAGGTGGACTCGCTGCTGACCTACGGCGAGGAGCTGATGCAGAACGGCCTGGCAACGCGCGAAAGCCTGGACGGCGTCCACGCGAAGATCGACGCGGCCATCCTGAAAGCCTACAAGAAGGCGATTGATCTGAACATCTCGCCCCGCGCCGATCTGTACGCGACGGGCAGCCTGCTAGAAACGACTATGTTCTCCAATGGGCGCGTCGAGTCGTATGACGCCGAGCGGACGCCCGAGACGCTGATCGCCAAGGAAGACAATCCGCGCGTCAAACGCCTGGCCGGGCGTTCCCGGTCTGGTATCGGCGAGGGCGGCGAACTCCTGCCCAAAGGCAAGTGCATCGGGCTGCGCGACGCGCTCTTTGAGGCGATTCTGGACCGCTTCTACGCTGACCCGACCTTGATCGCCTATGGCGAGGAGAACCGGGACTGGGGCGGCGCGTTCGCCGTTTATCAGGGGTTGACCGAGGCGCTGCCGTATCACCGCCTGTTCAACAGCCCGATCTCCGAGGCCGCCATCGCCGGCACGGCCGTCGGGTATGCCCTGGAAGGCGGGCGGGCGCTGGTCGAGCTGATGTACTGCGACTTTCTGGGGCGGGCGGGCGACGAGGTATTCAACCAGTTGTCCAAGTGGCAGTCCATGAGCGGCGGACTACTGCAAATGCCGGTCGTCCTGCGCGTTTCGGTCGGCTCCAAGTACGGCGCGCAGCACTCGCAGGACTGGACCGCCCTGTGCGCCCACATCCCCGGCCTCAAGGTAGTCTTTCCGGTCACGCCCTACGACGCCAAGGGCCTGATGCAGACCGCTTTGACGGGAACAGACCCCGTGGTCTTTTTCGAGAGCCAGCGCGTCTACGACCAGACGGAACTGTTCCACGGGACTGAGGGTGTCCCCACCGCGCCTTACGAAATCCCGCTGGGCGAACCGGACATCAAGCGCGAGGGCCGCGACCTGACCATCCTGACCGTCGGCGCGACGCTTTACCGCGCTTTGGAAGCCGCCAAGACACTGGAAGCCGGCTACGGCCTGTCCTGCGAGGTCATAGACGCCCGTTCCATCGTGCCTTTCAACTACGAGAAGGTGATCGCCAGCGTCCAGAAGACCGGCAAAATCCTCTTGGCCTCCGACGCCTGCGAGCGCGGCTCGGTCTTGCAGACGATGGCCGCCAAGATCACCCAGTTCGCCTTCAACTTTTTAGACGCCCCGCCCGTCGTCCTCGGCGCGCGCAACTGGATCACCCCGCCCGATGAGGTGGAAGACGCCTTCTTCCCCTTCCCTGGCGACTTCCTGGACGCCATCCACACCCACCTCCAGCCGCTCCCCGGCTACGAGGTCAAGCGCCGCACCGACGCAGAAGACCTGATGCGCCGCAGCAAAGAAGGCGTGTGATCAAAGTGACAGAACTAGGGGCGCGGCATCTGCCGCGCCCCCTTAGCGTCTGGAGGCCGGGCGCGAGTGACATGCATCGCGCAAAGCCAGGCGACCGTAACGCCGGGCTTTTTGTAGTACGGCACCTGTACGCATCGCTAGCTGTCAATCGAGGAAGATTTTCTCCGCGCCAGGTGGCACGGGGGTACGCGAGGCACAAAGAGCGCACGGCAAGCCTTGTTGCTCACCTTACCGCCGCCGGAAGCGCCTCGCCGTGAGTGCGAACAGCCTGCCTTGAACGGCCTTCTCGCTCGAGAGTCCCGCCAAACGGTCTCCCAGAGGGTCTAAGGCAAAGGCTTTGCCATTCCAGCGGTAGATGCCTGTGACGTACTCCTGCCCATAGCTTCGGCCTCCCCCGTCTTGGACCGCGCCACGCCCTGTCACCGAGTAGAGGATCAATAGGCTTGGGGCGGCGCCGGGATGGAGCGGCGTGCAGAAGGCCGACTTGACCCGGAAGGCGGGGTCGGCAACGGCAGACAGGTTGATCTGGTCCGTGGAAGGCAGCAGGTACTTGCGGTACTTCCCCCGCGCGCTGGGGATCGGCGTCAGCACCCAGCCTTCATCGTAGTTCTCCGGGGTCTCGCCGAACAGCAGGACAAGGGCGCGGCGAAACGGGCCGACCATGGCCTCCTGAATCGGGTACGCCGGAGTCGTGCCATGGGGGAGCAGGCGCTGCGCGAAGCGTGAAGACGTTTCCCCAGGCTTACGAGTCAGTATCTCCTGCCCACTAGCAGCAAGGCAAGTCTGCACAATCAAGATAAGGGAAACAAGGAGCCACGCCTGGGTGAGACGCTGCATCAGCCGCTGCCATCCCGTTGCTCTCCGATGGGACACCGCGAGACACTGACAAGAACGGAGCCGGGTGTTAGCTGTCACCAATGGTCGCCCCTCCGGGTTCTATGGGATCGTCAATTTCTGCCCGACGCGGATCAGGTTCGGGTCGCTGATGTTGTTGGCCTTTGCCAGCGCGGCCACTGAGACCTTGAACTGAGCGGCGATACCGCTCAACGTGTCGCCGGACTTGACGGTGTAACTCTGAGGTGCCGCCTCCCCGTCCTGGGACGGGGCAGCCTGGGGCTGAGGTTCCTGTGGCGGTGGCTGCGCGGCGGGCTGCGGCGTCTGATTTTGTGGCGTCCGGCCCGGATTCGCGGGGACGGCGGGCATTGCGTTCAGGTCCGTCGGCGGCCAGGGCGGCGCTGCCGGGGCGTCCTCAACCGCCGGGAGTGGAGCCGCCTGCGCGCGCCAATCGTCCGGCAACGCTGTCGCGGTCACTAAGCGGCCGTATTCATTCTGGGACACGCTCTGCGCGTAAGCATCCGCGCGGGGGCCACTGCCGTTGTATGCCTTCCAGGAGCGCATCATCCAACTGTGCCAGGTGTCACCTGGGCGATGATGGCCCCGCATTTTGCCGAAGAACTCGTCAGTGCCGGTCCTTAAATTCTCCTGCCAGTCCCAAGCCGTCCGCGTCCAATATTGAATGGGCTGGCTGTCGTGGAGGAAGTGCGTTTCTTGAGTCAGCCCGACCCCGAAATCAAATGAAGCATTGGGGAAATGCTCAGGATCGGCGGGCCACGCAAAATGGACCCCTTCATACCTGGTCTTGGTCTGCCGACCCCTTAAGAACTGCTGAGAGCCACTCTCCTGGATCAAAATGGCCTTGACCGCGTTCAGGATGTTGTCGTCCCGTCCCGAGAGCAAATGATTGAGAGACGCCTCCCTTTCCTCCTGGGATGGGTTCATGCCGTGGATACGCAAGTGAACATAATCCATCAGGAGTTGTTTTGTCCCCAGAGGTCTGGCCGCAACAGTCAAGATGGCATGGCCGCCGATCACCCTCTCCCGGTGCTGGACGGCTGCGCCCGGCCGCACGTCAGCCCCGGCCACTTCCATGAGCGGAGGGCGGTAGGTATAGACGAGACCGGCGGCCTCGTGTCTGATGGGGGGAGGGGCGGCACCCGCCGCGAACAGCGTGAACTGCGGGGCGTGTGCGTAGCCATGCCACTCGTATGCTAGCTTCAACACGGAACTGTGGTAGGTGGAATGACCACCGCTGCAATACCGGCCCAGCACATGGAGGCATTGGAAGCGCCAATGGATCGGGTGCTGCTTCGGGTCAAAACCGCTCACGGCACAACTCACCGGGATCGGCGGCATCCTTGGGGCGCTGGCAAGTGAATAGACGTTTTTGTTGAACTCGCTGTCTGCCATCCGAGGCACACTGTTGGGGGTGTAGCCAGTAGGGTCTGTGTGACTAAGGTTTGTAATCGCGAGACGCAATCCTCCCGGCGTCAGCGTGTTGTGTGTGGAAAGTGTCGAGTTGCGCGAGACCGGTGCCGCCTCGGTCACACCCGCTTGATGGCGCGTCGGCGTCTTCAGCCCATCATCCTTGCCGACAAAATCGCTGTCCAGAATGTGCGGAGGCATTGTTATGACCCGTGGATCTGGCGCAGTTTCTCTTGAAGCGTTGCGCTAGGCTGGCGCGTGATGGGCAGGCCGTGTTTCCGCTGAAACCGCTGCATCGCGCCCTGTGTGTCTTCGTTCCAGGCGTCTGTGACGCCGCCGCAGGGAAAGCCAAGGTTGTTAAGCCGCGCCTGATGCCGCTCACCGTCTCGACAGGGTCGAGGTGTCCGATGGCGAGCGGAATGACCATCTCGTCTTGCGCTGGCGCTTCCCCTTCGGTCGCCTGCGTTCCAATCTGGATGGTCAACTCCCCCTGCCGTGCATTCGGGTCAATATCGTGCTCAACCAGCCCCCGCCCGTCGGTTTTGCCGTGGAAGGTCTTCCCGCCAATGGTCAGGACATAGGCCGCGCCGGATTGCGGCATACCTTCGCTGTTCTGAATGACAATCCGCAGCGGCACGGGCGGGCGGGAACGAACTTGGAACGTGTGGGATTGGCCGGTGGTGCAGACTTCGTGCTTCCCCCTCTTTTCGGGGATATGGACGATGTCGCCGGGGAAGAGGACGTTAGGGTTGGGGCGCTTGCTCTTAATCGCGGCGTTCCGGGGATGATTGTAGAGCTTCCTATAATCACTAAACCCGTGTTGTTCCGCCAGACTCGCGAAACACTCTCCCTGCTTGACGGTATGTTCGGTTGCCATCCGCGTCTGCCTCCTAGATAGGGGATTACGCTTCGCTGACCATCAGCCGCTTGAGCTGGGTCAGCGCGCGGTTTTGCAGGCGCGAGACGTGCATCTGCGAGATGTTGAGTTGCTTGGCGACTTCGGCCTGAGACATGTCCTTGAAGAACCGGTGGATGATGATGGCGCGCTCGCGCGGCTCCAGCGACTCCAGGGCGTGGTCCAGGTCGCCGTAGGCGCCGAGGCTTTGCAGGGACTCGTCTTCCGCCCCGACGAACTCGGCCAGCGAGAGCGGCGCGCTGTCCGAGTCGTGCATCATCTTGCTGTCCAGCGAGACCGTGTCGTAGGCGTTGCCCAGCTCGATCGCTTCCAGCGTCTCTTCCTCGGTCGCCCCGATCCGCTGGGCGACCTCCTGGATCGTCGGCGGGCGGCCCAGCCGGCTGCTGAGGTATTCCTGTGCCTTCGAGGCGGTCTGGTTCAGCTCCTGCAAGCGGCGCGGCACCTTCAGGCTCCACGCCTTGTCCCGAAAGTAGCGCCGAATCTCGCCGACGATGGTCGGGGTCGCGTAGGTCGAGAACTTGGTGCCGCGCCCCGAGTCGAAGCGATCAATGGCGTTGATCAGGCCGATGGTGCCGACCTGAATCAAGTCCTCGAGCGGCTCGCCCCGGTTGACGAATTTTCCCGCGAGGTAGCGGACCAGGTTGTGGTGCATCACGACGAGCCGGTCCCGCATCTGCGGGTCACGGCTGCGCGCATACCGGGCGAACAAGGTTTCGGCATCGTCCTGTGTCCAGTCAGCCGCCTTTTTCTGTGTCATAACAGTCATTCTATCTCAGAGTGCCGTTCTAAGGGGGTCGTCGCTACTCGGGAGCGTTTTTGGTCAGCAGGACGCGCGTGCCGTTAGCGGTGGTCTCGATCTCGACCTTGTCAACAAGAATTTCCATCAGCAGAGCGCCCAGCCCCTCCTGATCCACGCCGGCCTCTTCCAAAAGGCGGGCCTCTTCGGAGGGGGCGGCGGCGTCCGCCTCGGCGATGTCGTCGCTGATCTCGATGGTGAGCGCATGGGCGGCCACCGTGCTGACGATGCGGATGGTGGCCGCCCCGCCCCCGGCGCGCTCGACGGCGTGTGAACAGGCCTCGCCCACGGCCAGCCGGACGTCTTCCACTTCGTCATAGGAGAAAGGCATCCGACTCGCGATGCCGAGGACGGCGAGGCGCGCGACGCCGACATATTCAGGGCGGCAGGGGATGAGGAGCTGAACTGTTTCGGCCTGCGTGTCGCTCATAAAGCTACCCCTTCTTTGGCGGCGGCTTCGTCTTCCGAGGCGTAGATGTCGAAGATCTTGTTCAGGCCCGTGATCTCGAAGATGCGCTGGATTCGCATCCCCGGCCCGACCAGGGCGAGGTTGCCGCCCGCCTCGCGCAGACGCTTCAGGCCGCCGATCAGGACGCCCAGCCCCGTGCTGTCCAGGTACTCGACTTTGGACAGGTTGATGATGACGCGCTTGACGCCGCGCTCGGCGAGCTGTACCAGGTCCTGCTTGAGCTGGGGCGATGTATAAACATCCACCTCGCCTTCAATGTCCAGGACACAGGTCGTCTCGTCGGGAGTGCGGCTGTTCATCGTGAGGTTCAAATTACGATCTCCTTCTCTAAGGTCGTGCGGTCGTTCACCCGAGGCGCGGACTCCCAGGGGGGGCGGCGGACGTCTGAGACAGTTCGGTGAGGATCTGCTCCGCCCGGCGCTTCAGGTCGTCCACGGTCTCCCCGATCTCGTCGCGGGCCTGCGCGCGAGGGCGGCGGGAAGCCAGCAGGCCGAGCAGCGCGCCCGTGAGCGCCCCCGCGCCGACTCCGGCCAGGATCAAAAGTCCGATGCTGTTTTGGTGGTCACGGTCCGGCATGGCGAATGGCTCAAGCTCCGTTCACAGGCGTCGCTGGATGGTGGCCCCGCCCAGCACCGAGTCGCCGCTCAGGTCGTATAGGACGAGCGACTGTCCCGGCGTCACGGCCCGCTGCGGGGTGTCGAACCTGACGACAATCTCACCGCTCGCCGCGCCGTTTTGTACGACGGCGGGCACAGGCTCCATATTATAACGTATTTTCACCAGCACAGGGCGCGATTCCTGCACGCCGGCGATTCCCACCCAATTAATATCGTCGCCGACCAGCCCTTCCGCCATCAGGTCACTGTTACCGCCGACGACGACCGTGTTCGTCTCTGCGTTGATGTCCACGACGTACAGCGGGATGGGGGAGCCGACGTTCACGCGGCGGCGCTGGCCGATGGTGTAGAACGCGATGCCGTCGTGCGTACCGCGCCGCCTGCCGCTCGTGTCCACAATGTCGCCGCTTTGGACGGTTTCGGGGGCGGTCTGCGCCAGGAAGTCCGTGTAGGAGCCGCCCTGGACGAAGCAGATCTCCTGCGAGTCCGGCTTGTCGTGGACGGCCAAGCCCAGCTCGGCGGCGATGGCCCGCGTCTCGGCCTTGTTCGTGACCAGGCCCAGCGGCATCAGGGTATGCGCCAGCTCCTCCTGGGTGAAATGGTACAGCGCATACGTCTGGTCTTTGTCCCCGTCCAGGGCGCGGCGCAAAGTCCAGCGCCGCGCGTCCTCATCGAACTGAACACGGGCGTAGTGGCCCGTCGCCAGGTAGTGAGCACCCAGGGCGCGCGCCTTGGCGAGCAGGGCGTCGAACTTGACGTAGCGGTTGCAGTTGACGCAGGGGTTGGGGGTGCGGCCTTTTTTATATTCGTCCACGAAGTTCTCGATCACCTTCTCGGCGAAGAACTCGCGGAAGTTCAGGACGTAGTGGGGGATGTCCAGCTTGGCGGCGACCCGGCGGGCGTCCTCGACCGCGCCCAGGGAGCAGCAGCCGACTCCTTTGGTCTCGGTGGCGCTCTCCTGCCAGATCTGCATGGTGACGCCGACGACGTCGTAGCCCTGCCGCTGGAGCAGGCCGGCGGCCACGGACGAGTCCACGCCGCCGCTCATGGCGACGACGACGGTCTGCTTGGTGTGGGACATGGTGCTATTCGCTTGCCAGACGCGCCAGGGCGCGGGCGTAGATCTTGGCGGCCCGGATCAGGTGCTCCACGGGCCAGCATTCGTCCTTCTCGTGCGCGCCGCCGTCGGACGGGTCGGCGTCCCGGAAGCCGGGGCCGAAGGCGATGCCCTTGGTCATCGAGCGGGCGTAAGTCCCGCCGCCCATTGTCAGCGGCGCGCTCTGGTCCCCGGTCTCGTCTCGGTAGACTTGGAGCAGCGTCGCCACCAGGGGATCGTCCAGCGGCACATACAGGGGCGGCTGGTCGGACAGCGACTCCAGCGTCCACCCCGATCCCGCGATGCCGTCGCCTAAACACCCGCGCAGGGTGTCGGAGTTCCAGGTGACGGGGTAGCGGACGTTGAACGTCAGCGACGCCTTGCCGTCCCCAATCGCGGCCACGCCCAGGTTACAGGTCAGCGGCCCCGCCACGTCGTCCCGCCCCGCAATGCCCAGCGCCGCGCCCGTCGTGTCGCCCGCCCACGAGCGCATCTGCTGGACGAGATCAATCTGGTCCTCCTGATGGTCCAGCAGCAGCAGGGCGTCGCACAGGACGGCGACCGCGTTGACGCCGTTCTCCGGCGTGCTGCCGTGGGCGGAAACGCCTTTCGCGGTCACACGCAGGCCGCCGTCTTCCATGTCTTCGGTCGTGACGCCGACGACGGCGTTCAGGCGGGCGACGACGGCGGCGCGCGGGGCCGGGTTGTGCAGGACGGCCTCGGCCGTGTCCGGCACCATGTTGGGGCGCTGCCCGCCGGACAGCGAGACGATGTGGATGGGGCCGCCTTCCGGCGGCGCGGGATGTGTCAGGATCGCGTTGGCGATGCCCTTTTCCGCGTAGACCAGGGGGAACATGGCGTCCGGGGTGAAGCCCGTCACGGGCATCTCCTCGTGCGCGAAGTAGTGCTTGACGCAGCCGAAGCCGCTTTCCTCGTTGGCGCCCAAAATCAGCCGGATGCGGCGCGTCAGCGGCACGGCGCATTCCTTGACGGCCAGCAGCGCCCAGAGGGCCGCCATCGTTGGGCCTTTGTCGTCGGACGCGCCGCGCGCGTAGATCTTGCCGTTCTCGATCTCGGCCCCGAACGGCGGGTGCGTCCAGCCCGAGCCGGCGGGGACCACGTCCACATGGGCCAGTACGCCGACGATGGGCGCGTCGGGGGTGACGCCGGGGGCGGTCCACTCGGCGTGGGACGCATAGCCGTCCAGATGCTTGGGTGTCAGCCCGAACTTCTCGCCCACGCTGATGGCATAATCGAGCGCCTGCCGGGTTTCGGTTCCGAACGCAGCGCCGGGCGTCGGTGTGCCTTCCACGCTGGGGATACGCAGCAGAGCCTGAGTCGTTTCCACGATCTCCTGCCGGTGTGCTTCGATCCACTCCGAAACCTGCTGATCAATCTGGCTGAAGTTGTCCACGCGGCTGCTTTCTACCTGAGTTTTGAACGAACGGATATGCCCACCCATTATCCATAAAATGCGGGCGGGCGTCAATGTGAGTCCGCCGCCGAAGTCCTTATGACAGCGTGATGACGACCGCTTCGGGCGCGCGCCCCAGGCGGAGGGGCAGGGCGGCCCCTTCCACGCCCCGGCTGACGATCAACGTGCGGCCGTTGATCTCCTGCCGCCCCGCCCAGGTGACGGCGCTGCCGGGCGGCAGGTGCCGGTCCAGGTGCCGGTGGAACCGCCGACTCAGCCAGTCCAGCAGCATCACCTGGCCGCCGTGCGTGTGCCCCGCCAGGGTCGCCAGCGGACTGATCCCCGGCACCCAGACGGCGTCCGGGTTGTGCGCCAGCAGCAGGCGCGGCGTGCGCGGCTCCAGGCCGTCGAACCGCGTGTACCAGGCCAACTCCGTCGCCGCCTGCCGGTAGTGTTCGGGCGTCTGGTACACGTCGGCCTGGTAGTAGGCGGGGGACTCTTGCAGGTCCTCCAGCCCGACGACCAGGAGCCGCTGCGCCCCCGCCTGGACCGCCGCCGCCTGATTGCACAGCACTGTCACGCCCCGCGCCCGCAGGCACTCGACCAGCGGCGTCACGTCCCCGCCGAAGCTGGTGTGGTCGTGGTTGCCCAGCACGGAAAGGACGGGGGCTTTGAACCCGCGAAGCTGGCGCAGCGCGTCAGAAAGCAGGGGCAGAAAGCGCGGGTCGTCATCAATGAAGTCGCCGCCCAACAGGATCAGGTCGAACGGGCGACGCCGGTGCCGCCGCAAGAGCCGGCTGATCTTCGACCGCAGGACGCGGGGCCTGGTGAACTTCCCCAGGTGCCAGTCGGTCAGCAGCAGGACCCGGACAGGGTTCGCGAGCGGATGCTCGGCGTCGGACACGTCATGGCGGGTGACGGTCAGCCGTGTGGGTTCTACCCACCAGCAGTAGACGGCCAGCAGCCCGAGCAGTTTCACCAGGAGACGGATCATGGGGAGGGCGCCCCGTAGCCGTACAGGAAGTGATTCGGCGTCGTCCCTACCGTCACGCCCCAGCCCAAGTCCGCCATCCGTGCGGCCAACTCGTCAGACCGGTAAAAGACTTTGACGATCCGAAACTCCCGTCCGTCGTTCAGCCGCCGTCCCATCGTCACGGCGTCCTCCCCTTCCAGCCGGTGGTCCGCCGCCGTGGACGCCTCATGGTAGCGCGAGTCGAGGAAGAACACGCGCCCCGACGGTTTGAGGCAGGCCCGGACCAGTCCCCAAAAGGCGTCGAACCGGTGGGGCGGCACATGGGACAGCCAGAAGCTGAAAAAGACGACATCATACCGCCGGTCCGGCTGCCATTCAAAGAGGTCGGCATGTATGTACCGGACGGGCGCGTCACCCAACTTCCCCCGGTTGATCGCCAGCGTCTCGGGTGAGGCATCTATGGCCGTCAGGCTGTCCGCGTGCCGTGCCAGCCGCTCCGTCCACCAGCCCGTCCCCGCCGCCAGTTCCAGCACGTCGCCCACAGGGTTGAAGGCCGCCAGCGCGTCCGAGACCTGCTTGACCTCCTCCGCCCAGAGCGCGTTCGCCTCCGGCCCCCGATTATAGCGTCCGGCCCGCCTCCACCACTCATCGTACTCGTTTGCGCGGGCGCGGTAATAGACAATCTGTTCGTTTTGGATATTTTCGCTCATGGTGGTCCCTCGCCCTGAAGGGCAAGGCTATTCGGATGGGCCGCCCCTTCGGGGCTTCGGAGAACCGCTCGGCGACCTGGTCTGTAGCCCCGAAGGGGCGGCCCTTCCGCGTAGCCACGGGCTTCAGCCCGTGGTTAGGTCTCCGGTCCCTTTCCTCCCCGCCATCCGCGCCTTGATCCCAGCCTCCAGCCCATTCTCCGTCGGCTCGTAGTAGGGCTGCGTCTGGACGCCTTCGGGCAGGTACTCCTGGGGGACATAGCCGCCGGGGTAGTCGTGGGGGTAGAGGTAGGGCGTGTCGCCTTTGGCCGTGCGGCCCGTGCCGCTGCGGCTGTCGCGCATGGGCTTGGGGACCGGGCGGGCGCGCTCGGATTCGACGTCGGCCAGGGCGCGCTTCAGGGCGACGTAGGAGGCGTTGGACTTGGGCGCGGCGGCGAGGTAGGTGACGGCCTGGGCCAGATTGAGTTGCGCTTCGGGGAGGCCGACGTACTCGACGGCGTGGGCGGCGGCGTTGGCGACGACCAGGCCCAGCGGGTCGGCATTGCCGACATCTTCCGAGGCCAGGATGACCAGGCGGCGGGCGATGAAGCGGGCGTCCTCGCCCGCCGTCAGCATCCGCGCCAGGTAGTACAGCCCGGCGTCCGGGTCGCTGCCGCGAATAGACTTAATGAAAGCAGAAATGGTATCATAGTGCGTATCGCCTGTTTTGTCATACGTCAGCGCGCGCCTTTGCAGCGCCTCCTCGGCGATCTCGCGGGTGACGCGCCGGACGGCGTCGGCCTTCCGGGACTCGGGCCGGGTCGTGGTCGCGGCCAACTCTAAAGCGTTGAGGGCCGTCCGAGCGTCGCCGTTGGCCTTGTCAATGAGATGGGCGCGGGCGTCCGGTTCCAGCACGACGCTGAGCGCCCCCAGGCCGCGTTCGGGGTCGGAAACGGCCCGGTCCAGCAACGCGCCTAGCTGCTCCTCGGACAGCGACTCGAAGGAAAAGACGCGGGCGCGGGACAGCAGCGGCGCGTTCACTTCAAAGTACGGGTTCTCCGTCGTCGCGCCGATCAGGACGACGGTGCCGTTCTCGACGTGGGGCAGCAGGGCGTCCTGCTGAGTCTTGTTGAAGCGGTGGATCTCGTCAATGAACAGCACGGTCTTTTTGCCGTACAATCGCCGCCGCGTGGCCGCCGCCTCGATGACTTTCCGCAGGTCGGGGATGCCCTGCGTCACGGCAGAAAAGTTCTCAAAGTGGGAGGAAGTGCGCTGGGCGACGATGCCCGCAAGCGTACTCTTGCCGACGCCGGGCGGCCCGAAGAAGATCACGGACGTCAGCGCGTCCTCCTCAATGGCCCGCCGCAGGAGGCTGTCCGGCCCCAAAATACGCGCCTGTCCGACGAACTCCTCCAGCGTCGTGGGCCGCATCCGGGCGGCCAGCGGCGTATTGGGCGCGGTCGTTTGCGCGGTCGGCGTGCCGTCGTCAAAGAGGTCCATGCTCTTATTGTAGCACACGGCACCGCATGTCCGTCCGCCTCACGGGCGGCGGGCAGAAGTCAGGTTCCTGTACGGGAGTGGCGTTCGACCAGCGGCAGGCCCAATGTTGCTGCGATATCCGACGCAAGCCGGTCCGCCTCGTCTGACCGGCTAAACATTTCTAGGTGCTGGAAGTCCCGCCTGTTGCGATTCCAGGTGATGCCGACATGATACAGGCTGTTCCCCGGCCTATCCCACACAAAGACACCTGCCATGTCTTCCCAGGACCCTTCTTGAACGCGCGGGCGAGAGGACCAGCCGTGAACACGGCGGTAGGTGCGCCGATCCACGTCAAGGAAGAAGTCGTTCGGGCCGGAGAGATACAGGATGGGCAAGCCGACAGCAATACAGATGATTTCCAGAAGCCCGAACAAGGCCCAAGTTTCGGCGGTAAGAGGCGGGCGATGGCCTCTCACATCAAAAACGCCCGCTGCGTACATGAGCGGGTAGCCGGTGATGATGAGAAGCGCGAGCATCGCCATGAAAAGACGGATGCCCCAAGGGGCGCAGAAGTCTGTCTTTCTTGGCAGAGGCGGCAGAGGCTTGCGGCGGGCGTCTCGCTCCCGCCGATTGTCGATAAAGGCGAAGGTCACGCCCAGCACGACCCAGGCGAAAAAGCTGACGCCGATCATCATTTCACCGCTCATGGAGAAGCTCCTGCGAGGTTAGGTCATTCCGGGGGGTTTGTGGCCCCGTCAGAACACACAGCCGGGGCTGCCGCGTCTCATCCGAGGCCGGTGCGGGTGTCTTTGGAAATCTTCAGGTAAGGCGGCGGCGAGACCAGGGGCAGCCCCAGAGTAGTCGCCATCTCCTCGGCGAACTGGTCGGCCTGGCCTGAGCGGTTGAACGCGCCCAGCACCTTCCACTTCCGCTCCTGCTTCCAGACGAGGCCGACGTCATAGCGGCTGTTCATGGCGGCGCACCGGACGTAGACGCCTGCCAGGTCGTCATTCAAACTCCCCGTCTTTGTTTGCTGGTTGAACGACCAGCCGTGGGTGTGCCGGCAAGTGCGCCGGTCCAAGTCTATCACGAAGTCGTTCGGGCCTGAGAAATATAGGATCGTCCCGCCGATAGCAAACCCAGGAAACATAGCTAAACAATACAGGGGCCAGTATTCGGAGGTCATGCCCTGCCGCTGGTTCCCCGCGTCAAAGATGCCGCCCGCGTACAAGTCCAATGGGCATCCAACAATCAGGACGATAGCGATCATGGTTACGGAAACGCGAAGACCTAGCGGGGCGCTGAAGACGAGTTTTGCCGGTGAGTGCCTGTCCTGCGTGACGCGGCTATGTCGGCCGCGAAAGCCAATAGCCAGGGCTAGGTAGGTCCAGGCGAAAAAGCCGATGCAAACAATCGTGCTGCGATCTGCGGCAATGCCCATGCAGGAATTGTACCCGGCGGAGTGGTATGTGCTACATCGTTTGGGAACCGAAGGCGAGGGGAAACGACGATGGGGATTTTGGCACAACTGCGGGCGCTGACGCCCGTGCAGAGGAATGCGTTCCTGGCGGCGTATCTGGGTTGGACGCTGGACGCCTTTGACTTTTTTATCTTGGTGTTCGTGATCCCGGATGTCGCCAAAGAGTTCGGTGTGGACAAGACCGCCGTGACCCGCGCCATCTTCCTGACGCTGGCGTTCCGGCCCGTCGGCGCGTTTCTGTTCGGCTGGCTCGGGGACCGATACGGGCGGCGCGTCCCGCTGCTGATTGATGTCGTGTTCTACTCGCTGATGGAGCTGCTGTCCGGCTTCGCGCCGACACTGACGGCCTTCCTGGTCCTGCGGGCGGTCTTCGGGATCGCGATGGGCGGCGAGTGGGGGCTGGGGGCCTCGCTGGCGATGGAGACGGTGCCGGCGCGGACGCGCGGCCTGCTGTCGGGCATCTTGCAGCAGGGCTACCCGGTCGGCTACCTGCTGGCGGCCCTGGTCTTCCGGTTCGTCTTCCCGGTCCTGGGCTGGCGCTGGATGTTCTTCATCGGCGTCCTCCCCGCCCTGCTGTCGCTGTTCATCCGGTTCGGGGTCCGGGAGTCGCCTATTTGGGAGCAGGGGCGGGAGCGGCGGGTCAACCAGAACCTGGGCGAAGCCGTCAAGTCTAACCTGGGGCTGTTCTGCTACATGGCGATCCTGATGGCCGCGTTCAACTTCATGTCACACGGGACGCAGGACAACTACCCGACGTTTCTGCGCGTCCAGCACCGCTTCAACCCGGACACGGTCAGCACGATCGCCATCATCTACAACGTCGGGGCGATCTGCGGCGGCATCTTTTTCGGGGCGCTCTCGCAGCGCATCGGGCGGCGGCGGGCGATCATCATCGCCGCCCTGCTGGCCCTGCCCATCATCCCGCTATGGGCCTACTCGCACACGGCGGGGCTGCTCGCCCTAGGAGCGTTCGGGATGCAGTTCTTCGTGCAGGGGGCGTGGGGCGTCATCCCCGCCCACCTGTCGGAGTTGACTCCGAACGCCCTGCGCGGCACGTTCACGGGCCTAGCCTACCAGACCGGCAACCTGATCGCGTCTTACAACGCGACCCTGCAATCGGGGATCGCCGAGGCGCACGGCAACAACTACAGCCTCGCCCTGGCCAGCGTCATTTTCGTGGTCCTGCTGGCCGTCGCCGGCATCACGGCTGTGGGCAAGGAAGCGCCCGGAGTGGAGTTCGCGGCGGACGGCTGACGCTGGCGCTCGGGGCGCTGCCTTGGGTACAATGGGGCATGGCACAATCCTCTTTGTTTGACTCCGTTGACCCCGTCCCGCCCCCGCCGCTGCCCGCCTCGTGGCTGGCCGCATTGGCGGGTGAATTCGACAAGCCCTACTGGCCCAAATTGCAGGCGTTCGTCGCCGACGAGCGCGCCCGCCACACCGTCTACCCACCCGCCGAGGACGTGTACTCGGCCTTCCAACTCGCCCCGTTCGACGACATCCGCGTGTTCCTGCTCGGCCAGGACCCCTACCACGGGCCGGGCCAGGCGCACGGCCTGTGCTTCTCCGTCCGCCCCGGCGTCGAGACGCCGCCCTCGCTGGTCAACATCTACCGCGAGCTGCGCGACGACTTGGGCTGCCGCGTCCCGAACAACGGCTACCTCGTGCCGTGGGCCGCGCAGGGCGTCCTGATGCTCAACGCCGTCCTGACCGTCCGCGCCCACACCGCGAACTCGCACAAGGGGAAGGGCTGGGAGACCTTCACCGACAGCGTCCTCCGCCACGTTTCCGCCCGCCCCGACCCCGTCGTGTTCGTCCTGTGGGGCGGCTACGCCCAGAAGAAGCTGCCGCTGATTGATACCAGCCGCCACCTCGTCGTCCAGTCCGCGCACCCCTCGCCGCTGTCCGCAAGAAACGGCTTCTTCGGCAGCAAGCCCTTCTCCCAGATCAACGCCGCCCTGCGCGGCTGGGGCAAGTCCGAAATCAACTGGCAGATACCCGACCTGTGAGCGCCAGACGCTTGCTCGGCAGGAATCAGGCGAAGCCCTGGCTAATCAGCGGCAAAGGAGATAGTAATGACTACGAAAGAACGTGTCGAGGCCCAACTGAACAATCTGGGTGAGGATGAGATGAACCACCTCCTGAAGATCGTTGAGCACATGGCTCAAAAGGAGCCGCAAGCCGAGGTGCCGCGAAAGCCGGGCCTGCTTTCCAAGCTGAAGCAGATCAAGATCGAAGCGCCAGAAGATTTCGCGGCCAATTTGGACGCTTACATGAGTGGGGAGAAGCGGATTGGCGATACCTCAGACGTTTATTGACACGCTCTTTGTGGTCGCCCTGATTAACCAGCGGGACCGCTACCATGAACAGGCTACGGAGATGGCCGACCTGTACGAAGGCCAGCCGTTGCTGACGACCGAGGGCGTTCTGCTGGAGATCGGCAACGCTTTGGCGCGTGGCTACAAAGCGGAAGCCATCGAGGTAATCCAGGGCTTCCTGTCGTCCGAAGATGTGCAGGTCGTCCGGCTCACCCCGGAACTGTTTGACCGCGCCTTCGCCCTCTACCAGTCACACCAAGACAAAGAATGGGGCCTGATTGACTGCATCTCGTTTGTCGTGATGGGCGATTCCGGTGTTTCCGATGCCCTCACATTTGACAAGCATTTCGTGCAGGCGGGCTTCCGCGCTTTATTGCGTGAGCAGGACGTGAACTAATCATCCGCCCGTTGCTTTCGCGAATCAACGCCGCCCTGCGCGGCTGGGGCAAACCCGAGATAGACTGGCAGATACCGGACTTGTGAGCGCCCGATGCCTGCCCGGCAGGGAAGGCTTTCGGCACCTCACGTCGGAGACGTTGACGAGGGACTGCGGAGGGCGGAAGCTGCTGGTTCTGACGGAGTTCGGCGGTGTGCCGGATGTGGAGGAGGTGCGCCGCTGTGGTGATGGCGGGCGAGGTGGTGACGGCGGGAGCGCTTCCGGCGGCGGGCGTCACCCGCCGCCGGTGGGGAGGCAGGCGGACTAGGACGGGCTGGCGACGGCGTCCCCATCTGCCATCGTGGACTGGCCCGCGCCGACCGACTGCCCATCGGGCGTCTGGCCCGGCGTCACGTCCCCTGTCGCATCGGCCTGGCTGGAGGCGGCGTTGGCGGCGGGCGGGGTGGACTCGCCCGCCCCTGCGTCTTCGGGCTGCTCGTCGGGTATGGGGCTGCTTTGCATGATCTGTCTCCTTCGTTCGGCAGTGGGTTAGAGCCTCTGTACCCGGAGCCGGACGGGGGGAAACGCGCCGCCCTCCTCATGCCGCTGCCTTCAGGAACAGCACGTCCAGGCCGACGCGCTTCCAGACGAAGCCGTGCTGGTGGGACAGGGCCTCCGCCCAGGTCGCGACGGCGGCCTTGGGGCCGTCGGGCTGGTCGGCCAGGGTGTCCGAGGCGCAGGCGGCGTTCACCAGGACCTGGTTGCCGCTGTGGACCGAGGACACGGCCTCCTGTTCGATGGCCTCGAGGCCCTTGCCGTAGGTCAGCACGCGGACCATTCGGACTTTCCCGGCGGGTGCATTCAGCATGGCGACGACACTCCCTCGCGGCGTAGACTGGGGCCATTCTACCACAACGCGGGCACAAAGCGGGCCGCCGCGCGGCGTCCACGGCGCAGGAGCCGTTTCCATATCCGGCGGCATTATGGTAAAATGGTCGTATGGCCTTTTCGCCCACGCTTCCGATGCCGCCTCGCCGCGCGCTGCCGTTCTGGCTGTTCCCCACCGTGCTGCTGTGCTTCGCCTATGGCCTGCTCGGGCTGACGTTCGTCGAGCAGGGGCACGGCGACATCATGGCGCGGTGCGTCCTGATGAACCCCGCCCTGTCGCGCATCTGGAGCGTCGGGCACGTCGAGATCAGCCTGTCGTACTTCGGCGTCTTCGGCGCGATGGTGTACTACTTCCTCCGGCTGTACCGGCAGGACCAGGCGCACCTGCTGGACCTGGGCCTGGCGATGGCCTACATCCTCGGCTCGTTCCTGCTGGACCTCTTCTGCGTGATGCACTTCCAGCCGTTCGCCGCCCTGCTCATCGGTGACGCCGTGGTGGTCACGTTCACCGTGCTGGTCTCCAAGCAGCTCTGGTTCCAGCGCCTGCTCGGCGTCTTCGTCCCCCTGGTCTTCTTCACCTGCGGGGTGGGGCACCTGCTGGAAGGTATGTCCTACTGGAAGCTGACCTACCCCGTGAACGTCCCGTGGACGATGGTGACGGCGGACATCGGCTTCGCCATCCTGGTCAACGCCGTGCGCTTCCCGGCCTTCATCCGGGGGCAGGACGTGCTGACCGAGCTGGCCCAGGCGCGGCAGGAGGCCGAAGCCAGGCAGCGATTCTTCCGGGATGTCCTTCGGTCGGCGACCGAAGGACGTCTCCAGCTTTGCGACACCGCCGCCGATCTGCCCGCGCCCTTGCCGCCGGCGGGGGACCCGATCCCGCTGTCGCGCGAGACGCTGGCCGGCGCGCGGCACGGGGCGGGGGCGGCGGCGCGGGCGCGTCACTTTCCCCCCGACCGGATTGACTGCCTGAACACCGCCGTCGGGGAGGCGGCCATGAACGCCGTGGTGCATGGGGGCGGCGGCGAGGCCGTGATCCGCGCCGACGACGAGGCGATCCAGGTCTGGGTCTCGGACCACGGTGCGGGCATCCAGCTCGCCGAGCTGCCCCGCGCGACGCTGGAGATGGGCTACAGCACCAAAGATTCGTTGGGACACGGCTTCTGGATGATGCTGCGCGCCGCCGACACGGTCCACCTCCTGACCGGCGGCGGCGGTACGCAGGTCGTCCTCACCCTCCACCGCCGGCCCCTCGTCCCCCTGAGTTTTGCGGCATGAAGGTCGTCCTCGCCCCCGACTCGTTCAAAGGCAGCCTGACGGCCCCACAGGCCGCCGAGGCGATGGCTCGTGGGGTCCGCCGCGCCCGCCCGGACGCCGAACTGGTCCTGCTGCCGCTGGCCGACGGGGGCGAAGGCACGGCCGAGGCGCTGACCCTGGCGACGGGTGGGCGGCGCGAAACTCTGCGCGTAACGGGGCCGCTG
>CAXTWM010000037.1:0-21434 GCA_964247915.1 uncultured Armatimonadales bacterium | reverse complement strand
CGCCCTGGAGCATCCGCTTCAGCTCTTCCGCGTTCTGGGCGCGGGAAAGGGCGCTCTCGAAGGTGATCTTGCCTTCCACATAGAGGTTCCGCAGGCAGAGGTCGGTCGTAATCATGCCCACGTTGGCCGAAGTCTGGATGATGGAAGTGATCTGCTGGGGCTTCGCCTCGCGGATCAGGTTGCGGATGGCCGCCGTGGCGATCATGATCTCCTGGGCGGCGATGCGTCCCCGCCCGGTCTGGGCCTGGTAGTTCGGCGTGGTCGGGACGAGCTGCTGGGAGATGATCGCCTGGAGGTTGCCCGAGAGCTGCAAGCGCACCTGCTCTTTGGCCCCGTCCGGGAAGCTGTCCACGATGCGGTCCACGGAGGAGGCCGCCGAGTTGGTGTGCAGGGTGCCGAAAACCAGGTGGCCGGTTTCCGCCGCCGAGACGGCAAGCTGCATCGTCTCTTGGTCGCGCATCTCGCCGACGAGGATGACGTCCGGGTCTTCGCGGAGGGACGCGCGCAGGGCGTTCGCAAAACTTTTGGTGTCCATGCCCAGTTCGCGCTGGTTGATGATGGACAGCCGGTGGTTGTGGACGAACTCGATGGGGTCTTCGATCGTGATGATGTGCTCGGAGCGGTTGACGTTGATGTGGTTGATCATCGCCGCCAGCGTCGTGGACTTGCCGGACCCCGTCGGCCCGGTCACGAGGATCAGGCCGCGCCGGGTGTGGGTCAGCTTCTCCAGAATCGGCGGCATCCCCATGTCTTCCAGGCTGGGAATCTTGGTGGGGATCAGGCGCAGGGAGGCGGCGACGCTGCCCTTGTCCTTGAAGATGTTGACGCGGAAGCGGGCCTTCTTCTGGAGCGCATAAGAAAAATCCAGTTCCCAGTTGCTCTCGAACTTCTGGATCTGGTCATCGGTCAGAATGGCATACATCATCTGCTGGATGTCCAGCGGATTCATGTTCTCGTAGGGAGTCGGCTCCAACGCCCCGTCCACGCGGATGACCGGGGGGATGCCCTGGGCGAGATGCAGGTCGGACCCCTTCTTGGCGATGATCAGATCCAGCAGCTCGTCCAGGTGCAGGTCCTGGATGGACTTCTTCGGCTGCGGCTTGGCGACCGGGCGCGGCTGGAACTGCGGCGTGGTCTGCCCGTTCGCCGGCGTCGTCTGCGGTGCGGCGGCTGTCGCCGCGCCGGCGGTCATCCCCGGCGTTCCCATTGGTTCGGCCATAACGTGATGCCTTTCGTAAAGCCATAAGGCCCCCGAACCTCTCCGAAGGCCGGGGGCAAGTCGCTGGAAGAGTGTTAGAAGCCCGCCGTGAAGACGACGCGCATAACCTCGTCGGGCGACGTCATGCCTTCCAAGATCTTCAGCAGGCCGTCCTCGCGCAGTTCCAGCATCCCGTTCGCCTTGGCGGCCTCCCGGATGTCGGCGACCGGGGCGCGGCGGACGACAAGCTCGGCGATCTCCTCGTTCATCGTCATCAGCTCGTACAGGCCCACACGCCCCTTGTACCCCTTGAAGCGGCACTCCTCGCAGCCCTTGCCCTCGTAGAGCGTGACCATCGCGTTCGGGTCTTCGCTCTTGTAGCCGAATTTGGCGAGAAAGCTGCCGGGCACCTGGTAGGGCGCTTTGCAGTTCGAGCAGACCTTGCGGCACAGGCGCTGGGCCATGATCGCCTGCACGGTGGCCGCGATCAGGTAGGTCTCGATGCCCATGTCGGCCAGGCGCATAACGGCGGAGGGCGCGTCATTAGTGTGCAGCGTGGACAGGACCAGGTGGCCCGTTAGCGACGCCTCGACGGCGATCTGGGCCGTTTCGAGGTCGCGCATCTCGCCGACCATGATGATGTCCGGGTCTTGCCGCAGGAACGAGCGCAGGGCCGTGGCGAACGTCAGGCCCGCCTTCTTGTTGATCTGCACCTGCGAGACGCCCGACAACTGGTACTCGACCGGGTCCTCGACCGTGATGATGTTCTTCTCGACCGAGTTGATCTTGTGCAGGACCGAATACAGCGTCGTTGTCTTGCCGGACCCCGTCGGGCCGGTGGTCAGGAACATGCCGTTCGGCTGGGCCACGATCTCTTCCAGCTTGGATTGCACTTCGGGCGTGAAGCCCAGCTTGTTCAAGCCCAGCAGCACGCTGGTCTTGTCCAGGATACGCATGACGATCTTTTCGCCGAACATGGTGGGCAGACACGAGACGCGCATGTCATAGTCTTTGCCCTCGTGCCGGACGGGGATGCGTCCGTCCTGCGGCACGCGCCGCTCGGCGATGTTCAGCTCGGCCATGATCTTGAAGCGCGAGATCAGGGCCGCCTGGATGTGCTTCGGCACGGTCATCGTCTCGTTCAGGACGCCGTCAATGCGGTAGCGGATGCGGACGCCCTTGATGCCCGGCTCGATGTGGATGTCCGAAGCCTTCTCGCGGATGGCCTGCATCATGATGGCGTGGGCGATGCGGATGATCGGCGCTTCTTCCGAAATGCTTTCCAGCGCGGCGTCGTCGTCCTCGGCCCCCGCCCCGCCCAATTCGGTGATCTCGCCCTTGATCGCCTGTTCCAGCTCGCTGGGGCCGGACTCGGTGATCTGGGTCTCGGGACGCCGGTCCAGGCCGGTCGGCCCGTCCACGACGATGGCCGGCGTCTGCGAATTCGCGTCCTTGATCACGGCGGGGACGCCGCCGATGCCGTTGCCGTTGCCATTCCCCAGCGGGCCGGTGCCGGGGCGATTGCCGTTGCTGCCGTTGGCGAAGTTGCCGCCGTAGGCGCGGATGATGGCCTCCTCGATCTCGCTCTTGGTCGCCAGGACCGGCGTGATCTTGCAGCGCGAGACCAGCTTGACATCGTCCATGCCGACCGCGCCCGTCTTGACGTCGCCGATGGCGACCATCAGCTTGTTCGGCGTGGTCGTGCTGTCGCGCAGGATGGGCAGGATGTTGTAGCGCTTGGCGATGTGCTCCGGCACGGCCTTGATCGCGTTCGGATCAATTTTTTGCTTGGCGAGGTCCACGAACTGCATGTTGAGCGTCGCCGCGCGGGCGGAGGCAACGTCCTTCTCGGACGCAAGCTGCAAGTCCTGGATGATCGTGCCGAGGTCGCCCGGCGCGCTCTTCTGGACGTTGCGCGCGTCGTCGAGCTGCTGCTCCGTGAGCACGCCGCGCTCGACAAGCACTTCACCGATGCTTTTTTTAGCCTGCATTACCATGTTGGTAGTCTGCCTCCTTACGCAGTCCCTCCCCCACTCGTGTCATAACGGTGCGGACAGAGATAAATCAAAGAAGAAATCAAAAACGCGCGGCGGTGTTCAGAATACCTGTTCAGGACACCGCAAATGGACATCAATCGAGAGTGACGATCGTAGGGCCGGGGCTGTTGCGCGGAGCGGCCGGAGCCGACAAAAAGGAACGAGAGAGACAGCGACGAAAACGACGTTCATCATTATATCATAAACGTTAAATCCGCGCAAGTGGTTCCTCTTACCCTTCCTTACCGGGTTTAGAGAGGGTCGCCCTGACCGCTGCCTCCATGACGGCGACGGGGATCTCTTCGAGCGGTCGTCCGGTCCAGATCGCGAGGGCCAGCGCGCCCTGCCAGACCAGCATCCCCAGCCCGTTCATCGTCTCGCACCCCGCCGCCTCCGCCGCCGCCAGCAGCCGGGTCCGAGTCGGCGCATAGATCAGGTCATACACGAACGGCTTCCGCGCAAAGGGGTCCGGCGGCAGCGCGGGAAGGGCGTCCTCGTTCGGGGACATCCCCAGGCTCGTCGTGTTCACCAGCAGATCGAACGCGCCCGACGGAGCGCCCCAGCCCGCAACAGAGGCCGATCCGGGGAACCACCGGTTGACATCATCGGCGAGGGCCGCCGCCCGCGCTTCGGTCCGGTTGCTGATCCGGCAGCGGCACCCCTGCGCCGCGAGGGCGAACGTCACGGCCCGCGCCGAGCCGCCCGCGCCGAGCAGCAGGACCTGCCGCCCCTCCGTAGCCTGCCCAACCGCCTCCAGCGAGCGCAGGAACCCCGCGCCGTCAGTGCTGTATCCGTACAACTTACCGTCGCGGCTGTGGATGGTGTTGACCGAGCCGACCTGCGCGGCCTCTTCCGACACAATCGTGTAGGGCAGAACAGCCTCTTTCAGCGGGATGGTGACATTGACGCCAATCAGCCCGAGCGCGCGAAGCCCCGCTAGAGCTTCTTCCACATTGGCCGGGTCGGGATCAATGTCGAACGGGACATACACCCAGTCCAGGCCCATCGCGGCGAGCGCGGCGTTGTGCATGGCCGGCGAACGCGAGTGGCCGACCGGGTGCCCCCACACGCCGGCGACCTTCGTCTGGCCCGTGACCGTCATCGTCCCCGGCGGCGCGCGCGCACGACGAGCAAAACGGCCACGCCCGCCAGCAGGGCGATGACCAGAGCCGAGTTCCGGCGCGCCTGCGGGGTGCGCGGGTCGGGCATCGCACCCAGCGCGGCCTCCACCTGCGCGGCGGCGGGCCACTGACCATTGTCGCGCAGCCTGCGGATGACGCCGTTCTCCACATACCGCACGAGTTGGGTCGAGATGAACTCCTCCTTGGACAGCGGCGGGCGCAGCAGGATCGTGTGCAGCCCTAGCCGGTTCCCCGCCAGGACGTCCGTGAAGATCTGGTCGCCGAAGACGGCCGTGTTGCCGGCGTTCGACCCCATCGCCTTCATGGCGCGCACGAAGCCGCCCGTGCGCGGCTTCTGGACCCGGTCCACGAAGGGGATGTTCATCGTCTCCGCGAGCTGCTTCAGCCGCTCGGTGTGGATCGTGTTGGAGGCGATGCAGATCTTGATTCCGGCGACCTCCAGTTTGGCGAGCCATTCGACGACGCCGGGCATGACCTCGTAGTGCCGCCACGGGACGAGGGTGTTGTCCAGGTCCGTGATGATGGCCTCGATCCCGCGCGCCTTCAGCATCTCCGGCTCGAGTTCTTTGACCGATTCGACCACCTGGCAGGGGTTAAGACTGTTCAATGAGATAGGCATAAGGTTGTTACGAGTGATTCCTATCGGGCCATGCGCGCACGGGCGACGGCCTGATCGTGCTGGGCCAGCGTCGTGCTGAAGATGTGGCGGCCCCCCGGACCGGCGACATAGTACAAATAGCCCACGCGGGCGGGATGCAGGGCCGCCTCGATGCTCGGCAGGCCGGGATTGGCGATGGGCGTCGGCGGCAGCCCGGCGTACTTGTAGGTGTTGTACGGCGAGTCTACCCGCAAATCCGCATAAAACAAGCGAGTCTTGTGTTCCGGCAGCGCGTACTGCACGGTCGCGTCGCATTGCAGCCGCATCCCCGCCTTCAGCCGGTTGCGGTAAACGGCGGCGATCAAAGGCCGGTCCGCGTCCACTTCGGCCTCCCGCTCGACCAAAGAGGCCAGCGTAACAACGGCGGGCAGGCCGCCGGGGAATCCGGCCGCTTCGGCCCCAAAAGGGGTGACCACGCGGCGGGCGAAGTTGTCCAGCATTATCTGGATGACGTCGCGGGCCGAAGCGCCCTTCGGCACGGTGTAGGTGTCCGGGAACAAATACCCTTCCAGGTTGTCGTCCGGCGGCGTCCAGCCGCGCGCATGAAAGGAACGCCCCCCGGTCTGCGCCAGGGCCAGGAACCGCGCCTCGTCCACCAGATGATGCTCGGCCAGTCGGCGCGCGATCTGCCGGACCGTGTAGCCTTCCGGGACCGTGACGACCTCCTGGGCGGTTTCGCCCAGAGCCATTTGGGCCGCGATCTGGCGCGGCGGCATGGCGGGCGACAGCTCGTAGTGCCCCGCGTGCATTTTGCCTGAAAGCCCGTCCATCCGGGAAGCGAAGACGAACGAGAGCGGGCTGCGAATCAGATGCTTGCGGGCCAAGATCTCGCCGATCTGCCGCGCGTTCCGGCCCGCCGGGATCGTGACCAGCACCGGTGGCGCGTCTTTGTTCCCCGTCACCGGCCCCATCAATTGGACCGTGTAAAGCATCCCCCCCACCACGAGGAGGGCGACGACCAGCAACAGGACCAGGAGCGTTGCGATGCGCCGCACGCGCCGGGGTGTGTTCGATAGATTGGATGACATCACGATGGCCCCAGCGCGTCGCGCGGGGCGTTCGTCGCCCGACGGTGCGCCAGGTAGCTCTCCAGAATCAGCGCCGCCGCCGTTTGATCGATCTTCCCGCGCCGCTTCGCCCGCGACACGCCCTGGGCGATCAGCAGCTCTTCGGCCTCGACCGAGGACAGGCTTTCGTCCCACAGCACGACCGGCATAGGAAAGACATTCGCCAGCGCCCTGGCGAATCCCTGCGTCTTTTGCGCCTGCGGTCCGATTTCGCCGTTCAGGGACAGCGGCAGGCCAACCACGACCCCCTCCGCCTCCTGTTCCGTCGCCAGCGCGGCCACGGCGGCCACGTCCCGCTTCAGGCTGCCGACGCGCCGGACCAGGCCCACGGGGAAGGCCGCGATCTCCAGCGAGTCGCAGACGGCGACGCCGATCCGCACGTCCCCCACGTCAAGCCCCAGCAGGCGCATCAGTCTTCTCCCCAAACTGCCCGTGCAGCAGGGACAGCACGAGGCATTGCAGCATCAGAATAGCCGCCACGATTCCCGAGTCGTTAAACAGGACGGCTACCAGGCAGCCCCACAGCCCCGCACCCCACACGGCGGCAAAGCGCCCTTCGCGCGCCAGATAGGCGGCGATCCGCTCCCACAAAAACCGCCGCGCGGCCAGCCAGAGCAGGCCGAAGGCCAGCAGGCCCAGCAGCGTCCCCGGATGCAGCGCGACCCGCGCCGCCAGGCCGATCTTCCGCAAGCTGACCCCGACAATATACCCGAAACGCCCCTGTCCCAGCGCCCCCACCGCCGTCTCCAGGTGCGTCCGCCGCAAATGCAGGGCGTGGGAAAGTAATGCCCACACGAAGACCAGCGCAAACCCGGCGATGATGCTGCCCCCCAGGTGCTTCCAACTGACAGGCTTCCCCATCAACCGCCGCCAAGCGACAACAAACGTCGCCGTCGCCGTGATCGCCCCCCCCGCCTTCGCGCCGAACGAGGGGAAGGACAGGACGAACGCGGCGAGGGCGAGCCAGAGGAGGATTGCCCCCCCCGCCCCCAATCCTGGGGGAGCCGTCTTCAGGCCGGGTACTAATACACACGCCAGCAACGCGCCGCCGATCAGGACGCCCATGTATTCGTTGCCGATGCCGTAAAAGCGGATGCCGGACAGCGCGTACTCACTGAGGGCGGAGTTGGAGATCAGCGTCGTCCCCGTCAGCCCGTCCCCGACGATGACCAGGGCCGTCAGGGCGCAGATCAGCGGCGGCGAGGGCGTCTGGGCCAGCAGGCCCGTCAGCCCGGCAAAGGCGGCGACATACGCCCAGACCATATGCGGGTCTGCCAAGGGCACCAGCAGCAGCGCGAGCGGCCAGGCCGAGACCACGCGCAGGCCGTATCGGGCGATGCGCCCTGCCCGGCCCGTCATGCGCCCCATGAGGTACAGGCCCAGGCTGCCGAACACGATGACGGTCGCGCCCACCCCAACCGTCCAGAAGATCGGGTTCTGCGCCTCCTGGTTCAGCCGCGTCAGGCGGTCCATGCGCCGCAGGCGCGGGAGCGCATCCAGGCCGACACGGGTGGGAGCGATGTTCGCGCCGGTCATTTGCAGGGGCGGCGGGACTTGCAGCGCGCGCAGCACCGTCGGCGCGACATCGCGGGAGGCAACCAGCCCGTCCGTCTGCGTCGTGTCGGTGCGCGCGGTGGCAGATCGCCGTTCGGGCGTCACCGCCAGGAACGGTGTCAGCCGGTCCCACGAGCCGCTTTCCAGCAGCGGAGGCGTCGGAACAATCAGGAACAAGGAGCCGCGAGAGTCTGCCAGAGCCAGCCCCAGATAATCATCAAGCGCCTGCAACGCCCGGCGGCGATGCTTCTGATATGCAGCAGGGAGCAGAAATCCACGCCCGTTCTCCCGTTCGGCACGGGCGAAGTCGCCGAAGTGAACGACGACAAGATCGCACGTCTGGAACGCTGCCTGAGTCGCCGCCCAGAGCCGCGCTGGGTCCTCACGCTTGCCGCCCGGCGCGGTCGGGTCGGCAGTTGCGCCGTCCGAGACGACATCGGGAGCAGGCAGGAGCAGCCGGGCGGGGCGGTAAAGGCCGGTGTCGTCGCCGTCCGCGTCGCCGATCAAGGCCGTCCGCACTCCCGCCCGGCGCAGGGCGTCCGCCATGCGGCCCTGAGACACGTCCCCCACCCGCACGGTGTCTCCGGCACCAAGCGTCGCGTAGACGTTTGCAACCGGGTCCGGCTTCTGCGCCAGACCGGGCGACATCAGGGCCAGACTGCCTTCCAAACGCATCCGTGTCAGACCAGGCAGGTCGGGCCGCGTGACATCAGCCAGCGTCAGGTGGTCGGCGAGGATGACCAAAACCTGCGGGCGGGCGTGGAGGGGCAGGGCGAGGAGGAAGAGGAGGAGAAGGATCAGAACACCAGTGCCCCCGGAATGAATTCCGGGTCTGTAGAAGTGCAGTTGTCCGCCTTCGCGGACAGAAGACAAGCCACCGGGAGCGTTCCTCTGTCCACGCAGGTGGACAACCACTTTGCCGAAGACCCGGAATTCATTCCGGGGGCAACTGCATAACATCAGCGCATCATGCCCCGCCGCCCATCTCGCCGACCAGCCGCTCCGCCGTCGCCAGCGCTTCCGCCAGCTTGGATGGGTCCTTGCCGCCCGCCTGCGCGAAGTCGGGACGCCCGCCGCCGCCGCCGCCAGCCGCTTTGGCGGCTTCTTTGACGATGTTCCCGGCGTGCAGGCCGCGCGCCACCAGGTCCTTGCTGACGCGGACCGCCAGCGACACCTGGGCGGCGCGGGCGGCGCCCAGAATCACGACCCCGGACCCGAGCCGGTTCCCGGTTTCCTCCGCCAGCGTCCGCAGCGTGTCCGCGTCCGCCCCATCACCAATCGCGTGGACGACGAGGGAAAAGCCGTGGACGGTCTTGGCCCCAGCCGCAAGCTGCTCCACCTGCCCGCCCGCCGCCGCCTTTTGCAAGGCTGCCAGTTCCTTTTCTTTAGAGCGCAGTTCGGCCTGGAGCTTTTCGACCGAGGCGGGCGCGCTTGTCAGGGAAGTTTTGAGGGTCTGCGCGATGTCGCCGAGCAGCCGTTCTTGATCCAGCGTCCGCATCAGTGCGGGCTTGCCGGTCACGGCCTCGATGCGGCGGACGCCCGCCTGGCTACTGCCTTCCGAAACGATCTTGAACAGGCCCGCCTGGGACGTGTGCCGCAGGTGGGTCCCGCCGCAGAACTCCAAACTGAAGTCGCCGGCCTCGACGACGCGCACGACGTCGCCGTATTTTTCGCCGAACAGCATGGTCGCGCCCATGCCTTTGGCCTCTTCAATCGGCTTTTCAAAGGTCTGGATCGGCAGGTCGTCCAAGATCTTCTCGTTGACGATGCCCTCCACCTGCCGGGCCTCGTCGCGCGTCAGGGCCTTGTCGTGCGAGAAGTCGAAGCGGAGGCGGTCCGGGGCGACGAGCGACCCGCGCTGCTGGACGTGCGGCCCTAAAACAATCTGCAAGGCCTTGTGCAGCAGGTGCGTCGTCGTGTGGTTGCGCTGGATGTTCCCCCGGCGGCCCGCGTCAATCTCCGCCTCCACCGCGTCGCCGACGCGCAACTCGCCCGCCGTGACGGTGGCCGTGTGGAACCAGTAGCCGCTGTCCTTCTGCGTGTCGGAAACCTCGGCGGCCCCGTCCGCGCCGTGCAGCCAGCCCGTGTCGCCGACCTGGCCGCCCGCCTCGGCGTAGAACGGCGTCTGATCCAGGACGACCTGCACCGTCTCGCCCTCGCTCGCGCTTTCAACGATCTGGCCGCCTTTGACCAGAGCGACGATCTGGCCCCGCGTCTTCGCCTCGGAATAGCCGACGAACAGCGTCTTCCTCGCTTCGCGCTCGCGCAGGGCGGGCACGACGTTGTCGGCAAACGCCTCACGCTGTTTGCCGCCTTCGGAAGTCTTCAAGTGCAGACGCCAGAGTTCCTCGTAGCGCGCCATGTCCACAGTCGCGCCCACTTCGGTAGCCAACTCGGTCGTCATCTCGACCGGGAAGCCATAGGTGGTGAACAGGACAAAGGCGTCATCGCCCGTGACCTTCTGGGACTGACGCACGCCCTCGCCGTCCAGGATAGATTGGAGCCGCGCCGTGCCGGATTCGAGCGTCCGCCGGAACTGCCGCTCCTCGATGGTCGCGTAGCGCAGGATCGTCTCGCGCCGCGCTTCCAGTTCCGGGTAGTCGCTTTTCCGGTGGTCAATAACCGTCGGCAGGAGCGCGTCCAGGAAGGGCCGGTCCAGGCCCAGGACGTTGCGACCCGCCAGGATCGCCCGGCGCATGACGCGGCGCAGGACGTAGCCCTGGCCGACGTTGGAGGGCAGGATGCCGTCGGCCAGGCAGAAGGCGGTCGCGCGGGCGTGGTCCGCGACGCGCCGGAAGGCGATGTCCTTCTTGTCGTTGTCCTGACTGGTGTAGGTCAGTCCGGACAACCCTTCCAGACGGCGGATGATCGGGGTGAACAGGTCCGTCTCGAACGGCCCGCGCAGGTTCGCCAGGGCTGCCGCCGTGCGCTCCAGGCCCATGCCCGTGTCAATGTTGCGCTTGGGCAGGGGGTTGAGGTCGCCCTTGTCGTCCCGGTCGTAGGTCATAAAGACCAGGTTCCAGATCTCCAGCCAGCGCTTGTCGTCCCACACGCCGTCCGGCGTCGGCGGCAGATCGGGCTGCGTGTCCCAGAAGATCTCCGAGTCGGGGCCGCACGGCCCGGTCGGGCCGACGAACCAGTAGTTGTCCTTTTCGCCCATGCGAAAGATCTTGCGCTCCGGCATCCCGCACCTGCGCCACAGCTCAAACGCCTCATCGTCGTCCTGGTAGATCGTGACCCGGATGCGCTCGATGTCTACTTTGAGCACGTCAAATAAGAACTCCCAGGCGTATTGAATGGCCTCGGCTTTGAAGTAGTCGCCGAACGAGAAGTTGCCCAGCATCTCAAAGAACGTGCAGTGGCTGGTGTCCCCCACTTCCTCGATGTCCGTTGTGCGGAAGCACTTCTGCACCGTCGTCGCGCGGGACGCGGGCGGGGTCTCCAATCCCAGGAAGTAGGGCTTGAACTGGACCATGCCCGCGTTCGTGAACAGCAGCGTGGGGTCATTGGGCACGAGCGAGGAGGAGGCGATCTGCTTTGATCCCTTGCTGATAAAGAACTCGATGTATTGGCGGCGCAGTTCGCTGGCGAGCATGAAAAAGTCTCCGTTGGCTAGATGGAAGTGATTATAGCACAAAAAGGCCCCTGCCCTCAAAGAACCGAGGGCAGGGGCCAGTCATCACGTTTCCGGGCTAAAAATGCCCAGTCAGCGTTGTGGTCTTGCCGCCTGCCGTGGCGGAGACGGTGTAAGTGTCCCCGCTCGTCGGATGGACGGTGCCGGTGCCGTTGAACTGGGCCGCGTAGGTCTGGCTCGTGCCCGCCGCCAACGTCTGCCCCGAGGCAAGCGTGAACTGATAGACGAGGGTTGCCGGCCCGTCCGTGTGGCTGCTGGTGATCTGCCCGCCCACGGTGTTGTACTGGCCGTTGTAGGAGACGCCGGTCGTCTTCTGGACCGTCACCGTGACCGTTAAGGCGGTGAGGGGGGCGGTGCTACTGACGGCGATGTCCTCCTCGCCGTACCACGGGCCGTACCCGGAGGCGAGCTTGCCGGTCGCCGTCACCGTGCCCCCGCCGCCTCCACCTCCGACGGCCACCGGCTTGGCAGAGGCTTCGGAGGACTGGCGCGAGACGCCGGCGCTGTTGACGGCGGCGACGGTGTAATAGTACGTCGTGCCGTCCGTCAGGCCGGTGTCGGTGAAGCTTGTCCCGGTCAGCCCGGTCTTGTAGGGCGTGCCGCCCTCGGCCCCCGATGCCGTGGCGCGGTACAGGCTGTAGCTCGTGACCGTGCCCGAAGGCGCGGCCCAGGTGATCGTCGCCTGGCCGTCGCCGGCAGCGGCGCTAGTGTTCGTGGGCGCATTAGGCACGGAGGCGACCGCCACCGGCTTGGCGGCCACTTCCGCCGACTGGCTGGAAACGCCGCCGCTGTTTACGGCGGCGACCTTGTAGTAATAGGTGGTGCCGTCGGTCAAGCCCGTATCCACGAAGCTCGTGCCCGCCAGCCCCGTCTTATAGGGCGCGCTGCCCTCCGCGCCGGGTGAGGCCGCGCGGTACAGGTTATAGCCCGTGACCGTACCCGAAGGCGCGGACCAGGTGATTGTCGCCTGACCGTCACCGGCAACGGCAGCCACATTCGTCGGTGCGCCGGGCGCGGTGACGCCGCTTCCACCTCCGCCGCCGGAACCGCCTGACCCGCTCGTTCCGACCAGCGGGGCCAGCAGCGATTGCAGCACGTTCTGCTTGTCCTGGTTTACCGTCTGCCAGTCGTTTTGCAGGATGCCGCCGGTGTCGCCCGAGTCGGGGTTAAGGCACCAGAACGTGAAGCTGAGGCTGTTCGCGCCAATGTAGCTCGCCATGCTGCGGAACCACTGCTGGTCCGAAGCCGTCTGGTCGAAGGTCCCGAACTCGCCGACATAGACCGGCGCGATGTTGTTCTCGACGAGGTAGCCCCAGTGCTTGCTCCAGACGCCCGGCAGGTTGTTCGGGTAGGAGGGGTCGGAGAACCACGGCTGGCCGTAGACGCTGGCCGGGTAGTCGTGCGTTGAATACACGACCTGGTTGGCGACGTTGAGCTGGACCGGCGCGCCCCCCGCCGCTTCCAGGTTGCCGCCCCACCAGTAGTAGTCGCCGTTGACGCTCTGGATACCCTCGACGATGATCAGCAGGTGGGGGTTGACGGCCTGGATGGCGTTGCCGCAGCGCTGGGCCGCCAGCCGCCAGTCGGTGGACGTGTCGCCCGACCCCCAGGTGGCCGGGTCATGCGGCTCGTTGTGCAGGTCGCAGCCGATCAGGGTGTCGTTGCCCTGATAGCGCGCCGCCAGCATCGTCCAGTCGCTGATCCACCGCTGTTCGGGGTAGGCGCTGGTGTACCACAGGGCCGACTGCCCGCCCGAATCGGGGCGGTGCTGGTCCAGAATGATCTTCAGGCCGCGCGCCCGCGCCCCGGCCACCAGCTTGTCCAGTATCTGGATGCCGGTCAGCCCTTGCAGGTCGGGGTTCAGGCTGTAGTCAATGCCGTTCGGCGTACTGCCCGCGTCAAAAAGCTGGTTGCAGTAGGGGACGCGCAGGACGTTGTAGCCCAGCCCCTTGACCTGGTCCAGCACGGACCCCATCGAACGCGCCCACAGCCCGTGCGGGCAGTAGGTGGACGTCTCCAGCCCGAACCAGTTCAGGCCCGTCAGCCGGACGACGTTGTTCTGGGAGTCCAGAATCTTCGCGCCGCTGGTGTGCAGGTAGTTCTGCGCGCGGGCGGGCGCGGGAGCCAATCCGAGAAGCGCCGCCAGCAGCAGCGCGGGCATCAGGCCGCGCCACAAGGCCGGGCGACGCACCGAGAAGGGTAAAGCGGTAAACATTCGGCAGTTCCTTTCCGCGTGAGGATGTCATCGACGACAGCCAGAAGCCCTAAGCGTTCAAGCTTCTTATGTAACACTAATTACCTGTCTTATACCCAATCCGCTTCAACTCGCCGTCGCATAGCTTCCCACCATGACAGAAGACAGCCCCGGCTTCTGGAGAAGAAGCCGAGGACGGTTGAGGTCAATGTCGGCGTCGTCCAAGCCAGTTCCAGGTAATCGTCCCCAACGTCGCCCACCCGCGTGCCTGCCTGAGCGTCAATATGCTGGCTGATATCGCCATTGACTTGGCTGCTGCTGCCAATCCAGGTGACTCCCTGAAAATTACTCCCCTCGATGATGCTGCCGACGCCTGAGTGAATGTCATACAAGCTCGATGTGGGAGCCTGCGTCGTTTAGTAAATGAAAGTGAACGTGCCGGAGACCATGGCGCTTGCACCCCCATCGGGGGCGTTTGCGGCGCTCGAATCCGAAGGAGAGACCAGGACGTGTCCCTGGCCGTCGCTAGATACTTGCTGGTCGGTCACCTGGACTGCTGCTACTTGGCTGGAAACTTGTTCGCTCCCGTTAAAAATGATCTTGTAAAGCGTCCAGTTCGCATCGGCGCGAACGACGGGCGAGAGCAGAGCGAGGGCAAGAGCACTCAATAGCCAGGGGCTTCTCAGCCATGAAAAAGGAGAGCATATGTTCACTGAAGATGGAATCCTTCTTTTTGAAAACCGCGAGATCGGTAGAATCGGAACCTCCGAACTGCGGGCGGGGGGAGTCCAGAGGGTCTTCTGGATAAAACGGCGGCGTAAATTTGACTTCTGCGATAACCTCACCTCCCCACTTTTGCAAAATGCTGGTCTGCCGAACCTCCCCGTTCACCGGCCAAGTTCGCACATAAAGGTAATAGGACGACCTGGTGTGTTTCACCGTGCCATCTAAACACATCGACATGCTGGTGACAGAAGAATCAGCAAAGCCACCGCCATAGAAGACAGGCGCAGGTGCAAGCACATTCGGCTCTATGACCTCTTTGTGCTCTTCCGTATTTTTCGTTCGGGTCACCCGCACTCCCAATGCGGCACGGGTGACATACCGGCCTGGTGGCGGCGACCCTTTCCCCTGCCACGGAAAGATGATTTCCCAGTATCCGGCAGACCGTAAGTGACCGGGAATCACGCCGAATCCGCTTCCGGTCCCTCGGACCGAATTACTGGCAGCCGGCCAGTCCGACGCGGCTTGGCCGGTACAAGACACGCTGCCGTGAGCCACCACATGCCCTGGCCCCCACCCTGAGAGCGGAGCCGGGATGCGTATTCCATAGGACGTACCGGGCAAAATCGGCCTGGGTGATTTCATGACCTGCGCGTGCCTCGGTTCGGCCTTCCGCATCGCAAAAAACACACAGGCAACGACGGCACACAAAATGATCAGCAACGGCTTGATTTTCTGGTTCATGGAACTTCACGGGTGCAGAACATGCCAAGACTATACACTCGAAAATACGCTTCCGTCAACTCCAGGAAATTACGCCATTGTTGGAATGGATGTGTGTACCGTATTGATCGGGCTAGTCACACCATTTGACGAATAAAGGTAGAGTTTTATGCATAAACCATGCAATCTGCGCTCTTACGGGGTCCGAACAGAAGTTATTTTCCGCCTTACCCCCCTTACCCCTGAACTACGCCCGCACTCAACATCTTTCCTTGACTTCCAGCCCCCTTTTGTGCTATTCTAATAGCTGTTTTGACCGCCCGGAGACACGCATCCTCCCCGAGAGTGCCCCAGCGGCAGGAGGAAGAAAACGCCATGACCGACGCCCCCGCGCCTCAGCCGGAAAACCCATCCGAGAGTTCGCCAGACAGTCAGCCGGAAGCCGAATACCAGGCTGAATACCAGCCCAAGCCGCGCGCGGAATACCAGCCCAAGCCCCTTGTTGCCATCGTCGGGCGACCCAACGTCGGCAAGTCCACGCTGTTCAACCGGCTGGTCGGGCGGCGGGTCGCCATCGTGGAGGACACGCCCGGCATCACGCGCGACCGGCTGTACGCCGAGGGCGACTGGAACGGGCGCGAGTACATGCTGGTGGACACGGGCGGCATCCAGATGTTCGACCCGGACCCGCTCAAAGCCCAGATTCGCGCCCAGGCCGAGATCGCGATGGAGGAGGCCGACGTCATCGTGCTGGTCGTGGACACGACCGTCGGGCTGACCTCGGACGACATGGAACTCGCCAACGCCCTGCGCCGGTCGCCCAAACCGCTGGTCGTGATCGCCAACAAAGTAGACAACGGCGACCAGGAGAACCGCAACGTCGCCGAGGTCTACGGCCTGGGCCTGCCCCACGTCTTCCCCGTCTCGGCCCTGGGCGGTCGCGGCGTGGCGGACGCCCTGGACGCCATCGTCGAGCGCTTCCCGCCCGCGCCGCCCGCCTCCGATGAAGTGGTGGAAGACGACCGGATCAAGATCGCCATCATCGGCCGGCCCAACGTCGGCAAGTCGTCCCTGCTGAACGCCATTCTGGGCGAGGAGCGCGCCATCGTCTCCCCCATCGCCGGCACGACCCGCGACTCGATTGACACGGCCTTCACGTTCCACGCCCAGGGCGGCGACCGCGAGGTCGTGCTGATCGACACGGCGGGCATCCGGCGCGCGGGCAAGATCCAGGGCAGCGTCGAGTATTACACCGTCCTGCGGGCCATGCGGGCCATCGAGCGGGCCGACGTGGTGATGCTGGTCCTGGACGGCCACGACGGCGTGACCGACGGCGACAAGCGGGTCGGCGGCTACGCGCACGAGGCGGGCCGGGCCGGAATCATCGTGGTCAACAAGTGGGATGTGGGCCGTAAGGACGTGCTGGAGCAGATGCCGGGCCAGAACCCGATGACCGTCTTTTCCGAAGAGCTGCGCGACGCCATGCACTTCATGGCCTACGCCCCGCTGGCCTTCACCTCCGCCGTGACGGGCAAGGGCGTGGCCGCCGCCGTCGAGGCCGCCCTGGACGCCGCCGAGGCGCACTCCATGCGGATTCCCACGGGCGAACTGAACCGCATCGTCCGGGACGCCGTGGACGCCCACCCTTACAACGACAAGGGCAAGTCGCTCAAGGTCAAGTACGCGACCATGCCCACCGTCAAGCCGCCCACCATTGTTTTATTTGTCAACGACCCCGAACTGATGCACTTCTCGTACCTGCGTTACCTGGAAAACCGCATCCGCGAGTCGTATGCCTTCGAGGGGACGCCGCTACGGCTGCAAGTCCGCAAGGCGGCGAAGGACAAGGAGAAAGAGTGATTTGACCGAGATCGCGCGGATGCGCTTCGTGAGCAACAAAAAACCGTCCGAACGCGGGATGCTGCTGCTGCATGACGACGGCACGATCCAGGTGGCTCCCAGCGAGGAGCTGCGGGACGAGATGGCGCGGCTGGAAGAAGTCGCCCTGAACCGCGCGCAGACGTTCGGGACGCGGCTGGGCGTCAGTCTCCTCGTCGTCGGTGCGCTGGCCGTAGGCGTCGGCTGGGCCGTCGGACGGATCTTCGGCAAATTGGGCTACACCCTCAGTTCGCCGCGCCCGGTGGACACCGTGCGGCTGACGCACGAGGAGGGCGGCAGCGTCCACCTGACCCTGCGTGGGGCGAACCGCTTGCAGGTCATCCAGATGGGCTGGAACCCCGACGAGGTGCTGCAAGGCGAGGCGGAGAACTTCGTGGCGAAGTTCGACGCGATGCGGCGGAAGCCGGAATAGCCTATGTGGTTCCTGCGACAGAGCCGAGGGGCTAAACCCCCTCGCTGGGGGGCGAAGCGCCTAGTGCCCGCCTTCGCGGGCAAAGAACCGTCCGCGCGGGCAGATCTTCTCCCCGCGCAGGCGGGGAATGGGCGTCCGCGCCCCCCAGCCGAGGGCTTCAGCCCCACGGCAATCAAACCCACGGCATTCCTCGCCTTCCTGCTGTTGCCCCTCCTGACGCTGACTGCACTCACCCCAGCCCGTGCCCAGGGGAAAGACAGATTTTTCCTGCACGACGGTGACACGGTCGTTTTCTATGGGGACTCGATTACCGAGCAGCAGCACTACGGGCGGGACATCGAGACGTATGTGCTCACGCGCCACCCGGCCTGGCACGTCAAGTTCCTCAATTCCGGCTGGACCAGCGACGTGGTTTCTGGCGGCAAAGGCGGGTCGGCCGAGACCCGGATCAAGCGCGATGTTCTCCCCTATCATCCCACCGTGGTCACGATCCTGCTGGGCATGAACGACGGCGAGTACACGCACTTCAAGCAGTCCAACTACGACTCTTACACTCAGGGGCTGACGTGGCTGGTGGACCGGCTGACCAAAGAACTCCCCGGCGTCCGCCTGACGCTGCTGTCGCCGACCTTCTACGACGAGGACGCGCCCGGCTCCCGCCACTTCCACGGCTACAACAGCGTCCTCCTGAAGTTCCGGGACTTCGTCAAGACGCTGGGCGGCAGGCGGGACATCCTCGCCGTGGACCTGAACGCGCCGCTGGCCGAGGCCACCCGCGCGGGACGTAAGCGCGATCCCCGGTTCACCCTGGTCCCGGACGGCATCCACCCGAACGAGGCGGGGCAGGCGATCATGGCCGCCTCCATCCTGAAAGCCTGGGGTGCCCAGCCGGAGCCGATGGAGATCACTCTGAACCCGGCTTCCTCCACCCCGGCGACCCTGCCGCTGCCCTGGCCGCTTCCCGACAAGGCCGCCCCGGCGTTCGCCGTCTCGCCCCTGCCTGGCACGCTGAACGCCTTCCGCGCCCGCGCCTCCGATCTGAAAGCGGACCGCTACGACCTGCTGGTGGACGGCAAGCCGGCCGCGAGCGTGACCCGTCAGGAACTGGCGGCGGGCCTGGACCTGACGCGACTGCCGGGCCTGCCGCAGAACAAGCAGGCGGTCCAGGTCCGCGACCTCGTCCAGTCCCGCTTGGACTCCTGGCGCTACCTGTGGAACACCGGCCCGAACGCCATCGCGCACAAAAGCGACGCCCCTTCCGGCGCCGAAGTGGCCGCCCTGACCGCCATTGACCAGTGGCTGGACGACCGGCGCGACCAGGCGCGCGAGGCCGCCCAGCCGCAGACGCACACGTTCTCCCTGCGCCCCGCCCCGTCCCTCTTGGCGGCAGCGACGCCGCCCGCCCGGAAGCATCCCGCGCTCAGTACCCACCAGACTCACAGGAGACTCCCCCGATGACCCCCTTGCGCTTCGGCATTGTCGGCTGCGGCATCATCTCAGGAACGCACGGCGACGCGCTCGCTAGACTCAAAGACGAAGGGCTGGCACAGTTCGTGGCGACCGCCGATCTCGTGCCCGACCGCGCCCAGGCGTTCGCCGCCCGGTACGGCGGCGAGGCCGTCGAGTCGTTTGAAGCCCTGCTGGCGCGGCCCGACATTGACGCCGTGACTCTCTGCACCCCGTCGGGTCTGCACGGGCGCATGGCCGTCCAGGCGGCCCGCGCGGGCAAGCACGTCCTATCCGAGAAGCCGCTGGACGTCTGGATTGATGCCGTAGACGAGGCCATCGCCGCCGCCAAGTCCGCCGGGGTCGTCTACGGGGGCATCTTCCAGGAGCGCTTCTCCCCCGCCGCCCGCAAGGTGAAGCGGGCCGTAGACGCGGGCGCGTTCGGGGACCTCGTGCTGGCCTGCGCCGAAACCAAGTGGTATCGCTCGCAGGGCTATTACGACAGCGGCGAGTGGCGGGGGACGTGGGATCTGGATGCGGGCGTCTTTTCCAATCAGGGCATCCACAGCCTGGACAAAGTGCAGTGGCTGGCCGGCCCCGTCGCCGAAGTGCTGTCCGCCACGCTCACGCCCGGCTTTCACCGCAATATCGAGGGCGAGACTCTGGGCGTCGTCACCGTCCGCTTCGCAAGCGGCGCGTTGGGGACGCTGACCATGACGACGCTGGCCTTTGACGGCTTCCCGGAGCGCGTGGACGTGTCGGGGACGAAGGGCTGCGCCATGCTGGTCGGCGACCACCTGGCCCACTTCAAGACCCAGGAGCCGTTCGAGGACAGCGAAGCCGCCCCCGCCTCTGGGGAAGCCGCGTCCAGCCCCGGTGCCGGGGTCGCCAACGACCCCGCCGCGATCACGGGCGACGGCCACCTAGGCAACATCCGCGACTTCGTCCTCGCCATCCGCGAAGGCCGCGAGCCGACCGTTTCCGCCCCCAGCGCCCGCCACGCCGTCAAGCTGCTGAACATGATCTACGAGAAGGCCAAAGTAGGGCCGTATGCATCCTAAAACCGGTGTGTGGTTTCATACCGGCCAAGCCTGATCTCGGTCCGCAGTTGCGCCAGTGTGAGCGGGTCATGCCCCCCTGTGAGATCCGCTCCCCAGAGGTGATCGGCTCGTCTCCCGGAAAGCCGGAAGAAATCAACCTTGTGACTGTGAGCAATGCCGCCATGCTCATAATACACGAGGCAGTAGCCCGGCGAAGTCGCCGAAAAGATCAGGCGGTAAAAAACAGGGGCCTGTGACCCCATCACCACATCCGATGCATCAAAGGGTTGACCAAAATCAGCCATGTCGCGCGGTGTAACAGTAGGCGTCGCGAGGAGCCGCTCCCGGACCGGCTCAGGGATTTGGCGCACAGTCCTGGCGAGCGTGAAGGTGTCATAGAACAGGTGTTGTTTGTCTTGCTGAGACAGGGTGACGTGTGCCGGCGTCGGTTTCAGATGCGGTTTGAGAGGCCCGGCCTGTGCGGTCGCTGCGGCAAGGCCGACTAGAGCGAAAACTATTCGTGGCTTCATCGGGGTTGCCTCCTCGGCGATGTTTCTGCCCCTTTAGTCCCCACCCATGCGCCGGACCTTCATTCGACCTCCGGCGCAACAGAAGCCCCTTCCGCCAGTTCCTCATATCCTGCCAGCGTCTGCCGCCGGAATTGCTCATAACGGTCGGCGGCAATGGCTTCCCGGATGCCCTGCATTAACCGTGCGTAATGCGCGAGGTTGTGGTAGGTCGCCAGGCGCGAGGCTAGAATTTCGTCGCACTTGTACAGGTGCCGGAGATAAGCCGCCGAGTAGCGTCGGCAGACGCGGCAGGGGCAGTTGGGGTCTACGGGGCCGAAGTCGTCCGTGAACCGGCTGCCCTTGATGTTGAGGCGCCCGCGCGTCGTGTAGAGCGTCCCGTTGCGGCCCAGGCGGGTCGGCAGGACGCAGTCGAACATGTCTATCCCCTGCGCGACGGCATCCAGGATGTCGCGCGGCGTGCCGACGCCCATCAGGTAGCGCGGCTTGTGCGGGGGCAGGTGCGGGACGCTCCAGCCGACGGCGGCCTGCATTATGTCCGGCGGCTCGCCGACCGAGACGCCGCCGACCGCGATGCCCGGCGTGTCCATTGCGGCCACGAACTGCGCGCTTTCGACCCGCAACCCCTCATACGTCCCCCCCTGCGCGATGCCGAACAATAACTGGCCCGTTCCCTGCGCGTCGTGATAGCTCTTGCACCGCTCCAGCCACCGATGCGTCCGCTCCGTCGCCGCCCGAGTCGCTTCCTCGGGACAGGGGTACGGCGGGCACTCGTCAAAGGCCATGATGATGTCCGCGCCCAGCCCGTGCTGCACCTCGATGGACCGTTCGGGGCTGAAGAAGTGCTCGGACCCGTCCAGATGCGACTTGAACGTGACGCCCTCCTCGGTAATCTTCCGAAGCTCTTCCAGCGAGAAGACCTGAAAGCCCCCGCTGTCGGTCAGCATGGCACCGTCCCAGGCGATGAACCGGTGTAGCCCTCCGGCCTGACGCACTAACTCGTGACCGGGCCGCAGGTACAGGTGATAGGTGTTGCCCAGGATGAGCCGGAAGCCCAGTTCCCAGACCTCCTCCTGCGTCATGGCCTTGACCGTGCCGCGCGTGCCGACGGGCATGAAAACGGGGGTCAGGATGGGTTCGGGGGCGTGGGGCAGGGACAAAAGACCGCACCGCGCGCCGGT
>CAXTWM010000036.1:0-21698 GCA_964247915.1 uncultured Armatimonadales bacterium | reverse complement strand
GCCGTGCTCCGGGCCGCCGTTCTGCCTCCAGGGAAAAACCCCTGCGGCGCCGCCCCTGGTGTCGCCGTCTGGGCGGCGGCTGCCGAACTGGCTTGCGGCAGCGTCGGGACAAGAACCTGCGCCGCGTTCGGGAGCACCTCCCCCACTCCCCTGGCTGATGCCGGGGCGGGGACGGGCGGCGTCTCGGCGGGCGAGTCAGCCACAGCCGTTCCACCCGCAGGGAGCTTCGTCATCTTCAGTACGGCGTCCACGGGAACCGCGAAACCCTGCGTCTGCGGCACATAACCCGCTACGGCAGGCGGAGACGGAGCAGCGGGGAGGACACCTGCCGGAGCAACCGGATCATGCGCCGGACTGTTCTGAGGCAAATTCCCGGTCGGCGACTGTGTCGGCACAGTCGCCGTGAGGGCGAACACTCCCGGCGACGCGGCGGGAGCCGTGCCCGGCAGGCGGCCGTTGACGACCGGCTGGGATGGGCCACCCGCAGGAGACCCGGCCATCAGCGTGGGCGACGCGATGGCGGGCGGCGCGATGAGAAAGGCGGGAAACAGGGCGGACGTGCCGGATATTGCTATCCGAGCGTCCTGAAGGGGCAACTCACCGCCCGTCACGCCTGTCTCCTTGCGGGGAGAGGCAGACACCGGGCTGGTGTCCATTGTCTTCTTTCCTGCGGTCTTCTGTCCCACCGGCACACCCGCAGTCGGCGGGAAGGTCGGCCTCATCTGGATCGGCGTCAGCAGCGGCGCCAGTGCCGGCAGCGCCACGTTCAGTATCTTGTCGTGCGTCTTGTCTTCGGCAGGCCCGTCCTTCGGCTTAAACGGTGCGCCTGACTTCAGGACCGCGTTCAGCGGGGAAGGAGCTGCGCCCGCTGCGGGCCGCGACCCATCGCTGTGCGCCAGCAGAGCCGCGAACAGGGCGGCAAGCGGGTCCCCGCCCGGCGGACCGGCGGAAGCCGGCCCGGACGCGCGTCCCGGAGGCGTCCCTGCGGCCAGCATCGGTCCGGTACTCATGTCCGGTGGCATCCTGACCTCCTTTATGGGGTTGTTACTGGAAGTATCGGCAGGGGGCGGGGGAAACAAGAGGGGACGACACAAAAAAACCCGCCGTGCGGGGCACGGCGGGCGACGCTCAGACTGAGGCGCGGTCAGACCTTCGCCTTTTCTTCCATGGACACGCCCTTGTCGGCAGCGGCGGCCCCGTTCTTGCTGCCGCCGGTGGCCTTGAGGTAGTCGTCGTTGAAGCGCTTGATGCCGATGTCGGTCAGGGGGTGCTTGAACAGCATCTCCATCGTCTTGAACGGGATGGTGGCGATGTGCGCGCCGGCCTTGATGCTCTCCGTGACCTGGAGCGGGCTGCGGATGGAGGCCACGAGGATCTCGGGGTCCTTGGGGAAGTCATAGGTCTCCACCATGTTGACCGCCTCGACGATGTTCAGGGGCGCTTCCAGGCTGCCCATGTCGTCAATGCGCCCGACGAAGAACGAGATGAACGAGCCGCCCGCCTTGGCCGCGATCAGCGCCTGCGGGAGCGAGAAGATGAGCGTGACGTTGAAGTTGATGCCCTTCGGCGACAGCTCCTTGACCACCTCCATCGAGTTGGCGTTCATCGGGACCTTGACGTAGATGTTGGGCGCCCACGACGCGATATCCTGGGCCTCCTTCATCAGCTTGTCCACGTCGGTCTCGACGCACTCGGCGGAGACGGGGACGTCCCCGACGATGTCCAGGATCTCCATGACCCGCTTCTTGTGCGGGATGCCCTCTTTGGCGATGAGCGACGGGTTGGTCGTCACCCCATCCAAAATGCCCCACGCCTTCGCCTGCTTGATCTCGTCCACGTTGGCCGTGTCAATAAAAAATTTCATGGTCGGTGTGCCTCCTCAGCAACAGCGGGGCCGCCTGTTCGGTGTTTACCGCCCTGCCCCACTGCTTATATACCCGCTTGCGCGAGAAAGTTCTATGTAGGAGCGACGAAACGAGGGTCAAGTTGCTTCCGTTCATGGAATACAGATTGGCGCACATTGCGAACGACAGCTAATTTATCCGGGCAGTCTCCAACCAGTTCAGAAATGGCTGGATGGTTGACCATCATCATACCGATCGCATGGAACCGCCCGGTAGATCGTGCTTGCTGGAATACGGCTTCCACGGAATTGATTTTCTGCTCTTCGCCGGAGATTTCACGTTGTCCTTGCAGGAGCGTTTCTTCCAATAGCACTGTGTAAAAATCGGGCCAAAGCCACCATATGAGGCGCGACTTCCTCGCATTGAGACTGTTTTCTAATTGGCGCACTGATGCGCGCATTCGGATTAACGGGGTTTCCAGGTATCCATGGATCGTGCTCATCTTACCGGAAAATGTCACCCCATATTCGTGCAATGCCGTTTCCATACGGGCCAGCACGGCATTCAGCGGCTTGCGCTTTACCTGTTCGGCGACCGTCCCGCCTAGTAGTCCCCCCCCGACAGCACCTGCAAGGCCTCCAATTAGCATCCCAGCAGGCCCAAAGATCGCTCCTGCAACTGCCCCCGCCTTGGCACCCAAGACCCCACCAGCGCCGCGTCCTACACTTTCAATGACTGTGTGGTTCATCGCAGCGCCGACACTTTTCCCTAGCTGCACAGCCTGGTAGTTACGATAGGCGGCAAAGCCAATCGTCAGAAGGGGTAAGTGCATTCCTAAACTGTGCATGGCGTGTTCCCCGTGCGCGGCGGCCACACCTTCATGTAGACTGGAATGAGCAGCCCCATGATGAAAGCCCGCGACATGGCTCATATTGGATGTTAGATGGCCGTGAGCATCCAGCGGCACAACATAAGTAACTCCATGATGAGCCAGAGCCTCGGCTTTGATGGATGCTAAATCCTGGACGGTCTTGACATTCACAGGATGCCCATCTACCAGCATATCCCAGGCAGGTTGCGTTGAGGAGGCCGCCATTTGCACAACATGTCCCTGATGTACAAGCAGATCGGCGACTTGTTGCTCACCGAAGTAGCCCATCAGTCGGTTTAGAAAACCCTCTTTCGCGGCTACTCCGAGCGTGTCATAATGCGAGTGAAGATACTGAGCGAAGTCATACCCGTTATGGATAGGCACAGAAGAACTAAAATCTGCCGCCTTGATGACGGAGGGATCAATTCTGGCCCAACTCCAAACAAACTCAGCCGCCGTTAATGCTCCATACGAAGCCAGTTCGGCTTGATTTACTGGCTGGCCTGCAAACTGACGAATCTGGTCATGCACAGCCTGTACTCCCGGCAGCCCCCAGTCCATCTTTTGCCGAGACTGTTCACGAAGCCGTGACAGCCGAAACGCACGAATGCCTGGCCAGCAAATAATCACCGCCGCCAAAACTAAGAAAATATAGCCCAACGCTTCAACCATGGATGTTTCCTCTGTCAAAACCCGAAATGTGTCCGCTCATACCCGCGTATCGTTTTCAGATTTGCCTGTTCAATGCTGCTCAGGTCTTGCTCGCGGAAGCCAGGATTGGGCGTATACCAACGCAGACGACTAAATAGTTGTTGCAGCGAGGGTCGCTTGAAGACGTACCCATGCGCCGCATAAATCGCATTGTAGGAAATGCTGAGAGCAGCAAGGGACCTTCCCGACAAATCCTCATCGGTAACGATGCGATGTTGAAGCGTATCCAAATCAAGAAGCTGATCGGTCTGTCCCGATCCAGGGGCGGCGGTTTCTTTCAACGGATCACGAGCCGCCTGATAATATTGTCCTTGCTCATCAAATGAATGACGACCATAGTTAAAATGAGAACGCTCCATGGCGCGAATCGTCTGAGCGTTGGCCCGTTCGACATCACTAAGCATCGCTTCTGTGAAGTTAGAAGCAGGATGGTACCAGGGCTGTGATTGAAAGTAACTGTTAATGGCGGGTCTGGTAAAATTGCAACCATGTAGCGCATAAATCGTGCTGTGTGAAAGACTCAAAGCACGCAGAGACTTGTCTGCCAAATCATTTGCTGAAAGGATTGTATTTTGTAGAGTATTAATATCAATGGGTGTATCATCTAAACCTGAGCCTAAAGGCGCATATGCATTCATTGTATCATTATCATCTATAGCAACAACTGAATTGCTTGAATTATCCTCAGCGATTGTTTCAGATTTAGAAGCAACTTCGTCCGATGAAACAGCATTGTCAGTACTGTGGTCGTTTTTAGCCTGGGGAACATCTGCCGAAGGTTGGTGTACCGTTTCTTGGCTTGGCTGCTGCAAAGAAGCATCCGTATTTTTAGGCAAGGGAGAATTGTGATTGCTGACAGCGGGAGCAGAAGAATACCTGTACTGAGTCAGCGAAAAACCTATGACACAACAAAATACGAAGAGTAGGCCACCCATGGTGATGACTATGCCTCGTGTTACAGGCGCTTTGCTAAAAGAGAGATTTTCTACTCTCAGCTTCATGGACGTTTTCCTGTACCGGTCCGGGAAATGATCGTTTGGAGTATGATTCAAAGAAATAGGTCTGCCCAGCCTGAGAATATGGTGGTTCAGAAGGCGTTTGAGAATGTGCCCCATGTTCCGACTGAAATGCAGCGGTAGGAACCGGCGTGTCAAACGCTTGGCCGCAGTTAAGTAATCGTGCAAAGATAATCAGGTATTTTGCCTGATGCGTTTGATGCAGGTAAACTACCTGCATGAAGTTCATTTCTGTGCTGGCCGAGGCCGATCAAAAGGCACTCGAAGAGATGCACCGTGAAGGCAAGACGCATCGCCAACGGCAGCGCGCCCAGGCGGTTCTGCTTTCCAGCAGAGGCTTTACCCTGGAACAACTTGCTGACATCTTCAGCGTGGACCGCGACACCGTGAGCGGCTGGCTGGATGCCTGGCAGGAGAAAGGCCTCAGCGGTCTGGCCGATGCTCCCAAGCCTGGGCGCCGCCGCAAGATTGACGGTAGCCTGGAAGCCCTGCTGCGCGACATCTTGATCGAGAACCCCTCGCCCAACATGAAAGCCACTCTGGAGGCCGAGATCAAAAAAAAGAAAAGCAGGTCTGCTGGGCCACCGTGAAGCGCAGCCTCAAGCGGATGGGTTTCACTTACCGCCGCGCGCGGCGCGTCCCACCCAGGTCGGCCCCTGAGCAGGAGCAGGCCCGCATCAAGCGAACGCTCTCGCGCCTGCACCGCCTGGAAGCCGCAGGCAGGCGGCATGTCCTCTACGCGGACGAGAGCGGCTTCTGCCTCTCGCCCGTCGTGCCGTACCTGTGGCAGAGGAAGGGGCAGACGGTCGGCCTGCCTGCCCAGGCGCATTCGCGTCGCCTGAGCGTGCTAGGCTTCCTGTCTCGGCAGGGCAGCCTGTCTCACTTCCAGACGCACGAGAAGATCACCGCGCCGTTCGTGATCGAGAGTATTGAGGCTCTGCTGCCTGCGCTTTCAGGCCCGACGGTGCTGGTCTTAGACAATGCCACGGTGCATCGCTCTAGGCTGGTGCAGGCCAAGCGTGACGAGTGGCAGCAGAAGGGCCTGCGCCTTCTGTTTCTGCCGCCCTACTGTCCGCACCTGAATCTAATCGAGGCACTCTGGCGTCAGGTAAAGTATCGTTGGCTTGAACCCGATGCCTACAAGGACTTTGCGACCCTCTGCCACAGCGTCACTGACATTCTGGCACAGATCGGGACGAAATACCGACTTTCTTTTGCATGACTACTTAGCACAGAACCGGCTTCCGCCGACCAATGGTGTTTCACACTGATCGCAGATGTAGGGGCTAGTTTCAGGAACTACAGGAGCAAAGTGTGTGCCGCACTGGCCGCAGAACTGTGCGCTAGTGGCAGTCTGATGGCCACATCGGGGACAAAGTTTGTTTGCGAATGCCATGACCATATCTTACTACAAAAATCGTGCTAAGTAAAATAATAGAGGCCAAAGAGAAAATGATTCTTTGATTTTCATCCATGCCGTAGGCGAGGCATGGGTTTCCCCTAAACTCGTCGGTCTTGTTCTTCCGGTAGGCGGTCGTAGAAGGCGGTTTTGGCACCGACGCGCAAGGCCCAGCCGGAGTCGCCGTAGGACCAGTGCCACCACTCGCCGAGGTAGGGGGTGAGGCCGGTCGGCTCTAATGCCCCGAAGAGCAGGCGGCGGTTGGCCTGGGCCTCTGTGCTCAGGCCGGGCGTGTCGCCGGGGGCGCTGGTCTCGTCCATCTCGAACGGGGAGGTCATGTCCAGCCACTCGCCGGTTTGGGGGCGAATCAGGGACAGGTCCACGGCCCCGCCGGTCGTGTGGGGCGGCGGGCAGGGGTCGTCAGGCGGGGCGGACAGGGTGTTCGTAATCCGGTGCAGGGTGGCCTTGTTCCAGTCCGGGTGGCGGCGGGCGAAGTCGGCCTTGATCTCCTCGTACATGAACCGCTGCTGGGCGAGCGGGCGGAAGCCCTCGATGATGATGAGGTCGGTGCCCGCCGGGAGCGAGTCGGCGGCCTGGGCCAGCCGCTCGGCGACGCCCCGGCGGACTTGGGGCGTCCGTGACATCCCCTCAAACTTCGGGTGCTTCTCGGCGAAGTGGATGCGCGGGGAGAGCGTGCGCGGGTCGAGCAGCGGCTCGCCGTTGTCCTGGATAGGGACGGCGCGGAGCTTGGTGAGGGGTTCTCCGAAGGAGCGGGGCATGGGTGCTTCTTTCTTATCGGGCTAATCCGGCCCGTCGGGCGGGCCGGCGATGCGGCGGGCGAAGCGGAGCATCCGGTCGCCCCAGCCGATCTGCTCCTCGGTCGCGCCCGTGCCGTGCCCGGCGTCGAACCAGAGGACTTCGATGTCCTTGCCCAGCGAGGTCATCCTCGCCTCGTAGACCTCCATCTGCCGGGGCGGGCAGCGGGTGTCGTGGCGGCCCTGGATGACCAGTAGGGGGGCGCGGACGTCCTCGGCGTAGGTGATCGGCGAGGCGCGGCGGTACAGGTCCGGCTTCTCCCTCGGCGTCCCGCCGAAGCTGGCGGTCGTGACGCCCTGGAGGAAGCCCGACGAGTCTTCCCAGGTGAGCGTCTGGTCGGCGATGGCGACCAGGGCCATGCCGCCGGCCCACAGGTCGGGGCGCTTGCCCAGGGCCAGCAGGGTCAGGTAGCCGCCGTAGGAGCCGCCGGTGACGAGTATCTTGTCGGGCTGCGCGATCTGCTGCCCCACCAGGAAGTCGCGGGCCGCGACCATGTCCTCCAGCTCCCAATGGCCCGCGTCGCCCCAGATCTTGCCCAGGAAGTCGCGCCCGAAGGTCGTCGAGCCGCGAAAATTGACCGAAAGCCAGGCGAAGCCGTTTTCGGCCCAGCGCGACCCCATGCCGAACGTCTCGGCGACAACTCCGTGCGGCCCGCCATGCACTTCCAATATGGCGGGGAACGGGCCGTCGCCTTCGGGGACGCAGAGCCAGCCCTGCACGGCCTGCCCGTCGGAGGAAGGGAACGTGACCGAGCGCACGGGACGCCCCGGCGGGGCGTCGCCGACCGCCAGCACCGTCCGAGTCAACACGCCCGTCTCGACGTCCAGGGCGACCAGACGCGCGTTGTGCCGGGCGTCCTGCCAGGGGGCCAGAATCTCCTGCCCGTCCGGGGCGAACGAGACGCCGAGGCTGCCGAAGAACGTAAAGGCCCCGTCGGGGTGTTCCAGCCGCGTCGCGCGGTCCGTTTCCAGGTCATAGACATACAGCCGCTGCACGGCATGGGAGAATTGGCAGAGCAGAACGCGCTTGCCGTCGGGCGACCAGTTCAGGGGCACGACCTCACCCGAGACGCCGGGCAGGAGCAGGTCCCGACGCTCGCCCGTGCGCGCGTCCCAGAGCAGGGGCCGCTTGTCGCCCGTCCGGTCGGAACTCGCCAGCAGGCGCGTGTCGCCCGGCGCGGGGCTGAAAGCGATGGGTTCGATGCTGGTATCTAGCCCGTCGTAAAGCTCACCGATGCGCGCCCCCTCCGCGTCGAAGGAGAGCAGGGCGTACTGCTGTTTGCCGGTGCGCTCGGAGGCGGCCACGGCGGCGAGCGCGCCGTCTTCCGAAAGCAGTGGCGTCCGGCAGAGGCTGGGCGTGGTGTAGAATACCTGCGGCGAACCCAGCGCCCCATCGGGTGCGATCCCGACCCGGCACAGGTGGAAGCCGCCCGCGTCGTTGGTGCGAAACACGAGCGCGCTGCCGCCGGGGCTGAACGCCACGGCGGGCTGCGGGAACGGTGTCGTGGACGCACCGTAAGGCGGCAGATCGGGCGTCACGTCTTCCGGCGGGCCGCCCTCGTAGGGGACGCGGACGTAGTGCCCGGTCTCGTTGCCTTTGGCGTCGTCCATGTAGTAGAAGAAGCGTCCATCCGGGGAGAGCAGGCCGAAGGTGACGCCGCCGGGCTTGTCGGTCAGGGGCCGCAGCGCGCCCGTCGGCACGTCCCAGGCATACACCTGGGCGACGCCCGAATGGGTGCTGGTGACGATGCCGCGCTCCGGGGCGTGGGCGGCGAGCTGCGTCCAGAAGAGGCGCGGGGCGCGCAGGCGCTCTTTCCAGAGGTCGGACATGGGTAAGGGCATGATGTTCTTTCAGAGGCCATGCCCTGAAGGGCACGGCTATTCGGATGGGCCGCCCCTTCGGGGCTTAGGAAAAGCCGGCGAGGAGCGGCCTTTAGCCCCGGAGGGGCGACCATTCCGTGTCGCCTGTCCCTTCAGGGGCAGGCCAGTCATCCCACCGCCGCAGAGACCGCCGCGAACTGGTCTTTCAGGGCAGGGTACAGCGCCCGGTAAACGCCGTAATACTTCCGGTAGGCGGCGTGAGCGGCGGGGTCCGGCTCGGTCCGGGCGACGGTCTGGATGGCGGCGCGGCAGGCGTCGGCGACCGTCGGATAGGCCCCCGTGCCGACGGCGGCGAGCAGGGCGGCGCCCAGCGCGGGGCCTTCGTCCACGGACAGCGTGACGTGCGGGTGGCCGGTCACGTCGGCGTGGATCTGACGCCAGACGGGCGACTTCGCGCCGCCGCCGGAGGCCCGCACCTGCGTGACGGGGACGCCGATCTCGTCGAATATCTGGAACGTGTCATTGAGCGCGTAGGCAACACCCTCGAAGACGCTCCGGGCGAAGTGCTGGCGCTTGTGCCGCAGGGTGATTCCGAAGAACGTCCCCCGCGCGTTGGCGTCCGGGTACGGCGTCCGCTCACCGGTCAGGTAGGGCAGGAAGATCAGCCCCTCCGCGCCGGGCGGGACGTGCCGCGCGCCCTCCGCCATGAGGTTGTACGGGTCGTCGCCGACCGTCCGGGCGACGACGCCTTCGGGCTGAAAGAAGGTGTCCCGCAGCCAGCGCAGCGACCCGCCCGCCGACAGGACGACGCCCATCGTGTGCCACTTGCCGGGCACGGCATGGCAGAAGGTGTGGACGCGCAGCTTCGGGTCGGTCGCGGGCGTGTCCGCGTAGGCGAACACGACGCCGCTGGTGCCGACGGTGCTGGACACGACGCCGGTCTCGACGATGCCGCTGCCGACCGCCCCCGCCGCCTGGTCCCCGCCGCCGCCCGCCACGGGCGTCCCGACGGCCAGGCCGGTCAGCCCCGCCGCCTGGGCGTGGACATGGCCCGTAATCTCCACGCTCTCGGCGCAGTCGGGCATGAACGAGCGCGGAATGCCCGCCGCTTCCAAGACCTCGTCCGACCAGCGCCGGTTCTTCACATCCAGCAGGGCCGTCCCGCTGGCGTCCGACACCTCGGTCGCATGAACGCCCGTCAGCTTGTAGCGGATGTAATCCTTCGGCAGCAGGACCTTGACCACCTTGTCATAGGTCTCCCGCTCGTGGTTTCGGAGCCAGACGATTTTCGGGGCCGTGAAGCCGGTCAAGACGGGATTGCTGATGTAGTTGACCAGGTTCTCGCGCCCCACCTGGGCCGTGATCCAGTCGCACTCCGCCTGCGTCCGCTGGTCGCACCAGAGCAGCGCGGGCCGCAGGACCCTGTTACCTTTGTCCAAAAAAACCGACCCGTGCATCTGCCCCGACAGCCCGACGCCCGCGATCTCCTCGCCCCTGACACCGGCCCTTTGGAGCACGTTCTTGGTCGTCAGCAGGACGGCTTGCCACCAATCCTCCGGGTCCTGCTCCGCCCACAGAGGCCGGGGCGTAGACAGCGGATACTCCTGCGTGTCCGAGGCGACATGCTGCCCCGCTTCCGTAACCAAGAGCGCCTTCGCCCCGCTCGTCCCGATGTCTAGCCCTAGATAATATGCCATTGCGTCGTTCCTATTCTGGTTGCGCTGGTGCGTAAAGGACGCCATCCACATACGTCTGACTACCGAGCATCTGGCTGATCTGCAACCGCCAGCCCTCCCCTACCTTTACCCATGTCTCCCGCCAGAGGCCCCTTGTCTCGATCTCGTGCTCCTCACCTTTGGTGCCGTACCACCCCTGAATATCTGTCTGACGGTAGCGGCACTTGTTCGCCACGGCGGCAACAGCAGTATCCCCTTCCATGACCAGTTCGGCCACAGTGGAGGCGGCTTCCGAGACCGCCGCGAAGCCACTCAAACCTCCCGAGGCGACCACCTGCTTCATGAGGGACAGCATCTCTCCCCTGCTTGTCACATGGCCCTTTGGGTTATCTTGTTCCTCGAAGTCCGGCGCAGTCCACTTCTGGTAGAACGCCAAAAGCTGCGCCGGATCGTTTGCCAAAATGCCCTGGCTGTACTCCCGGTGTGCGGCTTCCAGCGTCCGCCGCACCGAACTCCGGTCTGCGGCTTCAATCTCAGGTATCTTAGACATTGTGGAGAAAGGCGTCCTGCGTGTGATCCGAGTGGCCGATGGTGTAGAGGGGCACGGCGTCATCTGTTCCCGGCGATCTCGATGACCAGGGGGTGATCGCTGAGTGTCAGCGGGACCGAGGCGGCATGGCGGAGCGTCCGGGTCGGCGTCGTGCCCACCGTCGGGTCGTACACGCTCACCGTGGGGGCGGCCCGGCCCAGGCGCACCGTGACGCTGCTCGTGCCGCTGACTTGCTCATCCCACACGACCAGCGCGAACGCGCCGCTGCTCTTTTGCAGGAGCAGGTCATGCACGGTGGCGGGTTCGTCCGGGATCGAGTAACTGAGTCTCCCCGGCGTCTTGGCGGCGTCGCGGTCGGCCAAGATCGTCGTCAGGTTGTGGAGATAGACGGCGGCTTTTCGCGGCGTGTAGTCCGGTCGGTAGAAGCCGAACTGCTGGTTGCCGGATTCGTCGCTCCGGTCCCGCAGCAGGTAAACGTCGGTGTCGCTCCAGCCCCGCTTGAACTGGTCCAGGTACATGCTCAGGAGGTTCAGCGCGTGAGTTTCTTCGGTGACGGCCCCGCCGACCGTCGTGCCGGTTTCCGTGGTCACGCGCGGCAGCGCGGTGAGGGCGGAGACCGAATAGCCGGGGTAGTGATGGCCCCAGGTCGCGCCGTAGTTCCCATACAGGCCGTCCACCTTGCAGGCCGGGCCGGGGTCGGCGGCGTTCCACGTCTTGTTGTCTTCCAGGCCGGGGGAGTTCGGGTGGTAGATGTAGTTGTGGACGTTGGCGGCGTCGGCATAGCGCGTACCGTCCGGCATCGCGCAGTGGGTGCCCGCAGGGACGGAAAGGAATTGCAGCCCGACGTTGTCCGTCTCAGCCCCGTTCTCACTGATGCTCCAGACCGGGTATTTTTTCAGCACGGGGTCGCCTTTGACGGCTTTATAGAGGTCCCGTTGCAGCCTCGCCACCGCCAGCCACGAGGGCGCGCGGCCACCGCCCGCCTCGCCCCCGTAGGTAACGCCCCAGTTGTTCGGCTCGTTCGGCCCCTCCACGGCCAGCAGGGCGCCCGCCGCCGCCAACCGCCTGGCCCCGTCGAGCAGCCGTGGAATATCCGTGCCGCCGCTTCCGAGGCCATAGCTGAAGCGGACCCCGGTTTGGGTGTGGAGATCAATCAGATCCCGGAGGGGGATGTCACCCTCATAGCCCGCCCTGATCCAGCCCAGCCCGATGTACCGCGCGGCCTTGACCGTGGCCTGGAGCGTTTCCCCCCGGCGGGAGATGGAGGAGTTCGCCCCGATGCTGCGGAGGAAGTCCCCCGCTCTCACGGCGGCCGTCGGGCCTTGCGCCTGAGCGGACGGAGGCAGCGCGACTGTGGCCGCCAGGAGCAAGGCTGGTAGACACAGACGCCGGAGAAAAGAGCGACAAAACGTAAGGTTTCCGTTGCGAAGCAGGGGGTTCATTTCAGCGGCTACTCCTGCAATGTCCGGGGCGACCGGCTGCCCCATCTTCGTAGTCAAGAGTGCCTTCGCCCTGACCGTGCCGATGTTTAGGCTCAAGTATTATACCATCCCGACTCCTTTGCTTCCGCTCCGAGATGGTGCCCACCGCGAATCAAAAATCCATAGAGGTCTGATTTGGTTTAGGCACTATCTGCTTTGCCTTAGGCAGCTCTATGACCTTCTTGGGGTAGAAGACGCCTAACACAATCCATGAATTGTGAGGCAAGGTAGTTCCGACAAAAAAGTGTGTATCTTTATCGGGGCTACAAAGATTGTCAAAAAACATTTGCCTCACGCTACGCACGGCTTTTTGCTCATCTCCCAAGCGTTCCACTTCTTTGAGAAACAGAACTCCTAATTCCCAGTCAGTGATACGCATGTTGTGCCCTCTACATCCACGGTCACAAAAGAACTGGTATGAAAACTTGTACGGGATTTTTTGTAGGGGCTTTTTTACCTGATCAAACAGGTTGATTTGTGCAAGGGCATTCTGGTGTGACTGCTTCCAGTCTCTAGCCACAGCCTTGACACGCAGATCTGCGATCCTGTGGGGTTTGACTATTCCCAACGAGGTGTAGTCCTGGCTGTAGGCTGAACGTAACTCGCACATAGTCTTGGCGGGTTTTGCCAAAACAATTTTTTTACGCTCTGCCCAGTCATTTCCAGTCGTTAGGGGCTGACCAAGTATGTGGATGGTGTCAAGGTTGGGCCGGTAGCTCTCAGGGCGTGGATCGCTGTTCTTCCGCGTCACATCTACTTCAACCCATTGATACTTGTTGTACCACTGATGTGATGGGCGATAGCGGTAGTCAATGGGATAAAGGCGGATAAAACTGCCATCCTCTAGCATACCTGCGGTGCAGACAAGTTCCTGATAACTACGCGAGGGATGAGGATACGTCTTAACTACAACCAGGACACGCTTGGTTACCATCGATTACCTCATAAGTGTTTGACGGGTAAATTGACCTGAGAAGCTAACTTCGGAGCGAGCCGCCCTCTATGACAACATTCGCTACTAGCTTCAAAACACATCAGACTAGTTGGACGACGTTTAACGATTTCCCTTGCCTTCAATAAGGCACTCGCTTGTTCAGGCAAGTTCACTTCGTATTCGTCGAACAGCTTAGTGTAGGCATCTGGTCCAGATAAATCTTTGCGAAGTTCGGACGCCACTCCGAGTTCCGGTAGATGGTCATATTCCATTTCGAGTTTACTGCAAATATCACGAAGAGCGTGACCTGATAACCCGTACTTATGGCTGTATGCGTTCCGACGTACATCGAGAACACCCTGTATACCATGCTCTAATAAGTTGTTCAGGAAAGCATCGACCGATTTGCCTTCATAACCAGAAGTATAAACCGCCAGTTCAGCATCATGTCGCGGCTCTTGCTTGACTAGTTCACTCCGGCTTGCATACCACGGATGCTCAGTGTAGACACGATCCAGTAAAACTTGGCGTGTTAAGCAACTGACCTCAGACCAAATTGTGTTGAGGGTGTACAAGTCCGTTCTATTAATCTTTTCAGTGATCGCGATGACTTCATCCTGTACGCCAGGGCGCAACCGATAGCCATGTTCCCCTTCCTCAACATATAGCGCCAGAGTTTGGTTGATATTTTGTTGTGCCTCAAAAGAATAAGGCCCGAATTTGTATGGCACGAAGTCGTAACTGCTGACACTGGATGGATTTTCACGGCTGAATAAGAACAACCACTTCATCAAAGCTGTGCGTCCAACGCCTTCTGTTTGTTTTAGCAAAAAACGTAGTATGATTTTTTGTCTTGAGTTCAGCGGCACAATGCGGTTCCATTCTCTACGCCTTCAACGTGTTGTGCTATTATACCCGGACAGGTAGACAGATAGAGCATATGTTCGCAAAAAGCACCTAATCTTTCCTACAGTTCGAGTGGCCGATGGTGTAGATGAGCATGGGGTCGTCCGTGACTGGTGTTCAGCGCCGCAAAAACGGTTCTTCCCGGCCGTCGCCGTGCCAGAAGCGCATCCGGTCCAGTTCCGGGTGGTCCACGGCGCGGACGGCCTGCCGCCAGGCGTCGGCGTCGGGGAGCTTTTTGTGGAGCGCCCCGAACAGGAAGTGGAACAGGAACAGGGTGAGCGCGACCGTCTGCACTTCCGTCCGGCAGCCGATGTAGGCGGCCACGCCGCCCGCCAGGAAGGCACGGGCCATCGCGTCGGTGCCGCCGCAACAGCTATAGGAAACCACGGTGCAGCCGGGCAGGTGAACGCGGCCCGCGACGGCTTCGGGCGGCAGGCTGCCTTCGCGTAGCGGCGGGGCGTCCGCCGTCACCGGCCCGTAGTCGCCGAACACCAAACCGTTTTCGTCCCCGTGCCCCAGGATCACCATGTACCGGGGGGCCTGATCGCCCTGCCCCAGCACCCGGAGGAAATCCAACGGGGTTCCGACCCGATGGACCAGCACGACACAGCCGAGTGCCTCCAGAGTCGCGCGCGTCAGTTCCCCGCCCCCACCGGAGACGTGGACGAGCGAGACGGGCAGGAGCGGCACGAAAAACTCGGTGTCTATAGGCTTCCACATCAGAGACTCATCACATCAGCCCCCGCACCCAGTCCAGAATGGTCCGCGCGGCGGCGAGGTGACGGTCGGCGCTGTCGCGGTCGTAGAGGTGGGCGGGGACGCCGTGGGCGACCTCGACGGAGCGGGCGAGGAGGAAATCGGCGTTCAGCTCGGCGGCGGCGTTCATGATCTCGAGCGGGGCGCTGAGGGCGTTGGCGCTGGCGATGATGTTGTGGGAGCGCGGGTTCTGTTGCAGGCGGAGGATGCAGGCGGCGCGCAGCGACTTTTCCGCCGCCTGCTGGCCGAAGAAGACGGCAGCGTAGTAGATCCCGGCGTCCAGAAGCGTACCGGCGGTCGCCAGGTCGGATTTGGCCTGGGTCCAGTTGTTCTGTGCCACCGACCACTCGGTCAGCCGGGCGTCGCGGTCCTGCTCTTCGGGCATGGGGTTCACTCGCGGGCCGGGGCGGGGACGCCCCCCCCCCCCCCCCGAACGCGCGATCAGAAATAAAGACCCAGGTACTGCAGGGACCGGATCAGGCCCTTGATCTCGCCCTCTTTCGTGCCGTTGTAGCGGAAGTCTTCGAGTTCCACCGAGACGTGGCCCGCGAAGCCGTTCTGGGACAGCAGCGCGGCGACGTCCTTCCAGGACACGACGCCGTCGCCGGGGATGCAGTAACGCCACCAACCTTCGCCGAAGCCGGGCGAGTTCTTGGCGGCGGAGCCGGGGTAGTCGGCGGGCAGGGACGCGCCCAGGTTGCCGGTTTCGTACAGCCGCTCGGCATCAAAGGCCGTGTCCTTGCCGTGGGCGTGGCGGACGTGCGCGCCGAACTCGGACAGGAAGCGCAGCGGGTCCACGCCGACGCGGACCAGGTGGCTGGGGTCGTAGTTGAGCTTCAACGCGCCCGCGCCCCGGTCGGCGTCCACGGCCAGCATGGCGCGGACGGTCTCGGGGGTGACGCCGAGCGCGGAGTAGTGCGGCGGGCCGCCCGGCCAGCCCTCCATGCAGAAGGCGACGCCCGCCCCGGCCAGGGCCTCGGAGGCGGCGGGCCAGCCTTCGGCCCAGTTCGCGAAGCTGTTCCGGCGCCCCTGGCCGCTGTCTTGGGGCAGAAAGACGCCGAACGCGCGGGTCAGCCCCAGGTCCTGGGCGCGCTTGGCCGTCTCCGAAATCCTGCCGGCGGCCTCGCGGCGCGCGTCGGCGTCCGGGGACAGCAGCCCGCCCGTGCCGCCGAGGTCAAAGGTCCCTACTTCCAGGCCCGCGCCCCCGACGGCCTGGACGGCCTCCGGGGTGGGGCCGCCGATGTCAATGGCACCGAAGCCGTGCTCCGCCGCCCACTGTGCCAGCTCCGGCAGCGGCATCTTCAGCGCGCCGGGTATCCGAAAAGCGATCGCCATGCGTGTCTCCTCCGTCCGCGTCTCGTTGGGTTTTAGTCTTTGCGTCTGGTACGCGGCCCAATGCCGAAGGAGTTAGCCGCGCGGCGCGTGTTTTCCTCCCCATCATCGCCGGGAACCATTGCCTGCGCCGTTCCGTCCTAAAAGTGCAGCGCCCGGAACAGCACGGGCGCTTGACAGCCTTTCGCGCGTGTGCTATTCTTAGGACACACCCGAACAACCCCAACACGGAGCAAACGATCCATGCGAATCACATCCACCGCCGCCCTGACCCTGGCCTTCGGCCTGTGCGTCACCCTGGCGGGCATCCACACCAGCCCCGCCGCCCCGCCGAAGGCGGCGAAGGGCGCGGCCAAGAAGCCCGCCGCCTCCCCCGCCGCGCAGATCGCGGCGGGCAAAGTGACGGCGGAAACCAACGGCTGCAACGGCTGCCATGCGGCCACCTACGCCGGCAAGAAGGGCTTCTCGCCCTCCATCCGCGCCACCGGCGTCACCAAGCAGTACACGCTGGCGACCTGGGAGCGTGTGATGGACACGGGCGTCACCGAGGACGGCGGCCACGTCCAGAAGCCGATGCCGGTCTACCACATGCCCGCCGCCAAGAGCACCCCACTGTACGCCTTCCTGAAGAGCCAGAAGTAAGACAATTAGAAGCGAGCGCGCATGGCGTCCGAACACACCGAAAAGCTCGCCGACACGCAGCTCCGCGTCCTCCAAGCCCAGCTTGAGCGGATGCGGGGCATGCACTACGGCTACTACGTCCAGTTCTTCCAGGCCAACCACCTGTTCACGGTCCTGACGCTGCTGAACCTGGCGGTCAGCCTGTACCACCCGCTGCGGGCGGCGGTCTTCGTGCTGCCGTTCTTTATCGTCTACGCCGGCTTCTTCTGCGCGTACCTGCTGACTTATAACCTGTTCGCCCGCATCTACGCCACCGCCCTTGAGAAGAAGATCAACGCTCTGCTGGGCGGCGACTTCCTGGTGGCGCACCGGATGGAAGACGCCTACTTTTACAAAACGCCCGGCCCGAAGTTCGTCGCGCTGGACCTGACCCGCCCCTACACCTTCATCAGCGCCAGCACCCTGTCGTTCACGGTCGGCGGCGTGCTGACCTATGGGCTGGCCGCCTACCGGGCCTGGCAGCTTCTGCCCGAACTGACCCCCCGCTACCCGCCGCTCCACCTCTACTGGCCCCTGCTGGGCGTCTGGACGCTGGGGCACCTGGCCTACCTGCTCTGGTTCTATGTCGGCGGCAAGCCCGAAAAAGCCATCGCGGCTATCGTCAACGACGCTTACGGGACCGGCTGGGAGTGAAAAATCTTCGGAAGGGGTTGATTTTTGCGGTGCGGGCGTGTATAATACATCTCGTCGCCGCGTGGGGGATTGGCGCAGTTGGTAGCGCGTCTCAATGGCATTGAGAAGGCCAGCGGTTCGAACCCGCTATCCTCCACCAACTTTTTGAGAGGAGAACGCCCGCTTGATTTTGCAATCAGGCGGGCGTTTTTCATCACCTGGCACCGGCCACGGAGGGTAACACATGGTCGCGCCTGACAAAAAATCGGCTCAAGAAGCGATCCGGCTTCGTGTGGAGCAGAGACCGTCGCTGCGCGAGATCGCGGCCCAGATGGGGGCCGACGTCGCCTTGCGGCTGGTCGTGCAGGGTGAGAAGTCTACATCACAGCCCGAGCCGCATAACGAACCTAGTCATAACCAGTAAGAGTGCCATGATTTTTGATTCGCTGCTCCTGGCCGCCGTGCGGGATGAACTCGGAAAAACCCTCGTCGGCGGCAAAGTCGAGAAGATCGCCCAGCCGGACCCGCTGGAGATCGTCCTCCGCATCTACCACGCGGGCCACAAGCACGACCTGCTGCTGTCCTGCGACCCGCAGGAGGCGCGCATCCACCTCACCCTCGGGCGGCGCGAAAACCCGCCCACGCCGCCGCCGTTCTGCGCGCTCCTGCGGAAACACCTGGACGGCGCGTGGCTGGACGACGTCGCCATGCCGCTGGGCTTCGGCGAGCGCGTCCTGCACCTGCATTTCAAGGCCGTGGACGGGGCGCCCTACACGCTGATCGCCGAGATCATGGGCAAGCACTCCAACCTGATCCTGGTGACGCAGGCCGGGATGATCCTGGGGGCGGCCAAGACGGTCGGGCGAGGCATCAACCGCTTCCGGCAGATCCTGCCGGGCCTGGCCTATGTCCCGCCGCCCCGGCAGCGGGGCAAGCGCGACCCGCTGGCCCCGCTTGATGCCGACGCCGCCCCCCTGGAAGACGAGGACGCCCTTTCACCGGAGGAGGCGAAGGAGTGGCTGATGGGCGCCTGGTCCGGCGTCAGCCCGCTGCTGGCCCAGGAGACCATCCTGCGCGCCCGACGCGGCCTGCTGACGCCCCAATCCCTGCACCACGCCCTGGCCCTGCTGCTGACCGTGGTGCGCGTCGGGGACTGGACCCCGCGCGTCTGGACCGACGACCAAGGCGTGACCCTGGGGGCCTACCCGATCCCGATGCTCTCCGTCCCGCCGAGCTGCCAGCACCTGCGCGAGTCGGTCAGCCTCGCCCTGGACCACGCCGCCGGGTCCATCATCCGCCGGGACACCTTCGCGCGCGGCAAGGAGTCGCTGCTGTCCGCCCTGCTGCGGACGCGCAAACTGAAGGAGCGGGAGGCGGAGGAGCTGCAAGCGGGCCTGAAGAACGCGGGCCGGGCCGAGGAGTACCGGCAGACGGGGGACCTGCTGCTGACCAACCAGTCCCAGATCCAGCGCGGCCAGGCGCTGGTCTCCGTCCCCGACTATTACGCCCCGCCGCTGCCCGACGGCGAGCCGACGATGCGCTTCATCGTGCTCGACCCCACGCTCTCGATCCACGAAAACGCCGAGCGGTTCTACAAGCGCAGCCGGAAGGCCGAGACGAGCGCGATGACGCTGCGCGAGCGGCGGGCGCAGGCGCTGGAGGAGGCGGCCCTGATCGCCCAGGCGGAGCGCGAGGCGTCGCGGGCCACGGCGCCCGAGGAGATCGCCGCCATCCGCACCAGCATGGCCGAGTCGCTGGCACACGGGGCGCAGCCGACCGCCTCCCGCCCGACCGGTTCGCGCCCCGCCCTGCCCGAATTCGAGGGCCACAAGATCAAGCGCGCCCACACGGTAGACGGCTGGGAGATCTTAGTCGGCGAGAACGCGGCCTCGAACGACTACCTGACCACGAAGATCGCCGTCTCGTCCGACATCTGGCTGCACGTCCGCGCCGCCGCCTCCGCCCACGGCGTCATCCGCGCCCAGAACCGCCCCGCCGCCGTCTCCGCCGCCGCCTTGCAGCAGGCCGCCGAAATGGTCGCCGCCCGCAGCGAGTCCAAGCACTCGTCCCTCATCCCCGTAGACTACACGCTGAAGAAGTACGTCCGCAAGCCCCGCAAGAGCGCGCCGGGGGCGGTGACATACCAGAACGAGAAGACGCTGTTCGTGGCGGGGATACATGGCGAAGGAAACTAATCGGGGGTAAGACGCCCTATGAGGTGGTGTTAGCCTGGCACAAGAAAGCCCCGGCCTCATTTCACGAGGAGCCTGCCGCGCTCCTCGCTTTTCGTTCACTATCTTCTGACACTTGACACTATCGCCATTGGCAGGGAGGAAACCGCCGGGCGTACATAGAACTGTGCGCCCGTTCAATCCAGGAGAAATCGCCCATGTGCTTCCCTTCCCGCTTGAGCCGCCGCGCCTTCCTACAGGGTGCCGGTGCGGCCACAACCCTGCTGCTGTCCGGGGCGGCCGAACGCGCCTGGGCCTTGTTCCAGTCACCCGACGCGGTCGCAGCGATGATGGACCTGGCCTTGACCGAAGCCAGACGCGCGGGCGCGGACTACGCCGACATCCGGCTCGTCCGCACGCGCACCCAGTTCCTTTATGCCCGTAATGAGCGCATGGAGTATTTGGGCGACAGTGCCGACTACGGCTACGGCATCCGGTGCCTGGCCCGAGGCGCCTGGGGCTTCGCCAGCGGCAACGACCTGTCCTCCGACGCCGTGCGCCAAACCGCCCGCCAGGCCGCCGGGATCGCCAAAGCCAGCGCCCTGGTCAAAAACGGCGCGGGCGTCCGGCTGGCCCCCGAGCCGCCGCACCGAGGCGAGTACCGGACGCCCCGCGTCAAGGACCCCTTCAACATCCCGATGGACGCCAAAAGCGCGCTGCTGCTCGGCGCCTGCGCGGTCATGCGAAAGGTCTCCGAAGTCAAAGTCGCCTCCGGGAATCTGGCCTTTTACGCCACGGACAAGCATTTCGCCTCCACCGAGGGTGCCCGCCTGCATGTGGACTCGCTCATCAGCGACGCCGGCATCGGCGCGACGGCGGTCGGCGGGGGGGATCAGCAGAGCCGCTCGCTCAACCTGGGCGCAATCAACGCCGGCTGGGAGTGGGTCGAGGCCGGCGACCTGCTCGGTCAGGCGCCGCGCGTCGCCGCCGAGGCCAAAGAGAAACTGGCCGCCGACGCCGCCCCCGAGGGCAAGCGCGATCTGGTCCTCGACCCCGAACACCTGCACCTGACCATCCACGAATCCGCCGGTCATGCGACCGAGCTGGATCGCCTGCTGGGCTTTGAGGCCGACTTCGCCGGGACCTGCTGGATCGACCCCAAGCAGGTCGGCAGCCTTAAGTTCGGCAGCAAAAACATCACCATCGTCGCCGACAACCTGGACCCGTCCGGCGTGGCCTCGACGGGCTGGGACGACGACGGCGTGGCGTGTCAGAAGTGGGACATCGTGCGGGAAGGTACGCTGGTCGGCTTCTCCGACAATCGCGAGATCGCGGCGCTGGCGGGCGAGGACCGATCACACGGATCGAGCCGCGCCGACGGATGGGGGTCCATCCCCATCGTGCGCATCGCCAACGTCGGACTGGCCCCCGGCCCCGACGGCGTCACGCCCGATGACCTGATCGGGGACGTCCGGGACGGCGTGTACATTGAAGGGACGGGCACCTGGTCCATCGACCAGCGGCGCCTGAATATGCAGTTCGGCGGCGACATGTTCTACCGCATCAAGAACGGCAAAAAGGCCGGGATGCTCAAGGACGTGGTTTATCGAGCCATCGCGCCCGAGTTCTGGGGGTCCTGCGACGGGGTCGCCGGCCCCAAGTTCCACCGGGGGTACGGCGTGCTGAACTGCGGCAAGGGCCAGCCGGAGCAGACAGGGCGCATGACCCACGCCGCCGCGCACGCTCGCTTCCGCGCTGTCACAGTCGGAAAGGCCAAGGCATAGCCATGAGCGCTAACCAAAAACTGATGAACGCCGATCAGGCGCACACACTCGCGCGGCAGGCGCTCAAGCATGTGACCGTGGAGGACGCCGTCGTGACCCTCTATGATGGGCGCAGCGCCGTCACCCGGTTTGCGGGCGACGCCATCACGCAGAACATCGATACGGGCGGTCGCTACCTGTCCATTTCGGTCGCCCAGGGCGGTCGGCGCGGCGCGGCCTCCGCCGCCACGACCTCACCCGACGACATCGCCGCCGCCGTGCGCCGGGCAGAGGAGATCGCCCGCCTCGCCCCGCCCGACCCCGAGTACCTGCCCTCGCTCGGGCCGCAGACCTACGGC
>CAXTWM010000035.1:0-21850 GCA_964247915.1 uncultured Armatimonadales bacterium | reverse complement strand
GAAGTCCACGAACAGCCCCCCCGCCACGCCCGTCTGCTCCATCGCCCTCCCGATGAGCGGCAGCAGCTTCCGCTTGTTGCCCAGATACGGGATGAGCTGGCTGAAGACGTAGTCCGTCGTGCGCGCGGCGGCGTGGTCACGCGCGCGGTAGCGGGCAGTCGGGGGCGTTGTCGGCGGTTCAGTGAGCGGCGGGGGCATGGGTGGATTATACACGAAAAATGGGGACAGCGGCGGCTTCGGTAGGCCGCCGCTGTTGAGCGTATGTGGAAAGAGCCGCCACGGGTTGAAACCCGAGGCTGAGAAAACCCCACCCTCCACGGGACGGAAGACCGGATCACGCTGGCCTCATCCTGTGTCGCCGCGACACTGGGCACTTCTGAGCCTCGGGTTTCAACCCGTGGCGCTTGCCGTGCCCCGTCCGCAGTCTCGACCTGTGGCTCTTCTGGCCGCGCCGCTATCACCTCCGCGCCAGCCGCGCCCGGCCCTGCCGCGTCTCCCACCGCCGACTGCCTGCCCAAGCCGCCGATACCGCAAACAAGCAAGAAATGGCGCTCTCCTTCGCCCACGTCGGGGCTATATCAAAGGATCGTTCCGTGCTATGTATAATCAGCAACATGGTCACGAAAGCCCCGTACCCACCGAGAAGGCCCAGCACCGTTCCTGGCAAAGTCTTTCTGGGAAAAAGGAAGCCACAGATGCCGCCTGCGAGTGCATAAAGTACGATGTTTACGATGAGGTTCGCTGACGCTCCCACCCAACCACGCCCATCACTGAGAGTCTCCACGATGTTTACCATAGGTGGTCCCAGCGGCGTGTCGCGTAGGCTTGGCAGGAGAAACGAGAGCAGCAATGCACAGGCCGCCGCGCCCCAGAATCTGCGCCTGCTCCTCATCTCCCCGCGCCGCCAGGCCCGGACGACGTTCTCGCCCAGCTCCTGCGGCATCCCGAACTGCATGGCGGCGCTCTGCGCCGCCTCGTCCTCGGACTGCCCCTGCTCCCGGTTGACGATGACGGCGTTTTCCAGATGGGCGCGCATCTCGCGCAGTTCTTCGTTGCGCCGCTTCAGTGGCAGCGGGCCGAGGTGCGCGGCGACTTCCGCCAGATAATCTTCCAGCAGGCTGTGCATCAGAATCCTCCCGGTTCCAGGGGTCCGGGGCGTCCTCACGCGGCGCGGCGCGGGCGCAGCAGGGAGCCGCAGCCGACGAGGGCGAGGCCGACGAGCAGGGCGAACGGCACGCAGACCACGGCGGCTAAAGCGGGGCGGTTGATAGTCATCACGCCGGCACCATTGTTGCCCGCCGACAGCACATGGACGATGCCCTGCTGTACTGTGAGGCTCGACCCTTCCGAGGCGTGGATGAGAAGCTGGCCCTCGGGGAAAATGGTGCGGCTGATCATCGTCGCCACGAACAGCAGCCAAGCCGCCGCCAGGACTACTACTGCCAGGCTCGTCCCGAAAATGATGCGTTGTTTCATCACGATCACCCTCCTTCTGTTCTCGCCGCGCCGCCACGCCGCCACGAAGCCGCGCGCGACGGCTTTCGCCTGTCCGAACTGCTCCAAAACCGCGCCCACGGCCTCGGCCTCAGACGCCCCACCCTCCCGCACCGCCGCGACCGCGCTTTCCAGGTGCGCCTGTACCTCCCGCAGTTCGTCCGCACGCCGTTTTGCGGGCAAGGCGCTCAGGTGGACGGCGACTCCCGCCAGGTACGCTTCAAGCAGGCTGTGCATTTCTGATGCCCCCCTCACCCCCGCGCCAGCCGCACCCGGCCCGTCCGTGCCTCCCGCCACCGGCGGCTTGCCCAGACCGCTCCGGTCAGGCACGCCGCTTGCAGCAGCACGATCAGCCCGATGCCGAGAATGTCCGCACCCGTCCAGGCATGAATGACCTCATACATTACCCACGGTCCGACATAGGCTGATCCCGTTCCCCAAGCCGCGCCCTTGACCGCGCCGCGCGCGAAATGCCTGCCGAACAGACCGCCCAGCAGGGCGGGGAGGCCGAAAAGCAGGGCATAAAAGATCGGCTCAAAGTGCAGCCGGAGCGCGGCAAAGACATCGGAATGACTTTCCAGATAATGGCCGAACGCGCGGCAAAGGCCGGTGACGCCCCACAGGGCAGCGGCCCCGAACAGACCGGCTTTGGCGGCATCGCGCCAGGTCTCCTGCCCCCGACGCCAGGCATGGGTCAGGCCGCCGGCCACCTGTGAAGGCGGGCCGAACTGCCGCAGAGTTGACTCCACGGCCTCCTGTTCCGTCTCGCCGAGTTCCTGATACGCCTCCGCCGCACTGAGCAGGTGCGCCCGCACCTCGCGCAGTTCTTCGTCGCGCCGCTCTGCGGGCAGGGCGCTCAGGTGGGCGGCGACTTCCGACAGGTACGCTTCAAGCAAGCTGTGCATGACACTCCCCCTTTACTCCCGTGCCGGCCATACCCGCCCCATTGCGGCCACTCGCCACCGGCTGCCCGCCCAAGCGCCCAGCACCGCGAGCGCGGCGAACGCGGTATAATCCCTGACCCACACCCCAGGCTCGGAGACCCAGTGCATCCCCAGGACGATCGGCCCCGCCGAGTAGACCAGCCAGGCCGCCGCCGTCACCGCCGTTCCCGCCACGGCCCGCCTTGGAAAGAGCAGGCCGCTCATCATTCCTGCCACGGCATAAACGGCGTAGTGCAGGTCTACCCAGAGGGCGCCCATCCCCATGAAGATGCGCGGCAGCCAGGAGGGTATTCTTTCTACTTCAGCGCTCAGCAGAAATGAGGAGACCATCACAGTGACCGCCGCCCCCCAGAAACTTAGCCGGTTGAGCGCCGCACCGCGCCGCCAGGCGACGACCGTGTCGCGCCCCACCGCCCCTGGCGCTCCGAACTGCATGGCGGCGTTTTGCGCCGCCTCGTCTTCGGTCTGCCCCTGTTGACGGGAAGCAGCAAAGACGCTCTCCAGATGGGCGCGTATCTCGCGCAGTTCTTCCGCGCGTCGTTTCGGGGGCAGGGCGCTCAGGTGCGCGGCGACTTGCGATAGATATTCTTCAAGCAGGCTGTGCATGGCCGGTCCTCCCGAGCATGGTGTGGATGAGCGTCGCGTAGTCGCGCAGCGCCTGCGTCCGCTTCGCCATTTCTTTGCGGCCCGCCTCGGTCAAGGCGTAGACCTTGCGGTCCGCGCCTTTGGCCTGGGCCTCCCAGGTCCCGACGATCAGGCCGTCCTGTTCCAGCACGCGCAGGGCGGGGTAGAGGGTCCCTTCCCGCAGGTGCAGGGCGCCGTCGCTCAGGCGCTCGACCTGGCGGGCGATGGCGTAGCCGTGGTTGGGGGCGTCGCCGAGCACGGCAAGGATCAGCGCGGGCAGGTCGCCTTTGGCGAGTTCTCGCCTCATGTCATTACCTCCTGTTTCTATGCTCTTGATTATACACAGATATGCGGGGTATGTCAAGCAGGAAATAGACCTGTTGCATAGGGATTGTATACTAGACCTAAAGGTCTAATATAAGCATTGCTCGCCTCGATATCCTGCGGGAACCGCCGGTGTAGTCCCCAAGCCTTGTCATAGACGGCCCGCGCGGCTTCCGCCGCTTGATAGCGACGCGTGGCGGGCGCGTCTTGTTGCGCTTCACGCCTCGGCGTCCAGCACCTTGTTGTAGCTCACGAGGGGCGGCTCGGGCTGGAAGCCGAACTTGCGGTTGATGGCGAGCATGGGCGCGTTGTCCTCGTGGTTCTCGGTCGTCACCGTGGAGACGCCCGCCGCCCGCGCGAGTTCGTAGGCGCGGACTTTGAGGGCCGTGGCGATGCCGTGCCCCCGGTGGGCTTTCAGAACGCCCGTCAGCCACTGCGACCCGACGTGCGGGGACTCCAATTTGGGGACGATGTGGCACTCGCCCACCCACTCCTCGCCGACGGCGGCCAACAGGACCAGCGCGGGGTCCCACTCGGGGCGCTCCACGACGAACCGGAGCCAGTCGTCATACGGCTCCATCGTGAACGGCTGCTCGTCGCGGCGCGGGATGTCGTAGATCAGCGGCACCTCCAGGTCGTAGTAGCGTTGCCGGTTTTCCTCCGTGTCGCCCGCCTCGGCCAGCGTGAACAGGCGCGCGCCGTGAGCCTCGGCCTGGGCCAGCGCGGCGGCATACTGGGCGGGGTCCCAGCGCGTCAGGTCCAGGAACGAGGGCGTCTCCCGCTCCTGTTCGGCGAAGCCGCGCCTCTGCAAGAAGGCGATGGCCGGCTCCTGCGGAGTCCACTCCCGGAAGCCCGTCACCATCCGCTTCGCGCCCCGCGCGCGGGCGAAGTCCAGGGCGCGCTCATACAGCATCCCGCCGATGCCCTGTTTGCGACTCTCGTGGCCGACGGTGATGCTGAACTCGCAGACGTCCTTCATCTTGAACCCGGTCGTGTTCAGGTCGGTCGTGCCCAGGAAGGCGACGGCCTGGCCGGTCTGGGGGTCGGGGACGACCAGGCGCAGGTCCACCATCTCGGGCTTGCGGCGCTCGTCCTCCCGCGCCCAGGCGGCGGCGGTGTTCTGCCGGTGCGGGGGCCGGTCGCGGTTTCCGATGGCGGTGATGGCTTCGCGGTCCTCGGGCCGGAACGGGCGTGTCTCGAAGGCGGTCATGGGGGTCTCCTATGTCGCCCCCCGGCCCCCAATTCTGGGGGAGCCAGAAGGGAAGGGAGAGGGCGGCGCGTGTCTGTCCTGTCCCCCCCAGAATTGGGGGCTAGGGGGCTTTCCCTACAAGTCCTTGCGGTAGCTGACGCCGGGGGCGTCGGGCGTGAAGCCGAGCTTCTTGTTGATGGCGCGCATCGGCGCGTTGTCCTCGTGGTTCTCGGTCGTGATGAGCGGGCAGCCCCGATCAATGGCGGCTTGGATCGCCCGCAGCTTCAGGGCCAGCGCGACGCCCCTCCCTCTGTAGTCCGGCAGGACGCCGGTGATGTAGGTCCAGGCGATGCCTGTCCCCTCCTGGAAGCCCAGCGCGCTCTTGCCGACCCACTCGCCGCTGAGGCTGTCTTCGGCGAGTATGACGGCGTTCGGGTCGTGCTCCGGGCTGTCGAAATGCATGACCCAGTCCTCAAACGAAGGGCGCTCGGGCAGGACGCCGTGGGTGGGGATGTCTCGGAGGAGCAGGCCGGTGAGCGCCCAGACCCTGCGCCGGTTCTCCTCGGTGTCGCCTGCCTCCGCCAGCGACACCAGCCGGATGCCGTCCGGCGCCCTCGACGTGAACCGGGAAGAGTCGAAAGCGGCCAGGTCCAGGAGGACGGGCACGTCGCGGTCCACCTCGGCGAAGCCGCGCTTGGTCAAGAACGGCACGGCGGGTTCGTCCGGGGTGAACAGGCGCACATAGGTCTCCATCCCCCGGAGGCCGCGCTCCCCCGCGAACGCGACCGCCCGCTCATAAAGCGCGCCGCCCAGCCCCTGACGCTGATGGCCGCCGTCCACCCACAGGCCCAGGCCGCACACTCCCTCCTTGCGCCAGGCGGACGTGCCCCGGTCCCCGGCGGTCAGGAAGGCGACGGGCGGGTCGCCGACGCACAGCCGCAGAATCACCTCCCCGGCGGGCCGCAGCGCATCCTCCCGCTCCCACTCGGCGACGGTCTCCTGCAAGTGCGGCGGCCGGCGCGCGTTCTGGAAGGCGACGATGGCCGGGCGGTCTTCCGGCCGCCACGGGCGGATTTCGATGTCTGTCTTTTTGGAGTCAGTCATGGCGTGGTCTCCTGCTCTCAACGTTGGGCTGGTTCCACGGGGCTGAACCCCCGTGCTTCGGTAAAGCAACTCCCCGCCTTCGCGGGCAGAAGAGTCACGGCCCGAGAGGTTCCTTCTTCGCCCGCGAAGGCGGGGGCTTGCAAGGCTAAAGCACGGGGGTTCAGCCCCGTGAGACTGTCCCCGCCTCCCGCAGCGGGCGGTGGAACGTCGCCGCCAGGCACAGCGCGAGCTGCGGCGCGAACGTGATCAGGATCGTCGGAGCCGGGCCGAACTTTTGCAGCAGCCACCCGGTCAGGGCCAGCCCGACCGGGCCGCTGCCGAAGGCGATCAAGCGGAAGACGCTGTTGACCCGGCCCTGCAAGGCGTCGGGGATCTGGCCCAGGCGGTAGGCGTACTGCGTGCCCAGGTAGATCGGCACGACGATGAAGGACAGGGCGTTGACGACCCCCAGCACGATCAGACTCGGGGCCAGGGCGTAGAAGAGCCAGGTCAAAGCCCAGACCCAGGCCGCCCCGATCAAGAGCGGCCCGAAAGGGAAGCGCTTCTGCAAAGGGATCGCCAGCAGCGACCCGACAATGCCGCCCGCCCCGCCCGTCGCCAGCAGGAAGCCGATGGCCTGCGGCCCCGCCCCGAGCCGCTGCGCCAGGACGATCAGAATGAGCGCCCAGCCCGCACAGGACATCATCAAAACCCCGGTCAGCAGGGCGACGAAGCGGATGACTTGGTGGGCGCCCAGCCAGCGCAGCCCTTCCCCGATCTCCGCCCCCAGGTTGGGGACATGATCGTCCGCGAGCGGCGCGGGCCGCACGTCCGTCCTGAGCGTCAGCAGCGCGGCGACCGACAGCACATAGGAAACGGCGTCCGTCAGGAACGGCACGCCCCGGCCCAGCCCGTACAGCAGGCCGCCCAGGGACGGCCCGATCAGGCCGGACACGCCGTAGATGGCCTCGTTCTGCGCCACCGCCGCCCCCAGGTGCTCCGGGGCGACCACCCGCACCAGGCAGTTCGACTCGGCCTGCTGGAAGAACACGAACAGCGTCCCCTCCACGAACGTGACGGCGAACAGCAGCCACAGGGGCAGATGCCCCAGGGCCAGCGCGAGCGGGATGCTCGCCAGGGCCAGGGCGCGGCCCGTGTCGCAGGCAATCATGGTCCGGCGCGGGTCCCAGCGGTCTACCAATGCCCCGGCAGGCAGGACCAGCAGGAAGTACGGCACCCCGCGCGCGGCGGCCAGCAGCCCCGCCCGCGCGGGCGAGTGCGTCAGGGCCAGAATCAGCAGCGGCAGGGCCAGCGACGAGACCTGGCCCCCGATGGACGACACCGCCTGCCCGCCCCACAGCCGCCAGAAATCACGGTTCTGCCGGAGTGGGCCGCCGGCTGGCTTCCCTGGGATCGTCCCCTCCAGGGCCGTTTTGGGGAGGGTCAGCGCCACGGCATCGCCCCCGCCGCCCTGCCCCGGCCCGCCGTCTCCCGCCCTTCGGCGTGGGCCGGGGCGAGGAGGTCCGCCAGGAGGCCCGCGATGTTGCGGGCGTCGTCGCCGCCCCGGTGGTGGGTGCCGGTCAGGGGCCGCTCCAGCAGCCTCAAGGCCGCCGCCATGCCGACCTCGCGCGGCAGGGCGTGCGCCCGCGCGAACAGGCTCTTGACGTTCAGGTGCGCCTCGCCGAACGGGTAGGGGATGCCGAACGACGCGCACTGCCGCGCGAACTGCTTGCGGTCGTAGTCGCCGTAACTGGCCCAGGTGCGGGAGTGGGAGTCCAGCGTCTCGGTCAGGAACCGGCAGGCGGCCTCGAACGTCACCCCGCCCTCCACCATCTCCGGCGTCAGCGTCGTCAGGGCCGTGCAGAAGGCGCCAACGCGGGACCGCTGCGGCCGGACCAGGAGGGAGCCGCCGCGAATGACCTCCCGCGCGGGGACGTCCAGGAGCGCGTAGCCGACCTCGATAATCTCGGCCTGCTGCCCCGGCGGCGGGGGACCCTCCCAGCAGGTCGCTTCCACGTCAACGACCAGAATTGTCTGTGACATCATTGTCATTCCTCGGTTATCTCTGCCGCGCCTTCGCGGCCTCAATCGCCCTTTGACGGTGGGCCGGACTCTGCCGCCCGAGTGCGCCCCGCGCCTCGCGCACCACTTTGGCGTTCGTGTCGGTCGCCACGATTCGTTCCAGGGCGGCGACGATGCGCGGGTCGGGGGCGCGGCTGCCCAGCCCGTAGACCGCCTCGCGGCGGACGCGCGGCGTCGGGTCGTCCAGCGCCAGCCCGATCAGCGTCTCGGTCAGATCGGTCTGGAGCGGGGCGGGCTTGCAGCGCTGGCAGGCCAGCGAGTGGACGGCCTGGCGCCGCACGGACGGCACGGGGTCATCCAATAGCTCGCACAAGACGGGCACGTCTTCCTCACGGCCCAAATGGTCGTAGAAGTCGGCGCAGGCCGCCCGGACGCGCGGGCGAGGGTGAGTCAGGCCCCGGCGGACGGCCTCCCGCCCCGCCTCGCCCGCCGCGACCAGCGCCCGGAACGCCTGGCCGACGTCCGTCCAGTCCCGCCCTCCCAGCCGCTCGACGAGGAGCGGCAGCGCCTCAACTGGCGTCGTTTCGTTCATGGGTTTCCTCCAGCCGCGCGGCCTCGGCAGCCGCCCGCTGCTTGCGCGCGAGGGCGTCCAGGACCAGCCGTGCCGCCGCCTCGCTCGCCGCGACCTGCCGCGCCAGCCGCTCATAGGCGATGTGGCGGCGGGCCGACTCGGCGAGATCGCCGGTCTGTTCTTGTATTTCTTTTCGTGTCTCGTCTGTGGTCATGGTGTGGCCTCCCGTGAGAGGTTCCCCGGCCCTGAAGGACCGGGCTATTCCCGGCTCCGCCGGGGGGCCGCCCCTTCGGGGCTTTGGAACAGGCTGTTGACGGCGTGATGTCTTATATACAGCCCCGAAGGGGCGGCCCCTCCGAATACCCCAATAAAACCCTAGACCTGGCCTTTAGGCCGGGTTCGGGCGGCCCGGCTACACCGCCCCCAGTATCTGCGTCACCTGGCTCTGGGTCTCGACCAATTTGAAGAACTCGCCCTTCTTCTCCATCAATTCGGCGTGCGTGCCCATCTCGGCGATCTTGCCGCCGTCCAGGACGATCAGGCGGTCGGCGTTCCTCAGCGTGGACAGGCGGTGGGCGATGGCGAAGGTCGTCCGGCCTTTGATGAGCCGCCCGATGGCCTCCTGAATCTGCTTCTCGGTTTCGACGTCCACCGCGCTGGTCGCCTCGTCCAAGATCAGGATGCGCGGGTCGTGCAGGATGGCGCGGGCGATGGAGACGCGCTGGCGCTCGCCGCCCGAAAGCTTCGCGCCGCGCTCGCCCACCATCGTGTCGTAGCCGTCCGGCTTCGCCAGGATGAAGTTGTGGGCGTTGGCGGCTTTGGCCGCCTCCATGATCTCCTCCAGCGACGCGCCGGGCTTGCCGTAGGCGATGTTGTCGGCGACGGTGCCGTTGAACAGGAACGGCTCCTGCAAGACGATGCCGATCTGCCGGCGCATGGCCTGGAGGCTCATGCCGGTGTAGTCAATCCCGTCAATTTTGAGCGTCCCGGCGTCCGGCTCGTAGAACCGGCAGAGGAGGTTGATGGTCGTGCTCTTGCCCGCGCCGCTTTTGCCGACCAAGCCGATCATCTCGCCCGGCTTGGCCGTGAAGGTTAGCCCCTTCAGCACGGGGTTGGACTTGTCGTAACCGAAGCGGACATTGTCGAATTCGACCTCGCCCCCGATGGCGTGGGCGGGGGCGTCAGGCTCCCCGTACTTCTCCTTCTCGGTGTCCATCACCTCGAAGATGCGCTCCGCCCCGGCCATCGCCCGGCTGAACCAGTTGTTGACCTGGGCGAACCACTGCAATGGCCCGTAGATGAGGGACAGGTAGGCGCTGAACAGCCAGAAGTCGCCCAGGTTCATCTGCCCCCGGTAGACCATATAGCCGCCGACGGCCCAGTTGATAAGGCTGCCCAGGCCGACGAACAGCGACATGACGCCGAAGATCGTGTTCCAGCGCGTGTCGCCCGCGATGCCGGCGTCGCGCAGCTCGGCGTTGCGGACCGCGAACTTGGCGTTCTCGTGGTCCTCCTGCGCGAACGCCTTGACGACCCGGATGCCGGTCAGCGACTCGTTGAGGTGGATGTGGAACCGCGCCCACTTCTGGCCCACCCGGACGAAGAGCTGCGAGACGGACTTCCAGAAGAAGCCGCCGATGGCGACCACCACCGGGACCGGCGCGAGGATGCACAGGGTCAGCTTCCAGTTGACCGACAGCAGGAACCCGGCGATCCCCAGCAGCAGCAGGCCGTTGATGAGGAAGTACGGCACGCCCTCAGTCAGAAAGCCCCACACCCGGTCCGTGTCCTGGGTGACGCGGCTGGTGATCGCGCCGACCTGCTTCTTGTCGAAGTAGCCCAGTTGCAGGAACTCGATGGCTCGGTACAGCCCGGCGCGCAGGTCGGCGGCGATGTTCCCGCCCAGGAACGCGATGGTGCGCCCCGTCCCGATCTGCACGGCGACATTGGTGAACAGGATCGCCAGCCACGCCCCCATCAGCGGCAGCAGCAGCGCCGGGTGCGCGTGCCCCCCGTGCGGCGGCGACAGCACATGGTTGATCAGGCTGCGCTGGATCAGCGGCGGGGCCAGGTTGAGCGCGGTCGTCAGCAGGGACAGGGCGGCCAGGGCCGCCGCCTGCCGCTTGTACGGCTGCAAGAAGCCGCCGATGCGCCACATCGTCTTGGAGCGGTTGACGCAGGCCGGGCAGATGCCGTCCTTTTCGGGCAGCAGCCGGTCGCACTTGGCGCAGCGCGTCCGCTCTTCCTTCAGGCTGATCTGGAACGGCTCGCCTTTGGCGAGCTGCTCGATGCCGCGCGCCGCCTCGCTGAATCGGGCGGCGACGGTCTGGGAGTAGGTGACGACGGGGATGACGTCCCCGTTCTTGGCCGTGACCTCCAGCCGGCCCCCGCCGACCAGCGGCTCGTTACGGGCGGTCTGGATCTCGGAGACCGGCATCTGGAAGTCGAGCGCGCCGCCCGGCTCCTCAATACGCACGGACTGCCGGGTCACCACCAGTTCACGGTGCCCGAAGCCGCCGTCCGGGCCGAAGTCGGCCTGGAGCCGGATCAACTCCTCTTCTTCATTCTGTTCCTGCCGCACGGGGGGCGGGGCTTCGACTGTCGCCATGTGTTCTCCTAGCTGCTGGTTCGCGGGGAAGCCTGGGCCGCAAGCGGCACAGACACAAAAAAGACCTCGAACTCGCCGTCACGTTGAGAAAAACGTTGCGGAAGCCCGAAGCCTTCGGTGGAAGTATGGAGGATGTGCGGCTCGTTTTAGAAGCGGCGACTCCTCCCGAAAGGCGGCGGGCAGGCCCGGAAGTGGACCGGATTGGTGGTGAGGGTGACGGACAGGACGGAGCCGGTCAGCCGAGACACACCACGGGCGCGAGTGGCAAATCCGATGGGCGAGAGTGTGTAATGCATCTTCATCTGAGCCGAGCTTCCTTCCGTTAAAGTGGCACCCGCCGGGCGGGAACGGCAAGAGTATAGCCGCTGCCCCACCTGCTTGTCAACCCCACGCGCCCGTTCTGGAAAAAGAAAAGGAAAAAAGTGATGGCCCGCACAGAGCGTACCCGAAGCGGGGAAGCGGGCGGGGAGGCAGGCGCAAGCGCTCCCCTGCCAATTGCGGGAATTCTCATCTGGTGAGAATCTGCGCCTCTACGGCCCGGCCTGAAGCCCGGCCCTTCAGGGCTGGGGGCTTTTCCAGGGTCGCCCTGTCAGACCGGCGGGGAGAACGTGCCGTCTTCGCCCGGCTCGAACTCCCGGACATCCACCACTGCGTCCAGATTAAGTGGGCCGTAGACGTGGGGGAAGAGGCTGCCGTCGGCAGGCTCGAAGCGGACTTCGGGCCGGACGCAGGCGGGGTCAATGACGAGCAGGACCAGCCCGTGCCGCCCGCGATAGAACCGGTCAGCGGTCGCCGCCACCTGCCCCGCCGTCGAGCAGTGGATAAAGCCCTCGGTATCCAGGCTGGCGGCGCGGTACTCACCCTGCCGTTGCGCCTCCTGCCAGTCCGCCCGGTCGCAGATGTGAAACAGAGTGTCCATGCGCCCATTATACACCATCAGGGCGGGCGTCGAGGGGCTGAACCCCCTCGCTGGGGGGCGCGGACGCCCATTCCCCACCTGCGTGGGGACCATGCCGGTTGCCGGGATGGCCGTCTCCTTGCCCTTACCCTCGGGCATTAGGCCGAAGGCCCCCCAGCGAGGGGGTTCAGCCCCTCGGCCGATCACGCCCTTGAACTACAGAAAAACAGGTAATTTGCCGAGGATAAAAATGTGTGGGAATAGCCGCATCGCTCATGGAACAATCTGTTGCACCCCGGTAGATCGCCCAGGCTCTCGAGCATACAGTCCCTGTCGCACACAAGGCGCGGGAGCAAAGACGGACCCGTGGCGCAGACCGTTTCCCGCCGATCTAGTTTCCCGCCGATGAGGGCCGCAGCAGGGCGCTGCGGTGAGGAGAAGAGCTTGAAAAAGATTTTGCTGGTCGCCAACACGGGGTGGTATCTCTACAATTTCCGCCTGCCCCTGGCCCGCCTCCTGCGCGCGCAGGGCGTCGAGCCGGTCCTGGTGTCGCCGCGCGACGCCTACGTCCCCCGGCTGGAGTCCGAGGGCTTCCGCTGGGTCGAGTTCACCCTGAACCGCCGCAGCCGGAACCCGCTGCGCGAGCTGCTGACCGTCGCCAGCCTCGCCCGCATCTACCGGGCGGAGCGCCCGGACGCGGTCCACCATTTCACCGCCAAGTGCATGCTGTACGGGACGGTCGCGGCCAAACTCAGCGGCATCCGCGCCGTCGTCAATGCGGTGACGGGGCTGGGTCCGGTCTTCATCGGCACGGACTGGAAGGCCCGCGCCCTGCGCCCGCTGCTGCGCTGGTTCTACCGCAACGTCATGACCGCCCGGCGCGTGTGCGTCGTCTTCCAGAACCCGGACGACTTGCAGACCTTCACCGACCTCCACATGGTCATCCCCGACCGGACCATCATCATCCGTGGCTCCGGCGTGGACTTGCAGCGGTTCGCCCCGCGCCCGAGTCGCCCCGACGGGCCGCTGACCCCGATCGTGCTGTTCGCCGCCCGCCTGATCCGCGAGAAGGGCATCGAGGAGTTCGTCGAGGCGGCCCGGCTGCTCAAGCGCCGCCATGTCCAGGCGGTCTTCCAGGTGGCCGGCTCGTCCGACCCCGGAAACCCCTCGTTCGTGAGCGAGGAGACGCTGGACGCCTGGCGCAAGGAGGGGGCCGTGGACCTGCTGGGCCATGTGGGCGAGATGGACGACCTGATCGCCCACTCGTCTCTGGTGGTCCTGTCCACGCGGGGCGGCGAGGGAGTCCCGCGCGTCCTGCTGGAAGCGGCGGCGATGGGCAAGCCGCTGATCGCCACGGACGTTCCCGGCTGCCGCGAGGCCGTGGTTCACGGCGAGAACGGCCTGCTGGTGCCGCCCCGCAACGCGGCGGCCCTGGCGGACGCCATCGAGTCCCTGCTGAAAGACCCCGCGCTGCGGGCGCGGATGGGGGCGAACGGGCATCGAAAGATGGTCCAGGAGTTCGACTGCGAGGACGTGGCGCGGCGGACCGGCCAGGTGTATGTGAAGCTCGGCGCGCTGCCGCCGACGCCCGTCTTCGACCTGGCGCCCGAAAAGGCGCTCAAGAAGGCCGCCTAGGGGGCGCGGACGGCAGGGTTATAGGAGAATAAGGGGGCCGCACTTGTGCGGCCCCTTTTTGGCCGTGGGTCTGATGCCGAGGGGCGGTTTGGCCGCGTGTGTCCCGGCCCTGAAGGGCCGGGCTAAAAAGAACACGAAGCCCCTCCGGGGCTGAAGGCTAGCCTGCGCTGGCTTTTCCTCAGCCCCGGAGGGGCTTTGTCCGGCGAAGCCGGGAATAGCCCGGCCCTTCAGGGCCGGGACACACACGGCCAAACCGCCCCCTTCTTGTGATTGGCCCTGTGTGCCCGATCACTTGCCGTAGTAGGCGCAGTACCACTCGACGAAGCGCTCGACGCCCTCCTCGACCGGGGTGCAGGGGCGATACCCGGTGTCCCGGATGAGATCCTCGGCGTCGGCGAACGTGTCCGGCACGTCGCCGGGCTGGAGGGGCAGGCAATTGATGATCGCCTTCCGGCCCGTCTGCGCCTCGATCAGACGGATGAAGTCCATCAGGGGGACCGACTCGCTGCTGCCGGTATTGTAGACCTTGTACGGCGCGGGGCCGGCGTCCGGCCCGCTGTTCGGGGCGGCGGGGCGACGCATCACGCGGACGATCCCTTCGACCACGTCGTCCACATAGGTGAAGGAGCGCCGCATGTTCCCGTGGTTGAAGACGTTAATGGGCTTGCCCTCCAAGATAGACTTGGTGAACAGGTACAGGGCCATGTCGGGGCGGCCCCACGGCCCATACACCGTGAAGAAGCGCAGGCCGGTCGTCGGCAACTGGAACAGGTGGCTGTAGGTGTGCGCCATCAGCTCGTTGGCCTTCTTGGTGGCGGCGTACAGGCTGATCGGGTGGTCCACGCGGTCCTCGACGGAGAACGGCATCTTGGTGTTGGCCCCGTAGACCGAGGAGGAGGACGCATAGACGAGGTGCCCGACGCCGTGGTGGCGGCACGCTTCCAGGATGTTGACGAACCCGACGAGGTTGCTCTGAACATAGGCTTGCGGGTTGTCCAGGGAGTAGCGGACGCCCGCCTGGGCCGCCAGGTTCACGACCGTCTCCGGCTTGCCTTCGATGAAGACCCGGTCGAGGCAGGCGCGGTCCGTAAGGTCCTGCCGGTAGAAGCGGAAGCCCGCCTCGCCCTGAAGCTCGGCCAGCCGCGCGTGCTTCAGCGTCACGTCGTAGTAGTCGTTCAGGTTGTCCAGGCCGAGGACGTCGTGGCCCTCGGCCAATAAGCGGCGGCTCAGGTGAAAGCCGATGAATCCGGCGGCGCCGGTCACGAGAATGGTCGCCAATGGTTTCTCCTTGTGTTGCGATGATCGCAGTAAAAATAGTGCCTGAAACCCGGCCCTGAAGGGCCGGGCTATTCGGAGGGGCCGCCCCTTCGGGGCTGTAAAGCAGGCGGCTGACCATCGGGGGCTTATCTGTAGCCCCGAAGGGGCGGCCCTTCCGAGTAGCCGTAGGCTTTAGCCTATGGCCCTTCCGTGTAGCCTGCCCCTGCACTGGTCAGCACGGAGCCACTGCACCCGGCTGGCTACCCGGAGGGCAGACCGCCCCAATAACCGGGACGCGGAGGGCTTCAGGGGCAGGTGCCTGACGGATAGCCCGGCCTGAAGGCCGGGCTGCTGTGCTCACGCCGCGTTGGCCTCGCGCCACGCCTGGAACATCAGAACGTCCCACAGGGGACCCTGCCAGTTGCGCCGCCCGGACAGGTGCTCGGCCCAGCGGGCGCGGATCAGGGCCGGATCAAAGAAGCCTTCGTCGCGCAGCCGCCGCTCGTCCAGCAGCGACTCGGCCCATGCGCGCAGCGGGCCGCGCAGCCAGGCGTCAATCGGCACCCCGAAGCCCATCTTGGGCCGCTCGATCATCTCGCGCGGGACGTAGCGGTACAGCACCTGGCGCAGAAGCCACTTGCCCTGACCGCCGCGCACCAGCAGCGGCAGCGGCAGGCGCCACGCCCACTCGACGACCCGGTGGTCCAGCAGGGGGACGCGGGCTTCCAGGCTCACCGCCATGCTGGCGCGGTCTACTTTCGCCAGGATGTCGTCCGGCAGGTAGCTCACCAGGTCCCGGTACATCATCCGCTGCGTCAAGTCCGCCGGCCCCTCCCACCGGTCTTCCCCCGTCAGGGCCGTCGGCGGCTCGCCGCCGTCCGCCCCCAAAACCATCGCGGCGGGGTCCGTCCAGTGCGAGACCAGCGTCTCGTACATGGCGTCGGGGCAGCCCGCCCGCAGGATGTCGGCGGTCTTGGCGACCTTGCTGCTCAGGCCGCCGTGCCGCAGGGCCGGGGGCAGGAGCGGGTTCATCTGGCGGGCCAGGGCGTCGGTCGTCCGGGGCGGCACCGATGTCAGCGCGCCCGCCGCCGCCCGCCGCAGGGCGGGCGGCATCCAGCCCACCCGGTCCCACAGGCCGCGCCCGGCGAAGTAGCGGTTGTACCCGGCGAACAGCTCGTCGCCGCCGTCCCCGGACAGGCTGACCGTGACGTGGCGGCGGGCGAGCTGCGAGACCAGAAACGTCGGGATCTGCGACGGGTCCGCGAACGGCTCGTCGTACATGGCCGGCAGGGCGGGGATGACGGCCTGCGCGTCTTCGGGCGAGACGTACAGCTCCGTATGGTCCGTCCCCAGGTGGGCGGCCACCTCGCGGGCGAATGGGGCCTCGTCAAAGCCGGACTCGCGGAAGCCGATCGAGAAGGTCTGGACGGGGCGGCCGCTCTGCGCCTGCATCAAGGCCACCACAGCGCTCGAATCCACGCCGCCGGACAGGAACGCCCCCAGGGGGACGTCGGCGACCATCCGCAGCCCGACCGCCTCGCGCAGCAGGGCGTCCAGCCCGTCCGCCGCCTCCGAATCCGAGCCGGTGAACGGGTCCGCCAGCCCCGCCGCCGCCGCGTCCCGCGCCGACCAGTAGGGGGCCGGCTGCGCGTCCCCCGCCCCGCGCAGGCTCAGGATCGTGCCGGGAGGCAGCTTGCGGACGCCCTTGTAGATGCTGTAGGGAGCGGGGATGTAGGAGTGGCGCAGCAGCAGCGTCAGGACGTCGCGGTCTATCTCTGGGCGGAACGCAGGGTGCGCCCGCAGCGCCTTGAGTTCCGAGCCGAACAGCAGGGTGTCCCCCGCCCAGCCGTAGTACAGCGGCTTGATGCCGAGCCGGTCGCGGACCAGGTGCAGGGCGCGCTCCTGCCGGTCCCACAGCGCGAAGGCGAACATGCCCACGAAGCGCTTGACGGCCGCTTCCAGCCCCCAGGCTTCAATGGCGGCCAGCATGACCTCGGTGTCCGAACCTCCCCGGAAGGCGGGGGCGGCGTTTTGCGCCGCCAGCTCCCGGCGCAGGGCCGCGAAATTATAAACCTCGCCGTTGAAGGCGATGACGTAGCGCTCCGAGGCGGACGTCATCGGCTGGTGCCCTGCTGGAGACAGGTCCACGATGGCGAGCCGCCGGAAGCCCAGGGCGACCCCGGCCCGCGCGTCCGCCCACTCACCGCCGTCGTCCGGCCCACGGTGGTGCAGTGTCCCGGCCATCCCCTGCACGGTCCGGCACAGGTCGGCTTCGGTCCGCCGCCCCGACGTCTCCCAGAATCCGGTCAAGCCGCACATAATCTTGGTGCCCTTTCTTTTTCCGCCGTTTCCTCGTAAAGCCGCCCGTAGCGGGCCGCGACGGCGCGGATGTCGAAGTGAGTCTCCACGCGCCGCCGGGCCGCCGCGCCCAGTTTCTGCCGCTCCCCGCCGTCCATGTCCAGTAGGTCCCGCCACGACTGGGCCAGCGCGTCGGCGTCCCGACGGGGCACGACGCGGCCCGTGTCGCCCACCAGCAGGGCCGAATCGCCCACGTCCGTCACCGCGCACGGGACGCCGCAGGCCATCGCCTCGCCGACCGCGTTGGGGAAGCCCTCCCCCGCAGACGAGGACGCCGCGATGTCCAGGGCCGCCGTCAGGGCGGGCACGTCCGCCCGCAGCCCCAGCAGGTGGCAGCGGCCGCCCAGCCCGGCCTCCTTGATGCCGTCGGCCAGGGCCGGGTTGTCTTCCGTGATCCCCTTGCCGCACAGCAGGAAGTGCGCCTCCGGGTGGTCCCGACCGAGGAGGGCGGCGGCGCGGAAGAAGTTCGGATGGTCTTTGGTCGGGTCGAAGCGCGCCATGTACCCGATCAGGGGCGCGTCGGGCGGGAAGCCCAGTTCGCCCCGCACGCGGGCGCGGGCCTCGGGGTCGGGCCGGAACGAGTCCAGGGTGAACCCGTTGGGGATCACCGTCATCTTCTCCGGCGGGTAGCCGAAGTCCACATGGAGGCCGACGGCGCGCTCCGAGCAGCAGACGATGCGCGCGGGCAGCCGGCGGGCGAGCCGGCGGCACACCCCGGCGATCCGAATCGTGCTCCGCTTGGTCAGGTGCGGCTCAAGCCCCGAGTTGCGGATGTTCCACAGCACGGGGACGCCCGCGAGCCGGCCCGCCAGCCCCCCCAGCAGGTCCGCGTGGTACATCCAGGTCTGGAGGACGTCGGGCCGCGTCCGGCGGATCATGCCCGCCAGCCGGACGACCGCGAGGGGCGAGGGCACGCCCGGCGCCATGCCGAGCGCGCTCACCGGGATGCCCAGGCCCTCGATGCGCCGGCCGATCTCGCCGCCGCCCGTCATCGAGACGACCTCGTTTTGGAACGCGCTCGGGTCCATGTGCGCGAGGACCTTATACAGCATCATCTCCGCCCCGCCCGTTTTCAGGCCGGTGATCAGGTGGAGGATTTTCATAACAGCGAACGACCTTTCCTCGGCTGCCCGAGTGTTTATGCGAAAAAGCCGAGGGGCTGAACCCCCTAGCGGTGGTTGCCCGGCCCCGGAATGAATTCCGGGTCTTTAGCCTTGCGACCGTCCGCCTTCGCGGACGGAGGACCTTCTGAACTAAGGACCTGCTCCCGAGCCTTGTCTTCTGTCCACGCAGGTGAAGGCTTTATTGGGGTGACAACTGCACTTGCGGAGACCCGGAATTCATTCTGGGGGACGCTGCCGGAGACCCATGGGATGACTTCAGGGGACTCAGACCCCCTAGCGGTGCCCGCCCCGGTAGAGCTGGATCAGCTCGCGGTCGGGCAGGACGCCGTCGCTGCGGCGGCCCAGGAAGTAGTAGCCGGAGGCGGCGTCGAACGCCCCCGGCTTCCCGACCAGGTGCTTGTCGAAATACTTCAGCCAGAACGAGGTCGGCTGCGTCACGAGGTAGGTCAGCGCGCGGGCCGTCCGCGACGTGACCAGGCTGAGGGCGAAGTAGCGCCAGGCCCAGGCCAGGGCCATGCCCGGCCCGCACGCCACGCCGCTCCCGATCTCGGTGAAGCGCCGGAACAGGCGCCGGTGCCCCAGGTGCGTGAAGCGCAGGAAGTCGTACCGGCCCCCATGCACCTGCTGCATGAACGGCGTCTCGGCGTAGGCGATCCCCCGGCCCTTCAGGACGCGGTGCATCTCGTCCACGCAGCGGTGCGGGTCCACCACATGCTCCAGGACGGCCTGGGCGATGACGCCGTCGAACGTGCCGTCGCGGAACGGCAGGTCGTGGCCGTCGCAGATCATCCGGGTGCGCGGCCCCCACGAGACGTCGGTCTCGACGAAGCGGATGGCGGGGTTTTGCAGGAACTCCGCCATGCCCTGCCCGGCGATGCTGCCCCCGACGACCAGTACCACGGGGTTGGGGGTCTCGGCCAGCAGGAGCCGGGCCATCTCGGCGTACCGCTCGCGGGCGCCGACGCTGTCGCCGATGCTGGGGAGGCGGCGCACCAGCTTCATGCCCAGGGCGAACAGCCTGCTTTCGGGCGCCTTGAAGAAGGTGTCGTCGTGCTTCTCGAAATCGGAGATCGAGAACACGCTGTTGGCCTCGTTGATGAGGACGGGGACGCCGTCCACGAGGGGGTACTCGGCCCGGCAGGCGCGGCTGCGGCAGCGCAGCCGGTCGCCGTCCCCTTCCAGCTCGCCGTGGCAGGCCGGGCAGATGACCCCGGACATCCATTCCGGCATCGGGGGGAACCCGCCCGGCCTCGGGTGCTCCGTGGTCCGGTGATCGGTGGTCCGCTGATCTTGTGTGACCCGTGGCTCTATCGTCTGCTGAATCATAGTGTTCCGTCCTCTCTGTTACGCCGTCTGTAGAACGCCCGCCGCGCGGGCCGTTTCATTCGTCCGTTCTTCTGCGTATCCTTCGCCCCGTTCCTCGTGCCGGGGGGTGTACCGGTAGACGCCTACCAGGTAGCTGCCGAGCAGCGGGCCGTTCAGGTAGTCCAGCGGCGGGAGGCCGCTGCGGACGTACCGCAGCAGGCGCAGGACGAACCGCAGGAACAGGACGCGCCGGTGTCGCCGCCGGGCGGCGGCCCCGCCCCTCCCCTCCGAGGGGACGTCGGCCACGGAGATGAGGCCCGGACTCGGCCCGCCGGTGTACCCGATCCACAGGGGCGACAGCGCGTGCCGCACCGCCAGGCCCTGGAAGAAGGGGACCCTCATCGTGTCCGTGTTGTGCGCCGCCAGTGTCGGGCGGTCGGTGAGGCGGCACACCGCCCCGTGCAGCCCGCGCAGGTTCGGGACGCCCATCACCAGCAGGCCGCCGGGCTTGAGCAGGGCGACGTGGCCCTCCACGGCGGGGCCGGGATCGGCGAAGTGCTCGATGAACCCGAGCGACAGGACCACGTCGTAGGAGTGCCGGGGCAGGTCGTTGTGAAAGAAGTCCTGCTGGAAGATCCTGCCGTCCGCCCCGCAGGCCGCCAGATTCTCCTTGGCCTTGCGGCACGACGACGGGATGTATTCGATCCCGTCCACCGCGTAGCCCATCTTCTCGCGGAAGAAGACCAGCCAGCGCCCTGGGGCCGCCCCGACCTCGATCAGCGTCTTCCCCTCGCCGCCCGCCAGGAACCGGCGGAACACGCGGCTCATGCAGCGGTCGAACGAGGCGAGCCGGTTGACCCGCGCGGGAATCCGCACCGGCGCCCAGAACTGCTCCCAGAACGCCTCATCCGTGAGCCGCATTTCTCCCACGGGTTGACTCATCGCCTTCCCCCGGCTCCCACCACCGCGTCCCGGCGGGCCGCCTCGCGGCGGCGGTTTTTGATGACGCGGGCGGGGACGCCGCCGACGACGTCCTCGCGGCCCACGTCGCGCGTGACCACGGCCCCCGCCCCCACGACCGCGCCCTCGCCGACCGAGACGCCGTCGAGGATGACGCAGCCCGCCCCGATCCAGACGTTCTCGGCGACCGAGATGCCGGCCTTCCGCATCGGCTGGCGCATCATGGGCACCTCCAGGTCGTCGAACCCGTGGTTCGAGGGCACGATCACGGTGTGGGCCGCGATCCCCGTGTCCCGGCCGATCCGCAGCCCGCCCGTGCCGTACAGGACGCAGTACGGGTTGATCTCCACCCGCTCGCCGACCACGATCTCGCCGCCTGAGGCGTTCAGGATCACGCCGTCGTGGATGAAGACCCCGTCCCCCAGCGTCACCGGGCCGGAGCAGTGAATCCGGCACCGGCCCAGCCGGACGCCGCGCCCCAGCCGCAGGCGGAAGGGGTAGGTGATGTCGGCGGCGGGCGAGACCAGCGCGCGCCAGCGGAGCGACAGGGTGAGCGCGACCAGCGCCCGAGGCGCGGGCCGGTAGGTCAGCAACTTGCGGGCGTTCGCCCACGTCATCCAGTCGCTCATGCCGCCTCCTTTGAGTCCGTCGCGCTCGGGATGGCCCGGAGCAGGAACAGGTAGAAGGCCCCCGCCGAGACCGCCGACACCAGGGTGGTGGAGGCCGCGATGCCCGCCACGCCGAACCAGCGCGCGCCCAGGAGGTCCAGGGCCAGGTTCAGGACGACGTTGGCCGAGAACACCAGGAAGATGCGGTCGTTGCGCTTCAGGGCGGAGATCAAGCGCAGGTACATCATCCCCAGCGTGAAAAAGGGAATCTGGAGCGCGAAACACGCCTGCACATGGCTGACGATCCGCGTGTCCTCGGCGGTGAACGCGCCCCGCTGGAAGCCGAGCCGCACGAGGGGGAGCGACCAGTGCGCCATCAGCCCCGCCAGCGGCACTAGGGCCAGCAGCGTCAGCAGCGAGTAGGATTTCAGGTCCCCGCGCACGGCTCGCCAGTCGCCGCCGGCCGCCAGGCGCGAGAAGTGCGGCAGGGCGCAGGTGCTCATGGCGTTCGAGGTCACGCTGCACGCCATGAGGACCATCCGCGTGCCGTAGGCGAGCGCGGCGACGCTGCCCGGACCCAGGCGGGCCGCGACCGCCTGGTCAATCAGTCCCATGCCGTTGAAGGCCGCCGCCGCCATCGCCATCGGCGCGTACTGGCGCAGCACCTGACGCAGATCCGAATCCATCGGCTGCCAGCGCGGCCAGGGGGAGACCCCCCGGCGGCGCAGGCGGGCGCAGATCAGGGCGGCCTCCAGGCAGGCCCCGGCCAGCGTCCCCCCCGCCCGCCCCCCCCCCCCCCCCCCCCCGGCCCCCCACCGCCGGCCCCCCGGCCTGCCCCGCGCGGGG
>CAXTWM010000034.1:0-21924 GCA_964247915.1 uncultured Armatimonadales bacterium | reverse complement strand
GGCGTCGCCGGCAGCAAAGGCATATGTCTGGCCCGAAACGGTCGCAGCCGTTTGAGACGTTCGCGCGCCGTCCGGCGCGCGCAAGGATAGGCCGGCCAGCCGCGCCCGCAGTTGTTCCTGCGCTTGTCGGTCTTCGGGCAGGGAGCTTGGCGCCATCGCGGGCAGCAGGTGGTCCCAGATCAGATTCAGCACCCCGCCCAGGTCGCGCGTGCCCGCCGTGATCGCCACCACCGCGTCCTGCGCCGGCAGGACCACGCAGAGCTGGCCGAACGCGCCGTCGCCCCGGTAGGCGTCGTGGCGGCAGCGCCAGAACTGGAAGCCGTAGCCCTGCGCCCAGTCGCTGTTCGGGTCATCGCCGTTGGAGACCTGGGCCGAGGTCGCTTCGGCCACCCACGAGGCGGGCAGCAGGCGCTCGCCGCGCCAGACGCCTTCCTGGAGGTACAGGAGGCCGAAGCGGGCGATGTCTTCGGTCGTGATGTTCAGTCCCCAGCCGCCGACGCTGACCCCCTGCGGGCTGCTTTCCCAGGTCTGGCCCGTGATGCCCAGCGGCCCGAAGAGGCGCGGGCCGAGGTAGTCCAGGACGGTCTGCCCCGTCACCTTCTGGACGATGGCCGAGACCATGTAGGTCGCGCCGCTGTTGTAGACGAAGTGCGTGCCGGGCGTGTGCTCTACGGGCTGTGCGAGGAAAGCCCGCACCCAATCGCCGTCCGCCGCGTCCCGCAATCGCCCCGTCGTGTCCTGGTCGTGCCCCGTGGACATGGACAGCAGGTGGCGCAGGCGCATGGCCGTCAGGTTCGGGTCGGGGTCGGCGGGGGCCTCGTCGGGGAAGAAGGACAGGACGGTGTCGTCGAGCGACAGTCTGCCCTCGGCCACGGCCAGGCCCGCCGCCGTGGAACAAAAGCTCTTGGACAGCGAGAACAGCATGTGCGGGTCGGTCGGGCCATACGGGTCCCACCAGCCCTCGGCGACGACCTGCCCGTGCCGCAGGACCATCAGGGAATGCAGCCCCAGGTCCTTGCGCTCCGCCTCGTCCACGAGGGCGAGCACGGCGGACGAGGGAAGCCCCTGCGCCTCCGGGGTGCTGCGCGGCAGCGCGTTCCCGTCGGTTTCGTCTGGGGCAATGGTTTGTTCGGTTGTCATCGTTGATTCCTCTGCCCCCACCATTCGTCGGCGCGGTGCGAAACTCCTTTTTCCGTTCTTTGCGGGCGACTGAAGTCGCGGCAACAAGAGCACAAAACCTGCCTCCGCAGGTTAAGATGGGACACTATCTTCAGTCTGCGAAGGCAGACTTTGTGCCTTTGTTGCTGCGGTTTTAACCGCCCGCAAAAACGACTCGGTTCCGCTTGACAACCCGCCCCCCGCGCGTCATACTGATTCCAGCGAGGGCGACAGGCACAAACAGGCGTAAAGGGAGCGCGCGCTGGGTAAAACCACCGAGTAATGTTCCCTCTGATGATGTTCTCTCCGACGCCGCCGAGGATTGAAGTGAAGTATGGATGACGTGGCGCCCCGCCCGGCCAGGCCCCGCGCGGCGGTCTCCGCCGAAGAAAAGGCGCTCATCGAGCGCTGCAAGCGCGGCGACCTCGCGGCCTTCAACGATCTGGTCCGCAAGTACGAGAAGCAGGTCTACAACTTCGCGTACCGGCTGACGGGCAACTACGACGACGCCAACGATGTGGCGCAGGACGCCTTCCTGCGCGTCTTCAACGCCATCGGCACCTTTCGCGGCGATGCGTCCTTCTCCACCTGGCTGTTCCGAATCACCACCAACGTCTTCCTCGACGAACGCAAGCGCGCCAAGGCGCACCCGCACGCCTCGCTCGATGAGTACCTGGAACTCGACGAGTCCAGCGTCGCCCGCCAGATCGAGGACCCGTCCCCGACGCCCGAAGCCGTGCTGGAAGAAAGCGAGCGCGCCCAGCTGCTCCAGCAGGCCATCGGCGGCCTGCCCGAGTACCAGCGCGCGATGGTGACGCTCTACCACGGCCAGCAGAAATCTTATGAGGAGATCGCCGAGATCATGGACCTGCCCATCGGCACGGTCAAGAGCCGCCTGAACCGCGCCCGACTCGCCCTGAAAGAAAAACTGTCCGGCATCCGGGAACTTTTCAACTAGGAGCGCCGTCAGAAACGCGGGCAGGCTCACGCCCCGCCCCAAGCCATCATTTTTAGGACGCACGTTGTAGGACGCAAGGACAGACACCCATGAAACAGGAAAGGGCGCAGGAGCTTTACTCGGACTACGCGGAAGGGGCGCTCGCCCCTGCGCTGCGGCAGGCACTGGAGCAGCACTTCGAGGCGGACCCGTCGGCTCGCGCCGACTATGCGCGCTTTACGCGGGTCTACACCCTGCTGGAGCAGCCGCTGGAAGCGGATGTGGACGTCCCACTGGGCTTCCGGGCCAACATCCTGGAACGAGTCGCGGCGGAACAGAACCGGCGCGAAACGACGTTCAGCACGCGCGCCGCCGGCACCGTCACCGGCTGGTTCTCGACCGTCCCGCACCGGCGCATGACGGGCGGCGCGCTGGCGGGCCTGGCTGCGGCGGCGCTCGTTGGCGTACTCGTCTTCCATCCGGTCGGCGGCGCCCAGCAAAGCGGCATCCTGCCGAATGGGCCGTCGGTGACGGCACCGATGGACCCCGCCGTCATTCAGAAGGTAGACCTGGAGCCTGGGGCGAACAACAGCAGTTACCAGACGTTCCACCTGCACCTGCCGGCCAAGGTCCCCGCCGCCACGGTCAGCGCCTACGTCGTGACCGCGACCGAGCAGATCACGGACCCGGCGCATCTGGGCGAGGCGACGCCCGCATTGAAGGCGGAGCACCTGACCAACAACATGGGAATTTCGATCCCCATCGCCCCGCTGCAAGCGCCGCCCGCCGGCTCGACGCTGAACCTGCTGGTGCAGTGGACGCCGGACGACCCCAAGCAGGAGGCCGGCACCGAGGTCGTCTTCCGGCCCTTCGGCGACGCCAACCCGGCGACGGCGGCTCCCGCCGGCGCGAATTTCCTGGACGCCATGCAGGCCGTCGCCGCCCACTACGGCGCGACCGTCGTGGTGGACGCCGACGCCATCCCCACGCAGACCTTCTCCGGCGACTTCTCCGCGTCGGACGCCGGGACCCCGCTCCAGGCGATGGCGAAGAGCGCCGGTTACTCGGTGCAGACGCTGCCGAACAACACGTTCTACGTCTACGATCCCAAATCGTGACGTAAGAGACAGGCGGACGCCGGAAACGGCGTCCGCCTGATCTTTTGAAACAAACAGCCCTTCGCACACTCTAACGGCATGGAGACCTCGACCGCCATGCGTTCCCGTTCCGCTCTTCTAACCACCCTCGGCCTGCTCCTCGCGCTCCCCGGCGCGTGCGCCGCCCTGCCGGTGCAGGACATCTGCTTGGGCAACGGCACGCCCGGCCCGTTCCCCCTGAGCTGGAAGCACATCCAGACGGGCACCGAGAGCGTGACCGTCAACGGCCTGCCCCAACTGCGCGGGCTGGATTACACCCTGGACGCCGACAACGGCACCCTCACCTTCACCCGCGACCTCCCGGCCCGGTCCGCCGCCGCCGTCACTTATGAGCCGGACCCGTCCCAGGCGCAGCGCAACGACAGCGGGCGCACGATCCCGCTTTCGGTAGACCTGCTGCGCGGCGAACACGGCTATTTCTCAGTGGATGCGCTAGGAAAACAGGGCCAGGACACGAGCGGCGACCTGACCCTGGGCGTCGGGGCGGGCTGGCAGGGCAGCCACAACGCCCAACTGTCGTCCCACTTTTTCTACACCCCCGTCACCGCTGCCGCGCCCGGCAAAGGCGCGGGCGGCGACACGGAAGCCGCCTCCAAGCGGATGGGGCTGTCGGTCGCCGGGTCCACGACGGCGGCGGATTGGGCCTTGTTCTCGTTCGGCTTCTCCCGCGCCGGTGTCAGCCTGGAAAACGCCTCCGACGACAGCCTGCGCGCCGGGCAGCAAACCTTGACCCTGAGCAGCCGCCTCTCGCCCACCAAGACCGTGCAGGCGCAGGTGGACTTCCGCCAATTGGACCCGACCGACGGCCCCCCGACCGGCGCGACCCAGAACATGTCCGTCGCGCTGACCGTGACGCCGAGCGACAAGACGAAGCTCGGAGCCACGCTGGCCCAGAACGCGGCGGGGACGAGCGGCACGACCCAGACACAGGGCCTCTCGGTGGACTCGCACCCGACGACCAAGCTGGAAGTCAGCGCCTCTTATGACGGCAAAAACGCCCCCAGCACGGCGGGGGACAGCCAGACCCTCAGCCTCAAGACGGTCCTGACGCCCACGAAGACAGTCTCGCTCGAAACCTCGGCGGCGCAGTCGCGGCTTGGAGCGGCGACGACCGACCAGCAATCCGTCCAGCTCTCGCTGAACCCGCACCCGACCGTCCAGTTCGGCGCGGGCCTGGCCCTGCGCCAGAAGGGAACGGACGGGTCGCCGGACAGGCTGGGCACGGCGGTCGCTTCGGTCAACGGCGCCCTCCACCCGCTGTCGTTTCTGGAGTTTTCGGGCAGCTACAAGAGCCGCCTGGCGCCCGCGAGCGACACCGCCCCCCAGGACCTCTTCGACACGGGTGCGGCCCGCGTCGCCCTGTCCCCCTTCAAGTCGGTGAGACTGGTCGGGACCTACGCGCAGAACCCCGACGACAACGACACCCTCCAGCGATTGGCCCGCAAGGGGCTTGGCCTGGAAACCACCTTCGGCGCCCTGGGCCTGTCCGGCGGCTACGACTGGTCCCGCCGCTACGACACGCCCGACACTGAGCAGACGATCCACGCCGACCTGGGCCTGCGCTTCTCCGCCGCCACCCAGCTTACAGTCGGCTTCCAGACCCGCCAGAATGCGCTGGACCCGTCTACGTCCCAATCGGTCGCGTACACCGTCGGCTTCACCCACAACCTCGGTGATCGCTTCAGCCTGTCCCTGAACGGCAAGCGCAAGCAGTCCTCTGCCTCCCCGTCGGACTACAACGCCACCGCCAATTTAGGCATGAAGTTCTGATGAGTTTGACATCCGATTACAGTGATTCCTGTTCGCTTGGTTTGCGAATCAAGCGACCCCAGCTTCCGTCACTGGCCGCTGTCGTCATGCTTCTCACCGGTTCCCACTTTTCGCCTCCCTGTATGGCCGCTCCTAAACTCCACAGCCTCGTCCCCACGACCGTGGATTCATCCCCTGATTATTTCTGCACATGGAACATCCAGGGGTACTCTGCGAGTTATGCCAAGGGCACCCAAACAGGCTCGCAGAAAGACGCCGTTCAGGAAAGCCAGTTGTTTGGGCAGGGGCCTAATCAGAACTGGCTCGGGCAGTACCCAAAGGTCCGACGGGACCTTTACTTCCTGATGGACGAAGGGTGGGATCTGCCGGATGAGGATGTCAGGGTGGTCCCCGGCAGATTCCCTTCTTACGCCGCCGGGACCCAGCCGGAGAACTTCCAGAAGCTCTCGGAGGCGGTGAAGAGAAGCGGGTGGCACGGCTTGGGCTTATGGATGAGGGCGGACGCCAAGACGGACGACTTTTGGACGCAGCGGCTGGACTGGATGCGAACTAGTGGAGTCGCCTATTGGAAGGTGGACTATGGCAACAACAGCCGGGACGAAGCCTGGCGGCGCCATCTGACGGAGCTGGGCCGGCAGACGGCCCCTGAACTGACCATTGAAACGGCCATGGTCCCGCACTCGATCACCTGGGGAGACACCTACCGGACGTATGACGTCGACGCGCTGGTATCAGTCCCGCAAACGCTCGGCCGGGTCGTGAGCGAGTTGCAGTACCAAGCGGTGCCGCCGGCGAAGGGGCAGATCAACTGCGAGGATGAAGTGTACCTGGGAGCCGCCCTGGGCTGCTGCTACGGCGTTATGCGGCACAGCTTGGCCGGCAATCTGCCGAGCGGACGTCAGGATTTCGTGTTCCCGCCGCTCACCCGCGACCTGAAGCATTGTACCGATGAAGTTGTTCGGGCCGTGCGGTGGCACCGGATCGCGCCGTCGTTCGCCGTGGGCGCGAACCCGGTGGTGACATCTTCCGAACAGTTGACGGACAACTGGCTGTTCCTGAAAGACGAGTCTTGGCGTCTCGCCGCCGGTCAGCAGCTTTCCGTAACGGCCCCGGCGGCCGTGACGCGGGGGCTTGCCTTGCCGAAGGTCACGCTGGCATCCGGCAGCATCAAACCCTTCGTCGTCGCGTCGCGCAATCCCAACGGGGCTGTGGCAGTGGCGACATTGGGGCGAACGCTCTGCCCGAGTGCGACGGATCGCCGGTGGATTACTGGCGAAGTAGCCGATGTCACACTGCAAGTCGGACGCTATTCGGGTCCAGTCGGCATCTTCGGTCGCTATCACTCTTTGACTCTGGTTTTCGACAAACCCATGACCGGGCACCGCGTACTCGCGCAGGACTTGGCCGGCGACGTTCCGCAGGATGTCACTCACCTTGTTCACGTCTCGGGCAGTCATATTGTGGTTCCGGGTGCCGTGATTGATTGGATCGGCCGCAGCGCCGCCACGCCGGGCGACAAGTCCGACCCCGGTCTTGTGCTGGTCATTCAAACGGACTGAGGCCCCCCAATGCCTCCGGGGAGCAGGAGCGCCATCAGCCCTTCCGGCACCAGCCGGGCGGGGCCGACCGCCAGTTCGTCGAGCGATTTCCATTCCGCCGTGAACGACTGGACGGGGGCGTCCCGCTCGTGCCCGTGCAGGACCGCCCGGCCGTACAGCGAGCGGTCGGCAAACACGGCGTCAAAGATCAGCACGATTTCGTGGCCCGGTTCGCCCTCGCAGGTGAACAGGTTCTCCAACGTCCCCAGCCAGCGCACACCCTCGATCTCCGCTCCCAACTCCTCCCGTATCTCGCGCACGATCGTCTGGTCGCCGCGCTCCCCGAACTCAATGCCGCCGCCCAGCGGGCGGCAATAGTGCTCCTGCTTCACCGTGTCATAAGCCGTGCTGACAAGGATGCGGCCCTCGTGCCGGAACAAGCACAGCGCCAGGGGCCGGATGCGGCGGGATGTCACGGGGCTTGCTCCTGCGACCGCAGCCGCTCGTAATCCGCCTCGGTGTCTACGTCCCAGACGCCCGCGGGCAGGGACAGGGCGACCGTTTCGGCCTCATGGCGGGCGAGGAGGGGCTTGGCCCCGTGCGCGTCCGGCAGGGCGCGGATTTCGGGGAACAGGGCGCGGCTGAAGAAAGCGGGGACGCCGCGTGTGCCGCCGTATTCGGAGGCGACGAGGCGGCTGCCGGTGGCGGCAGAGGCTCTGACCAGCGCGTCAGGGGCGTCGGGGGCAATGAGCGGCTGGTCACAGAGCATTAGGACGACGCCCGCCACATCTGCGGACGCTTCCAGGGAGGCCAGCCCGGCACGGATCGAGGTCCCCATGCCCGCTTCCCAATCGGGGTTGTCTGCGACCAGCACGTCCAGCCCGGCCAGTTCCGAACGCATAAGTTCGGGCTGGGCACCCAGCACGACGACGACGGGGCGGCAGGCGGAAAGCAGGGCGGTCTGGGCGGCATGGCGCAGGAGCGTCCGGCCCCGATAGGGCAACAATTGCTTAGGGTGCCCCAGCCGGGATGATCCACCGGCGGCGAGGAGGATCAAGCCGACTCCGTCCGTCATGGGGCGGTGATCCCGCAGAAAGGCAGGATGCCGCTCGGCGTCGGCGGGGGAGGAGGCTCGGGCGGGTAGATAGGCCCGGATCGGTCGCGCAGGAAGCCGCCGGGCCGCCCCGCCGCCACGGCTTGAATGCCGGCGATGATTGAAAGCGCGATGGTTTCCGGCGTGTCCGCGCCGATGTCCAGGCCGACGGGACTGTGCAGGCGCGACAAGGCTTCGTCCGTCACCACGCCCGGCGACAGGTCCGCCAGCAGGCGCTCCGTGCGGCGCTTGGGGCCGAGGACGCCGAGATAGCGAACAGGGGCAGGCAGCCACTGTTCCAGCAGCGCCCGGTCGTGCAGGTAATTGTGGGTCATCAGCACGACCGCCGCCCGCGCGTCCAGGGGGAGCCGTGAGGCGGCTTCCTCGGGCGGGCAGACGAGCACGGCGTCGGCCTGGGGGAAGCGTTCGGGCACTGCATAGGCCGGGCGCGCATCGGCGACGGTGACGTGCCAGCCTAGTTCTTTCGCCAGCCGAACCAGGGGTGGCGCGTCGTGCCCGGCCCCAAAGATGACGAGCGACTGCGGGGGAGTGATCGCTTCCAGGAAAACGGCCGCGGAGCCGTTAAGCGTTGGATATTCCCGCACTCCCGATTTGCCCGATGTCAGCACGGCCTCGGCATCCGAGCGGACGCGCGCAGCTAAGTCCGCGTCGGCCAGCCCGTCGTAGACGCCACCCGCCTGTGACAGCAGCAGCCGGTCGCCCAGCCGCGCCCGCGCTTCGCCTTCGCTGCGGAAGACCGTCGCGCAGACGCCGTCTTCGCGCCGCCGGGCCAGAGACGAGAGGAAGTCAAAATCAGGCCGCGCGCCTGTCAGTGGCTCAATGAGTATTTGAATAACGCCCCGGCAGCCCAGGCCGACGCCGAACACGATGTCGCCGTCTTCCGTGGTGTCATAGGTGACGATGTCCGCCCGTCCCGTCTCCATGACGGCGCGCGCCCTTTGGAGGACGTCGCTTTCCAGGCACCCACCGCTGACGCCGCCCGCGCCCGAGCCGTCCGCCGTCAGCAGCATCCGCGCGCCGGGGCGGCGGTACGACGACCCGCTGACGGCGACGACCGTGGCGAGCGCGGCAGGCTCCCCCTGCCGCCGCGTCGCTTCATAGGCGTCTAGGATTTCGCGCAGCTCTTTCATGGGCTAGGCCATCACCTTATCCAGCGTGATGGGCAGATCGCGGACACGCTTCCCGGTGGCATGGTAGACGGCGTTGGCGATGGCGGCGACGACGCCCGTGATGCCGATCTCGCCGATGCCCTTAACCCCCAGCGGGTTGACGTGGGGGTCGCTCTCGGGGACAAACGTGATGTCAATGTCGGGCACATCGGCGTTGACGGGGACGTGGTACTCGGCTAGATCCGGGTTCACGACGCGGCCCGTGCGGGTGTCCGCCACGGTCTGCTCCAGCAGGGCCATGCCCACGCCGAAGACGATGCCGCCGAGGAGCTGGGAGCGGGCTGTCTTGGCGTTCAGGATGTTGCCGACACCATACGCGCCGACCAGCCGCGTCACGCGGATTTCGCCCAAGTCCGGGTCCACATGTACCTCGGCGAAGACCGCGCCGAAGGAGTGCATGGAATACTTCTGCTTCTCCTCGCCGGGTGCGGACTTAATCGTCGCCTCGATCTTCGGCAGGTTCTGCCGGGCGATCAGGGCCGCATAGGTTTCGCCCTTCGCCGGGTCCGTTTTGGAGAAGAGGCGACCCTCTTTTACATCCACATCGGCCTCGGCCAGCCCGTGCAGGGGCGAGGCCGCATCGGCGACTGCCAGCCCAATGGCCTGGCTCCTAGCGGCCAGCCCGGCCGCATGGACGGCGGAGCCGGTGCTGGCTGCCGTCTGCGACCCGCCCGAAACCGGCGTTTCGGGCATTTCTGTGTCGCCCAGCTCGAAGCGGACTTTTTCAGGCGGCAGACCCAGCGCGTCGGCGGCGGTCTGGGTCATCACGGTATAAGTCCCCGTGCCTAGGTCCTGCGTCCCCGCCTGGACATAGGCCGTGCCGTCCGGCAGGAGGCGGGCCAGGGCGGAAGACGGGCTGCGGCGGACCGGGTACGTCGCCGTCGCCATGCCCAAGCCGATCAGCTTGCCGTCATCCGACTTCATGGAGCCGGGCGCGGGGGTGCGCTCCTTCCAGCCGAACTTTTCGGAGGCGGTTTGGTAACAAGCGCGCAGGGATTTGGAGGACCAGAGCTTGCCTTCTTCGGGGTCCGTATCGGCGTAGTTCTTGAGCCGCAGGGCGATGGGGTCCATGTTCAGCGCATACGCCAGCTCGTCCATCGCCGATTCGAGGGCGAACGTGCCCGATGCCTCGCCGGGGGCGCGCATGAAGGTCGGTGTCCCTGCGTCCAGCCGGACGACGCGGTGGGACGTCTCGGCATTCGGAGAATTGTAAAGGATGCGCGTCGCCGCCGCCGTCGGCTCGACGAACTCGTCGAACAGGGACGTCTGCGAGTGGCTGTGGTGGCCGATGGCGGTTAGCGCGCCATCCTTCATCGCACCGAGCTGAATCTTCTGCTCCGTCCGGGGCCGGAAGCCGACCGGGCCGAACATGTGCTGGCGGGTCAGGACCAGCTTGACGGGGCGGCCCACCTGCCGGGCGGCCATCGCCGCCAGGATGACGTGGGACCAGACCGACCCTTTGCAGCCGAAGCCGCCGCCGAGGAAGTATGTCACCACGCGCACGTCGCCCGGCAGCAGCCCAAACGCTTTGGACAAGACGCGCCGAACGCCGAAGATGCCCTGCGTGGCGTCGTACACGGTCAGCTTGTCCCCCTCCCAGACGGCCAGGGTCGCGTGCGGCTCCATCGGGTTGTGGTTCTCGACCGGCGTGTGGTAGGTCTGCGAGACGTGCGCCGACGCCTGCGCCATGCCCTGCCCGATGTCGCCGCGCTGGGAGTCCGTCGGGTCCTGGTTAGCCTTCTCGGGCCGGTAGGCGTGCTTCTTCTCCTTTGCCATTTCGGTGCGCGGCTTCTGCGCATCGTACCGGACCCGGACCAGGGACGCGGCGTAGGAAGCCGCTTCAAACGTTTCGGCCACCACGACGCCGACTGGCTGGTTCTGGTAGAAGACGTCCGTGTCCTGGAGCACTTGCAGCTTGCGCTCCTGCGGGCGGCCCGACTTCGCGCCCGGCGTGTCCGGCGGCTTGGGCAGCCGCAGGGCGTTGGCGGGCGTGATGACCTTCAGCACGCCCGGCACCGCCTCTGCGGCTGCGGCGTCAACCGCCGCGATCTTCCCGTTGGCCTCCGTGCTCATCACCATGACGCCGTAGGCGACATTGGCGATGGGCATTTCCGCCGAGTAGCGTGCCCCGCCGGTCACTTTCAGCCGCCCGTCCACGCGGTCCAGCGGCTGGCCGACAGATTTCTCACTCATGCCATGCCTCCCACGGTCGTCAAGCAGCGGACGATCGTCCGCTTCGCCAGTTCTATCTTGAAGGCGTTGTCCTTGTAGCCCTTCGCACCCTTCAGGGCGGCCTCCCCCGCCGCGCGGTAGGCGTCCGGGCCGGGCGCGTGGCCGACCAGCGCCTTTTCGGCTTCTAAAGAGCGCCAGGGCTTGGTGCCGACGCCGCCCAGGGCGATGCGGGCCTGAGCGATCCTGCCGTCCTGCACGTCCAGCGCGGCGGCGCAGGAGGTCAGCGCGAAGGCATAGGAGGCCCGATCTCGGACTTTGAGATAATGCGACCGCGCGGCGAACGGCAGCGCGGGCAGGTCCACGGCCGTGATCAGTTCGCCGTGCTCCAGCACGGTTTCTTTGGCCGGGTCTTCGCCGTAGGGGATGTAAAACTCGGTGAGGGGGATGACCCGCTCGCCATGCGGCCCCTGCACCCGGATTTGAGCGTCCAGCGCGGCCAAGGCGACGCACATGTCGGACGGGTGGGAGGCGATGCACTTGCTGCTCGTGCCCAAAACGGCGTGGATTCGGTTGTAGCCGCCAATCGCGGAGCAGCCCGACCCCGGCTCGCGCTTGTTGCAGGCAGTGGCTGTGTCCCGGAAGTAGTAGCAGCGCGTCCGTTGCATCAGGTTGCCCGCTGTGGTCGCCATGTTGCGGAGCTGCGGGGACGCGCCGGACAGCAGCGCCTCGGACAGCACCGGGTAATTCTTCTGGATGCGCGGGTCGTGGGCCAGGTCGCTGTTCTTCACCAGGGCGCCGATGCGGACGCCGCCACCGGGCAGATCGGTGATCCGGGCCAGTGGCAGACCGCTCACGTCTACCAGGTGCGCGGGCCGCTCGACGTGCAGCTTGATCAGGTCAATGAGCGTGGTGCCGCCCGCCAGGAATTTGGCGTCGGGTCGGGGCGCGACGGACCGGACAGCCGCGTCGGCATCCTGTGCCTGCGAATAATCAAACGGGTGCATTTTTTGCCCCCCTCACTTCCTGGATGGCGGCGAGGATGTTCGGGTACGCGCCGCAGCGGCAGAGGTTGCCGCTCATGGCCTCGCGCACGTCGGCGTCGGTCGGCCCGATCGACTCGTCCAGCAGGGACACGGCGGACACGATCTGCCCCGGCGTGCAGTAGCCGCACTGAAAGCCGTCGTGGGACAGGAAGGCCGCCTGCATCGGGTGCAGGGCGTCGCCCTGGGCCAGCCCCTCGACCGTCGTGATCTTCCTGCCCACATTGGCGACGGCCAGAGACAGGCAGGAGTTGATCCTCCGCCCGTCCACCTGGACCGTACACGCCCCGCACTGGCCCTGGTCGCAGCCTTTCTTGGAGCCGGTCAGGCCGATCCGCTCGCGCAGGGCGTCCAGCAGCGTCACGCGCGGGTCCAGAAGCAGGACGTGGTCGGTGCCGTTGACGGTGAGCGTCACGGGGACGGTTCCCGCCGGGGGCGAAGCCATCATGCCGGGCGCGACCGTCCCTGCCCCCTGCGCCGAGGCCCGCTCCGCTCCGAGCGGCAGGGCGAGGGCGAATGTGGCGGCCAGCGTCGCCGCCAAGAACTCGCGCCGCGACAGCCCGCCTTGGCGTGGCCTGACACGCAGGCCGTCCAGCGCGGCCAACAGGTTGTCGGTGCGCGGGGCCAGCCCGGTGGGCGCGGCGTGGCTCCAGCGGATGACGCCCGCGGAGTCCACGACGAACAGCGCCTGCCGGCCCGCGACACCGTACCGCTCCGCGACCCCGCCGCCGGGCGCGAGATCAGTCAGGGGTGGGAACTGCACCTGCTCGTCGGCGAACGCCTGCGAGAGCATCGTGTGATACTGATCCATCTGGACGGCGCGGGCGGGGTCCCAGCCGGACGGGTAGAAAGCCAGGACGACGGGCCGCCCGCGCAGGCTGGAAAGAGGGGGGCTGCCGGTCTGGGGCAGGGTGAAATCGGGCGCGGGCGTGCCGGGCGGCAGCGGCGCGATGGGTTGGTCCATGCAGGAGATCCTTTCTCGCCAGGGACGGAGACACAGCGATTATACCTGTCCTCCAGGGATTATGACGCGCGCGGCAACTTTTTCGGCTTTCGCGTGTCACTATGATTGGAGAAAGAGACGAGAATGCAATTGGTGTTTGATGGGATGTTCGCCCTGGGCGTGGTCTTTGTCGGTCTTTGGCTCTGGTCCCTGCGCGGCAGCGTCGCGCGCGACAGGGCTGAGGCGGACGCGGCCCGCGCCAAAGCCGAGCGTGAGGCGCGGCTGGCGCGGAAGGGCGAGCCGCTCCGCTGCCTGAACTGCGACAAGAAGTTCAAAGGGCCGCTGCCCGACACGGGCTGTCCGCATTGCCATCTGGCCTCATTTGTGACGCCGGAGGCGGAGTACCAAGAGAGTAGAAAGAGCTAGACCATGCCGACTCAACCGAAACCGACGATCACGCTCAGGCACAGCCCGCCGCTCTCGCCGCGCACGCGGGCGCTGGGCATCCTCGGGTTACTGCTCCTGGGCGGGTTCCTGTTCCTGAACCTCTCGCTCCAGCGCGGCGGGCACATGGCTGGCCCGACCCATATCGCGCCGGGCGATGTCGGCCTCGTGATAGACAACTACCAGGGCAGGATCGAGAAAAGCCTGATGCCGGCGGGGACGCACTGGCAGGGCATTTGGGAGACGGTCATCGAGGTCCCGACCGCGCAGCGGACGCTGTCGCTGACCAGCGGCGACCCGACCGGGGCCGTCCAGGTCAACACCGCCTCCAACATGCTCCAGGTGGACGTGTCCGCCCAGTACCGGATTGACCCCGACAAGGCCGACGACCTGTACCGGGCCTACCAGGACCAGTTCGCCGACCTGCGCCAGTTTGAGGCCGTCAACCTGGAGCCGGCCGTCAAGGGCGCGATCAACTACGCCATCGGCGACATGGACACCGCCACCGCGCTGACCACGGCGGGCAAGCAGCGCGCCGAGACGGAGGCGCTGAAGACGCTCAATGACGAGTGGGGCGGGCGCGGCGTCGTCTTCTCCAACCTGATGATCCGGGGCATCGAGCAGGACCAGGCCAGCAAAGACCTCCTTTCCACGACGCTCTCCAAGATGCAGGAGATAGACAACGCCCGCCTGGCCTTGCAGCAGCAGGGCTTCGACAACCAGACCCTGCTCCAGCAGGCGACGGCGGAGGCGACCGTCAACCGGCTGCAAAACAGCACGCTGACCGATCTGTACGTCCAGGACCAGGAGCTGGGCCAGGTGCATAAGCTTTATCTGCCCTCCGATCAGCTCATGGGTCTGCTCAACAAATAAGACAAACAAATGAAAACCCTGCTCATCAGCCTCGCGGTCCTCCTTGTCGGGGCCTTCCTCGTCGCCCGCAACACCAGCGGGTTCGTCGTCAAGACCGGCAACGTCGGCCTGGTCATCAACCACTACACGGGCCGCGTGGACCCGCGCGTCCGCCACGCGGGCTTTAACGCCCAGCCGCCCTTCTCGGGCAACGAGCTGATCGAGATTCCGACCTACGAGCGCACCTACACGATGGTGCAAGGCTCGGGCGAGGGCGCGCACTCCGAGCAGGACGACAGCGTGCTGGTCAACACGCTCTCGTCCAACACCCTGAAGGTGGACACCAGCGTCACCTACCACATCGCCTGGGACCCGGACCACCCGGAGCGCATCATCGCCCTGTACGCCAAATACCGGAACCAGTTCGCTGACTTCGGCAACTTCGAGGAGCTGCAACTGCGGCCCGCCTTCCGCCAGGCCGTCGTGGACGCCTTCGGGCTGGCGAACACGGCCCAGAACATGAGCGGCGACGGCAAAAAGGCGGCGGCGGCCTATGCGCTGAAGGAACTCAACGGCCGGTTCAACCCCGACTCGATTGTCATAGACGAGGTCCGCATCCGGGCCATTTACCCGGACGACGCCACCAAAGTCGCCCTGCGCTCGCGGCTGGCCGCCCAGCAGAACCTGAAGCTGTCCCAGCTCAACTTGCAGTTGCAGCAGATCGTCAACCAGAAGTCCGTCCTGAAGGCGCAGGCCGAGGCGAAGGCGGCCCACATCCGCGCCGCCTCCCTGACCCCGCGCCTGGTCAAGTCGCGGCACATCAAGGACATCGAGATCGTCGGCGTCCCGCGCGGCGCCATCATCAACCTGCCGCCGGACGCTGCGCCCGACACGGGCCAGGAGGCGTCCCCGCAGGCCGCCAAGCCGGCGGCTCCCGATAATACCGGGGGGCAGTAGCAGGAGAAACGGGCGTGGGCGTCGAAAGGGGGGGCATCACACGTCCGCAGCCTTTCAGCGCCGAGGGTTGACGCTTTGCGATAGAAAGAAAAACCCTTGGCAACCCTCACCCTTGACCGCGACCTCGCCGCGCCGCCCGATGAGCGCCGCGCCGTCCTGCGCGTCGCGCTGCTGATGGCCGCGACCATGATCGTCGGCACCCTCGTCGGCACCTTTTCAGCGGAGAAGCTTTTGTTTCTTTACAAGGAGCAGCTCCACCTTTCGGCGAGCGGGCTGGCGACTCTGGCGATCCTGCTGGCGATCCCCGCCTACCTGCGTCCCCTGGTCGGGGCCGGGTCGGACCTCTTCCCGCTGCTGGGCTACCACCGGCGCTCCTATTATGCCCTGGCAGCGCTTCTGGGCGCATCGGGTTTCTTCGCCCTTTCCCTGATGCAGCGCTACACCTATCTGATCACGGCCCTGCTGGTGATCGTGACGGTCGCGGGCGGCGTCATCCTGATGATCATGGCGGACGCCGTCATGGTGACGGTCGGCAACCGAACGGGGACCGTGGGGCGCATTCAGTCTGTCCAGCAGTTCACCCCGTACCTGCTTTCGCTGCTCTTCGCGGCGCATCTGGGCGGGTATGTGACCCAGCACTGGTCCTACGCGCGCTGCTTCCGCACGGCGGCCTTGCTGTCCCTGCTCACCCTGCCGCTGACACTTCTGATTGACGAGAAGCGGGTCAGCCACCGGCCGCACGAGCGGGAGACGCCGACCGAGCACGCCGAGCGCCTGGAAGCGAAGCGCGCCGAACGCGCCCAGACGGTCGCCGCCTTGAAACAGGCGGTCCGGTCCCCCGGATTGTGGATGGTCGTCGCCTATGTCTTCTACCTGATCTTCACGCCCGGCACCAACATGGCGAAGCTCTACTACTCTGTGGACACGCTGCACTTTTCCAAGCAGTTCATCGGCGATCTCGGCCAGTTCAGCGCCGCCGGAGTCCTGCTCGGCATCCTCTTCTTCGCCGCCGTCTCGCGGAAACTGCCGGTCGCGGCGGTGACCTGGGGCGCCTGGGCGCTGGACTGCTCGTTGTACCTCATCAACTTCGGTCTGCACGACCCCCTTTCCGCGAAGATCGTCGCCTTTGTCGGGGCGTTCTCCAGCATCATCTATGGCCTCTGCCTGTACACGCTGGCCGCGCGGGCCTGTCCGCCGCACATCGAGGGGACCGTCTACGGGCTGGTCCTTTCCAGCATCGCCCTCGCGGGCGCGCTGGGCGAGAAGTTCGGCAGCACGCTGTATGACTTCTACGGGCCGCACGGCGGCCACAGCGCCGCCTACGCCTGGCACGCCATGAACGGGTGGGGGCTGGGCCTGACGGTCCCCGCCGCGCTGCTCATCCTGCTGCTGCCGGCCTGGGCGAAAAGCCGGGAGCCGCTGTCGGAGAAACCGGACGCGGCCTGACCGGGTACAATGGTCCCATGAACACGCCTGCGCTCATCGTCATCGTCTACGCCGTCCTGGTGATGGTCGGCGGCGTCCTCGGCTTCGTCCGCGCCGGCAGCCGCCCCTCGCTGTTCGCCGGCCTTCTCGGCGGCCTGGCCCTGCTGGCGGCGGGGTGGGGCACTGAGCACGGGCAGGCCTGGGGCCTGCCGCTCGCCCTTGCTCTCACCTTGGGGTTGCTCGTCTTCTTTGCCGCCCGCTACGTCCGCACCCGTGCCTTCCTGCCGGGTGGCCTGATGGCGATCCTGAGCTTGCTCACGCTGATCGGCGTCGGTGCGGCGGCGCACGGGCGCTGACTGCCTCAGCACCCTGCCCTGAAGGGCAAGGCTTTAGTGGAACAAATCCCCGCCTTCGCGGGCATCGGAACGACCGGAATCTTCCCCTGCGAATGTGGGGGCTTGCACTTCCGAAGCCCAGGGGCTCAGCTCTAGGTTGCTTCACCCATAGGTTTGACCGCATGACTACCACACGCCAATTAGTCTCTTCTCTGCCTGCCGCCGTCGGGGCGGCGCTGGCCTTTGCCACGGGCGCGGCGGGCGCGGCCCCGCCGGACAAAGACGCGGGAGTGCAGGCGGTCGTTGACGGCGTCTCGGCGGCCCGGCTGGAAAACACCGTGCGGACGCTGGCCGCCTTCCCGACGCGCCACACGCTCTCGCCCACCGGCAGCGCGCAGGCAGTACGGTGGATCGCGGCCCAGTTCGGGGCGATCTCGGCGGCCACCGGGGGGCGGCTGCGCGTCGAGCGGGACACCTGGACCCAGCCGGCGGGGGAGCGCCTGCCCGCGCCCGTCGGCATGACGGACGTCGTGGCGACCCTGCCGGGCGACGCGACGCCCGAACGGATCATCATTATCAGCGGGCACTACGACTCGCGTGTCACGGACGTGATGAATGCACAGGGGAATGCGCCGGGGGCGAACGACGACGCTTCGGGCGTCGCCATCGCGCTGGAACTGGCCCGGCTGATGGCGGGGCGTCACTACCCGGCGACGATCAAGTTCGTCGCCGTCACCGGCGAGGAGCAGGGGCTGTACGGCTCGACCCATCTGGCGCAGGAGATGGCCGACGGCAAGCGGGACGTGGAGGCGATGATCACGGACGACATCGTGGGCAACTCGCGCGGGCAGGGCGGCATTCACAACGACTCGCACGTCCGCGTGTTCGCATCGGGGGCTGACCCGACGGAAACAGCCGCCCAGACGGCCCGCCGACGATCGGCGGGGACGGACGCCGACACGCCCGCCCGGACTCTGGCGCGCGCCGTCCTGGACGCGGACCGCCGCTATGTGCCCGGCTTCGGCGTCGTCCTCGTCTACCGCCTGGACCGCTACCTGCGCGGCGGCGACCACGCCCCGTTCGTCCAGCGCGGCTTCCCCGCCGTGCGCTTCACCGAGCCGAACGAGGACTGGCGGCACCAGCACCAGGACGTGCGCGTCGAGAAAGGCGTCCAGTACGGCGACCTGCCGCAGTTCGTGGACTACGCCTACCTGGCGCGCGTCGCCCGCGTCAACGCCGCCACGGTCGCCTCCCTGGCGTCCGCCCCCGCGCCCCCGCCCGATGTTCTGTTGAAAGCCGACCTCAGCCCGCAGACGACCCTTTCCTGGGGGCCTGTGCCCGGCGCGGCGGCCTACGAAGTGCTGTGGCGTCCGACGAGCGCCCCCGACTGGACCGGCTCCCGGCGATTTGAGAACGCCGCGACGGCCACGCTCCCGCTGTCCAAAGACGACTACCTCTTCGCCGTCCGCTCCGTCTCCGCTGGGGGCGCGCGCAGCCTGCCCGGCATCCCGTCCCCCGCCCCCTGACGGGGCAGGAGCCGAAAAATAAATTTCGCGTGCCCGCAAAAACACTGGACTTGGCAGGGTTCTTGCTGTATAATGACTCGACAGCCGGTTCTCATCGCGCCGGAAGGTAGCCTGACGGACTAGGATACGCCACACTCAGGGAAGAAACAATGACACACGCCCCCGCCCGATCTTCATTGCACTTGGCCGTTGCCCGTTTCTGCCGTGCCTTTTGGCGGGAGGAAGACGGGGCCTCGCTCGTTGAGTACGTCCTCCTGGTCGCGCTCATCGCCGCCGTCTGCCTCGGCGCCATCACCCTGCTCGGTTCCAATGCCAGTGCCAAGCTGGGCACCGCCTCCGACGCGCTCAAGTAGTACCTCCCCAGTCGTCCATCGCATCGTTCCCGGTAAGTCTTGTCGCTGTCGCACCGGCCACGGAGGGCCGGTGAAGATCAAACTAAGGAAGGAAACGTCCATGATCACCGCTTTTGTCTCCCCGCTCCGCTCCGCCGTCCGCCGCTTCTGGAATGACGAGGAGGGCGCGACGCTGGTCGAGTACGTCCTGCTCGTCGCGCTCATCGCCGCCGTCTGCATCGGGGCCGTGACGCTGCTCGGCACCAACGCGAACAACAAGCTGACCAACGCCGCCAACGCCATCAAGTAAACGCCGATGACGCTGGCCCTCGCGATCCTGCTGGCCCTGGCGTCCGTCTGCGACATCCGTACCCACCGGATACCCAACCCCCTGGTCCTCGCGGGCCTAGTCCTGGGGCTGGCCGGGCACGGGTGGCGCGGCGGCGGGCCGGGCCTGCTCCTGTCCCTCGAAGGCATCGCCGTCGCCGGCCTGGCCCTGCTCCCCTACGCCCTGGGCGGCCTGGGGGCGGGCGACGTCAAGCTGCTCGGCGCGGTGGGCGCGCTGATGGGACCCGTCTTCCTGCTCTGGACGCTGCTCGGCACGATGCTGGCCGGCGGCCTGCTGGCCTTGGCCTGGGCCGCGCGGCGCGGCGTCCTGCGGGAGACGGCCGTGAACGCCCTGCTCGGCCTGCACCTGCTCCGGGCGCGGGCGGGGGTGAGCGCCCTGGCGTCCGCCTCCCAGGCCGGCAAGATGCCGCTCGCCCCGGCCGTCGCGCTGGGCGCGGTCTTCGCGGTCTTCCGTCTGCACGGGGGAGCCTTGCCATGAAAGAAGGAGTCCCATGAACCGGCGTCGGCAGCGCGGGGCCGCTTTGGTGGAGTTCACCCTGGTCAGCAGCCTACTCTGCCTGCTGCTGTTCGGCATCATAGAGGTGGGCCTGCTCTTCGGGGACCAGGCGCTGGTCGGAGCGGCGGCGCGCGAGGCCGTCCGCTCCGCCGCCGTGGGAGACCCGACGGCGACCGCCGATGCGCGCGGGGTCAGCGGGGGCGCGGGCCTGCCCCTGTCCGCCGCCAACATCGTCCTGGAAAAGAGCGCCGACGGCGTGGTCTGGGTCGCCCTGGGCAATGCCGGGGCGAAGAACGACGCCTTATCCAACGTCAGCCTGGTCCGCGCGACCGTGACGTACAGCCACCCGTTGATCACGTCCTACCTCTTCACCGGCGGCACGAAGACGCTGACGGCCAAACTGGTGATGCGGCGTGAGTAAACGGCAGGGAAAGCGTCAACGCGGCGCAACGCTCCCGCTCGTCGTCTTTGTGCTGACCGCGCTGCTCGGCGTGGCCGCGCTGGCCCTGGACCTCGGCCTGATGGAAGCGGCGCGGCAGCGGGCGCAGAACGTCGCCGACGCCGCCGCGCTGGCCGGGGCACAGAACCCCGGCGTGGAGGGCGCTGCCGCCGCGTCCGTGACGGCGGCCAACAACGCCAATGGGTCTGCCTTTGGGGGCAGCACGACGACCGTGAACGCCAACAAATCGGTGACGGTGAGCGGCTACGTCAACGCGCCGCTCTCCTTCGCGCCGGCCATCGGCTACGCGCCGTCCTCGATGGACGGCGTGCCCAACACGCTCTCGGTCTCGGCCAGCGCGACGGCCGCCGTGCAGAACGTGTGCGGCCTGCCGCCGGGGATGCCGGTCGCCCCGTTCGGCGTCATCGGCGATGACCCGACGAACACGGACCCCGCCATCGCGCAGGTGTCCGCGCTGTTGAGCGGCGCGAAGACGCTGACGCCGGGCGCCTACCAGCCGGTGAGCAGTCAGGTCACTCTGAAACTGAACGTCTGGGACAACACCGGCAAGCTGGCTTCACCGGGCAGCTTCGACCCGCTCCTGATCAGCGGGAATGGCGCGACCTACTTCAATTCGATCTCGCAGACGTCCGACCAGACGCTCTCAGCGGGGCAGACGCTGCCGACCCCGCCGCTGGGCTATGACAATATCACCTCCACGCGGCAGTACCTCGCGGCCCGGCTGTCGGCCAGCAACACGGCCTTCAGCCATACTTACGCGACCTACGACACCTGGTTTGCGGCGGGAAATCCGATGCTGCCGGACGGGGTGCATCCCGAGGATCACCTGCTGCTCGTCCCGGTCGTCAGCCAGACCGTCAAGAACAAGCAGGGGAACACGACCGTCATCGCGTTTGCCCTATTTTTCGTAGACCAGCCCTATCTCTCCGTCGGAGGGCCGCCCGGCAACGGCATCGCCCTGGGGCGCTTTGTCGGCCTGACCATCCCGCCGGCGTCCGGCGGGTCCTGCGCGGGCGCGGGCGGCAAGACGCCGCCCGCCCTGCTCCAATAAGTCGTGAGGCAATCATGCAGGTTGTTCCAAACCCATCGAGGCCGCAGGCGCCGAAGCTGCAAATGCCGAAAGGTCGCGCTCCGCGCGGTGCGGGACTGTTGGGGGCGCGCGGGGGGACGTTGAGCCTCGCCCTGGCCGCCGGGCTGGCCGCCGCGCTGCTGGCGTTCCTGCTGGTGCGCGGGCGTTTGACCGCCTCGCCCGCCGCCCGTGCGCTCGTCCCGGTCGTGGTCGCCGCCCGCGACATCCCCGCCCGGACCCGGCTTTCCGCCGCCTGGCTGCGCGTCCGGCAGGCCGCGCCCGCCGATCTGCCGGACGGGGCCGACGCGACCGTGGCCGCGTTCGTCGGCCAGGTGACGACGGAGCCGATCCGGGCGGGCGCGGCCATCACCCGGCAGTCCGTCGCGGCCCCAAGCGCCGCGCTGGGCATGGCCTTCGCCCTGCCGCCCTCCTTGCGCGCCATGACCGTGACGCTCGACCCCACGGACAGCGCCGACCAGTTCGTCCGCCCCGGCGACCATGTGGATATCCTGGCGACCGACGAGCCGGGCAGCGGCCCCGCCGAGGCGCGGACCGTCCTGCAAAACGTCCGCCTGCTCGCCGTGGGGGCGCAGACGTCGCCCGACGCCGAGCCGTCCACGCCCGCGAACGGGCCGGCGCATGTCACCGTCGCCGTTTTGCCCGCCCAGGCGCAGGCCTTGGC
>CAXTWM010000033.1:0-22066 GCA_964247915.1 uncultured Armatimonadales bacterium | reverse complement strand
CGCCAAGACCGTCCCCGGCAACAGGAACGACGTCTGGGCGCCGGACATCCACCTGTACCACGGAAAGTATTACCTGTATTCGGCCTACTCACACTGGGGGACGAAAAATTCCGGCATCGGGCTGGCGACCTCCACGACGCTGGACCCGCGCTCCTGGGTGGAGCAAGGCCTGGTCGTCCACTCCGCCGACGGCGGGGACATGAACGACATTGACCCCTGCGTGTTTGAGGATGCCTCGGGCTTACCCTGGCTGTCTTACGGCTCCTTCGTCTCGGGCATCAAGCTGATTAGATTGGACCCGAACACCGGGCTGGCGGACGCGGCCAATCCCACGGCTTACGCCATCTCGTCGGACGGCGAGGCGTCTTATATTTACTTCCACGACGGCTACTACTACCTGTTCGTCAACTGGGATAGCTGCTGCGCGGGCAGCAAGAGCCGGTACAACATCCGCATGGGCCGCTCCCGCGCCGTCACCGGCCCCTACCTAGACCGAAGCGGCAAGGACATGGCGCAGCGCGGCGGCACGCTGTTCCTAGGCTCCGTGACCGATAACGGCTCCGGACGGCCCCCGGACGACGAGGTCGGGCCGGGCCACGTCGGCATTCTGCACGAGGGCAGCGACTTCTGGCTGACCACCCACTACGAGTGGGCACGGGACAAGAAGGGCGCGACCACGGTGAACCTGAACCGGCTGGCCTGGGACGGCGACGGCTGGCCGCGCCCGGTCCTGGACCCCGGCCCATACAAGATGGTCTCGTTCCTGGCGACCCACGACCTCCTCAGCGCCGCCGGGGCCGGGGCAAGCGCGGCCCTCCAGACCGCGCCGGACACGGGCGGCGTCGGCCAGCAGTGGACGCTGGGCTATGGGGGCGACGGCTACTACAGCCTCCTGACCGGCGGCAGGGCGCTGACGGTGGTCGGCAACTCCACCCAACCGGGCGCGAAGCTCACGCTGGCCCCGTTCGCCGGGCGCGACTCGCAGCTCTGGTTTCTGGCGCAGAACAACGATGGGACGTACACCGTGATGTCCAAGAACAGCGGCAAGACGCTGGTCCTGGACATCGCCAACTGCGGGCTGGCTGACGGGACTGTGGTCGGCCTGTGGACCTCGCTGGGCAACGACTGCCAGAAGTGGTCGTTCCGCCGCCGCTGAGGCCAGACGCCGCATGAGCACCATCCCGAGCGACCTCGGCCCGGTTCTCCTGGAGACGGCCCTCCCGGACGAACTGCCCATCGTCATGGGCATCCTCGACGAGTGCGCCGCCTGGCTGCATTCCAGGGGCATCGCGCAGTGGGCCTTGCCGCAGCCCCCGCACGAGTGGGAAAAGATGCGGCGTCAGATCGGCCTGGAGCACGTCACCCTCGCCCGCTTAAAGGCGGATCGTAGCCTCGTCGGCACCCTGCGGATTGAGTGGCAAGACCCATTCTGGAACGATTATTCGGACATCGCCGGCTATGTCCACGCCCTCGCCATCCGCAGCCACGTCCGAGGGCACGGGCTGGGCGTTCGGCTGTTGGAGTGGGCGCAGGCGCAGATCGCCGACCGAGGCCGGACGTATATCCGTCTGGACTGCTGGAAGGAGAACCCGCAGTTGCTACGCTATTATGAGGTCCTGGGCTTCCGGCACTGCGGTGACTTCATAGATGGGGCTTGGGCCGGGGCGCTGTACGAGAAGGAAGTGGCGCCACGGGGCTGAACCCCCGTGCTGTAATAGAGCAATCCCCCGCCTTCGCGGGTGAAGAAAGACTTGTTCATTCGCCTCTTCTGCCCGCGAAGGCGGGGAGTTGCCCGTCTAAAGCACGGGGGTTCAGCCCCGTGAAACCCGTGCGAAAGGCCGAACCCTTTCCGCCCGCCGTTCCGTTATATCAGCATCTACGGGCGGAGGTGCAAGATGCAGAACAACACTCATAAGCAGGCAAAGCGAGCCGGCTTCACGCTCATCGAACTGCTCGTCGTGGTCGCCATCGTCGCGGCCCTCGCCGCCATCCTGTTCCCCGTCTTCGCAGGCGTGCGGGAGCGGGGCCGCAGGACGGTCTGCCAGAGCAACCTGAAGCAGATCGCACTCGCGATGCAGCAGTACGTTCAGGACAACGGCGGGCGGTACCCGCTTGCCAGTGGGACAGTCAATAAGGACGGGGTGGCTTATTTGTTCGAATGGTCCCAGGCTGTGTTCCCTTACGTTAAGGATGCTCAAGTGTTCCGTTGCCCAAACCATCCCGCCGATGGGATCACCGATGTTTCGGGTGTTTATCCGGTTGACTACACATATGACTCCGCGTGGCTGAACGTCTTCTTGCCCCCGTACCCGACCAAGAAGGTGTTCGGCGTCCACGAGTCCATGCTGGCGACCCCCTCCAGCATCTGGCTTAATGAAGATGCTGTTTGGATTACGCCTGATGGCGTTTGGCATGACGGCCGCCCTGGCCCAAAATCTTCGTGTGGACAGGAAGGCGGCGGAAGCACCCTGCATTCCGGCGGCGGCAACTACTCCTATGTAGACGGTCATGTGAAGTGGCTGACGCCGGAAGAGGCTGGGGAAGTGGAATGCCTCAGCGGCCCATTGCCTGCTCCGTTCAAAGATTGATGGCAGTGGCCCCCGGAATGAATTCCGGGTCTTTAGAAGTGCAATTGTCACCCCAATAAAACCTACGCCTTCGCGGACGTAAGGGTCGCTTGCGAGACCTATCCTGTGTCCACGAAGGTGGACAACTGCTTTGACGAAGACCCGGAATTCATTCCGGGGTTGCCATAGATGCCGACCGCCGACAACAACCAGGCCAGCCTGCGCCTCCTGCCCAAAGTCCATGCCCTGCTCCAAACCGAGGCGGCGCGGGCGCTGCTGGCCGATCTGCCGCGCCCGGTCGTCCTGGACTCCTTGCGGTCGGAAGTAGACGCCCTGCGTCAGAGGGTACTCGCGGGGGAGGCCGCGCCGCCCTTTGAGGAGGCGGACCTCTTCGCCGCCGTCCGGCGGCGGCTGGCGGTAAGCGATCTGCGGCGGCTGCGGCGAGTCATCAACGCGACGGGTATCGTCATCCACACCAACATGGGCCGCGCGCCCCTGCCTGAAGCCGCCGTGGAGGCGGTCGCCAGCGCCGCCCGGCACTACTCCAATCTGGAGATGGACCTGGCGAGCGGCAAGCGCGGCGGGCGGGGCGGACGGATCGAGGAACTGCTGCAACGCCTCACGGGGGCCGAGGCCGCTTTGGTCGTGAACAACAACGCGGCGGCGGTGCTGCTGGCCCTGACGGCGTCAGCGCAGGGCGGCGAGGTGGTCATCTCGCGCGGGGAACTGGTGGAGATCGGCGGCGGGTTCCGGGTCCCGGACGTGATTACCCAGAGCGGCGCGCGGCTGGTGGAAGTGGGGACGACCAACAAGACGCGGATCGGGGACTATGAGCGGGCCGTCACGCCCGAAACCAAAGTGTTGCTGAAGGTCCACGCCAGCAACTACAAGATCATCGGCTTTACCGAAGAAGCGCCGCTGGCCGAACTCGCGGCGCTGGGGCGGGAGCGCGGGCTGCTCGTGATGAACGACCTGGGCAGCGGCGCCCTGGTAGACGTGACCCGCTTCGGCCTGCCCTACGAGCCGACAGTCGGGGAGACAATCAAAGCGGGCGTAGATGTCGCAATGGTCAGCGGCGACAAGCTGCTTGGGGGGCCGCAGTGCGGCATCCTGCTGGGCCGCGCCGAGCCGATTTCCCGCATGGCGGCCCACCCCCTGTTCCGCGCCCTGCGGGCCGACAAGCTGACGCTGGCCGCGCTGGAAGCGACGCTGCGGCTGTACCAGGACGAGGAGCGGCTGACCGAGACCGTCCCCGTCCTGCACATGCTGTCGCGCGGCAAGGAAGAGCTGACCCGCCGCGCCCGCCGCCTGCGGAACGCGCTGGCGAAGCTGCCCGGCCTCCAATCGCGCCTCAATGATGGGGCCGGGTACACCGGCGGCGGCGCGCTGCCGACCGTCCCGCTGCCGACGAAACTGGTGCAGGTGCGGGCCGAGACAATGACCGTGGAAGAGTTGGCGGCGGCATTGCGGCGGCACGACCCGCCGGTCGTGGGGATGCTGGCGGACGGCTGGCTGGCCCTGGACGTGCGGACGGTGCGTGAGGACGAGATGCAGGAGATCACAAGGGCCTTCCGTGATGTGGAGGAAGGCAGAGGAGGGTAACAATGCGGCGCGTGTTTGTTCTTCTCTTGGTGCTGCTGGCCCTGGCCGGTCCGGCGGCGGCCCAGACAGCCTGGAAGCCGTATGAGGGCATTGACTTCCGGCACCGGACGCTGACGCGGGCGCAGCTCCGCCCGCTGACCCTGCTGGACTTGAAGTACATGCGCGGGCTGGTCTTCGGGCGGCACGGGCGGCGCTTCGACGAGGCCGTCATCCAGGACTTCCTGCGGACGCGGCCCTGGTACAAGCCGAACGGCGCGTACCGGGTGACGGACCTGAACCCGGTCGAGCGGGCCAACATGGACCTGATCAAAGAGGCCGAGTGGAAGCGCCACGCCCATGTGGAGCCAGGAGACTTACGGTTCAACCAGAACCGTGTGCTGACGGTCCGGGAGCTGGGGCCGCACTCCCCTTTGGAGTGGCAGATCATGGCGGGCGAGATCGAGGCGTGGCACGGGCGGCGGTTCGACGACCAGCGCTGGCTCCAGGACTACTTCGCGGAACGCTACTGGTATCATCCGCGCGCCGGCTACCGCTTGAGTGACCTCTCGGCGGCGGAGCGGGCGAATCTGGCGACGATCGGGAAGGCGCAGAAGCAGGGGCGGCGGCTGGCGCTGGCGCCAGGCGACATGGGGCTGTTCGCGGAGTCGCCGATCTCCGCGCCCATGCTGCGCGGCCTGAACCTGTACGAGCTGCGGCTGCTGCGGAACGAGATCTTCGCCCGGCACGGCGCGCGGTTCCACACAGCCTGGCTGCAAGCCTACTTCGACGACCAGCCGTGGTATCGGCCGCGCCCCGCGCCGGGGAACCCGGTCGCCCTGTCGCCGGTTGAGAAGAAGAACGCCGCCCTGATCCTCGCCGCCGAGGCTGATCTGCACCAGCAGCTTTCCCAGAAGCCGCTTCCCCAGTCTATGCTGCAAGGGCTGTCGGCGGACGACGCGCGTAAGCTGCGGAACGAGATCTATGCGCGGCACGGCAAGGTCTTTCAGGACCCCTGGCTGCGGGGGTATTTCCAGAGCCAGTCGTGGTACAAGCCCGATCCCGAGTTCCGCGAGGCGATGCTGACCGATGTGGAACGGGCGAACGTCGCGTCCATACAGGATTACGAGGAGCGCGGGCGGTCGAAGCTCCGGCAGACGGTCGCCTGATAGACGCCTCGGTCCCGCGCGTCGGGACTCAGCGCCCCGGTCGGGGCGAAGGCTATGACAGAGAAAAAACACATCACGGTCGGCGTCGCCGGCCACATTGATCACGGCAAGACCGCCCTCGTCCGGGCGCTGACGGGGACGGAGACGGACCGGCTCAAGGAAGAGCGGGAGCGGGGCATGTCCATCGTGCTTGGCTTCGCCCACGTCGCGCTGCCGGGGGGCGAGGTGGACCTGATTGACGTGCCCGGCCACGAGAAATTCGTCAAGACGATGATCGCGGGGGCGACCGGCATTGACGCCGCCCTCTTGGTGGTCGCCGCCAACGAGCGTGTCAAACCCCAGACCGTAGAGCACGTCGCCCTGATGGGCCTGCTGGGCATCACGCGGGGCATAGTGGTCGTGTCCAAGAGCGACTTGATGCCGGACGAAGACGAGCGGGCGCTGGTCGCGGACGAACTGCGGACATTTCTGGGCGGGACGTTCCTGCGGGACGCGCCCCTGCGGTTCGCCTCGGCCCTCACGGGGGAGGGGCTGGCCGGGATCACGGCAGCCTTGCAAGACCTGCTGGCCGAGGCCGCCCCGCCGCGTGAACAGCCCTTCTTCACCCTGCCGGTAGACCGTGCCTTCACGATGGTCGGGCAGGGCACGATCGTGACGGGGACCCTGCGGCGCGGGCCGGTGCGGGTGGGGCAAACGGTCCAACTCTGGCCGCGCGGGCTGAAGGCCGAGGTGCGGGGGCTGGAGGTACACGGGCAGCCGGTTTCGGTCGCCCCGCCGGGCTGGCGCACGGCGGTCAACCTGCGCGGGGTCAAGAAGGACGACATCGCGCACGGAGACACGCTGGCAACCGTCGGCGCCCTGCGCCCGACCCGCCTGCTGGACGCCGAGCTGACGCTGCTCCCTTCGGCGGAGAAGCCGGTCAAGCGCGGGCAGGCCGTCGTCCTGCACTCCGGGACGGATGAAACCCCGGCGCGTGTCTACCCGATGGGGCGGGCGGAGGTCGGGGCGGGGGAAACGGCTTTCGTCCAGTTCCGGCTCTCGCAAGACGCCGTCGTCCCCGCCGGGGAGCCGTTCGTCATCCGCACGCCGTCCCCTGCCGAGACGGTCGGCGGCGGGCAGATCGTGGACCCGTATCCGCTCAAGCATACGCACGTTGACGAGGCCGTCCTGCGTTCGGTGCGGACGCTGGCGCACGGCAGCCCCGCCGAGCGGTTGCGCGAGAAGCTGCGTCAGGCGGGGCCGGAGGGGCGCGACGGGCGGCAACTGGCGCTCGACCTCGGACTCCCCCCCGACTCCCTGACGCCTGACCTGCCTGCCGTGTTCTGTTCCGGCGGTTTGGTCCTGGCCCCGGACGTGTTTGAGACGCTGCGGGCGCAGACGCTGGCGCTGGTCGTGCAGTTCCATGCCGCCCACCCGACCCGGCGCGGGATGCCGCAGGAGGAGCTGCGCCGCCGCCTGCCGCGCGCCCTGAAACCGGCGGCCTACCACCGTCTGACCGAAGACCTGACGGCCGGCGGGGCGCTGGAGGCGTTTGACGGGCTGGTACGCCGGTCCGGCTACTCGCCCGAGGCCGCGCTGTCCGCCGTGGAGCGCGAGATCGCGCGCGAGATCGAGGCCGAGTTCCGGCAGGGCGGCCTCCACCCGCCGGATCTGGACGCCGTCCTGAAGCGCGACCGGCGTCGCAAGAGTCTGTACCACTTTCTGGTGGAGGCGGGGGCGCTGGTGCCCACGACGGAGCGCACGACAAACAAAACGGTCGTGTTCCACCGGGACGCGCTGGCCCAGGCCGAGGCGCGTCTGCGCGCCGCATTGTCCGACGGCGAGGGGCAGACGGTCTCGCAGCTCAACGCCGCGCTGGGCACGACGCGCAAGTTCTCCATTCCGCTGCTGGAACACCTGGACAGCCTCGGCGTGACGAAGCGCGCGGGCGACCTGCGACTCTGGAACGGGAGGGGGTGACGACGTTTATGGCAGACAAAGACCTGCGCTTGACCGAGATGGTCTCGGTCGCGGGGTGAGCGGCGAAACTTGGTCCGGGGGACCTGAACGCCGCAGTGAAAGACCTCTTCGTAAACGTGCCGCGTGACCCGAACGTCCTGGTGGGCTTTGGGACGCTGGACGACGCCGGCATCTACCGCCTCAGCGAGACGCAAGCCCTCGTGCAGACGGTGGACTTCATCACGCCGGTCGTGGACGACCCTTACGCCTACGGCGAGATCGCCGTGGCGAACGCGCTTTCGGACGTCTACGCCATGGGCGGCCTGCCGCTGACGGCCCTGAACGTCGTCTGCTTTCCGTCGGGGATGGACATGGGGATACTGAACGCCATCCTGCGCGGCGGCCTGGCGAAGTGCCTGGAGGCGGGCGTTGCCTTGATGGGCGGGCACACCGTAGACGACCCCGAGATCAAGTTCGGGCTGTCCGTCACGGGGACCGTCCATCCCGCTCACCTCTGGACCAACGCGGGCGCGCGGGTGGGGGACGCGCTGATCCTGACCAAGCCGCTGGGCATCGGGGCGATCACGACCGGCATCAAGCAGGGCGTCGCGCCCGCCGAGGCCGTCGGGGCGGCTTTGACCTCCATGCGGACGCTGAACCGGGCGGCGCGGGACGCGGCGGCGGCGGTCGGCCCGCACGCCTGCACGGACGTGACCGGCTTCAGTCTCCTAGGCCACCTCTACCAGATGCTCCGCGCGTCCGGCGTGTCGGCCCGCGTCTACGCCTCACAGGTGCCGTTCCTGACGGGCGCACTGGCCCTGGCGCGGCGGGGCGTCGGGCCGGGCGGGACGGCGCGCAACAAAGATTACTTCGGCGCGCACGTCACGGTCGCGGCGGGCGTCGAGGAGGCTGTGACCGATCTGCTGTTCGACCCGCAGACCTCGGGCGGTTTATTGGTGTCCGTGCCGGGGGATAAAAAGGACGCGCTGCTGGCCGCGCTGACCCGGTCGGGCGTCCCGGCGGCGCACATCGGGGACTTGACCGAGCCGTCGGACGGCCATGTTTTCGTCGTCTAAATGGAGGCGTTCGGGGTCTGGTGGCCCTCCTGGTCTTCAAAACCAGTGACCCGCATCACGCGGGTGGTGGGTTCGATTCCCATCCGCTTCCGCCAAACATTATGTCTCCTAACAACCTGCCACTCCCCGATGCCGTTAAGACGTTTCCCGTCTCGCGCCTGCGCGACGGGCATCTGACGGAACTGGACGACACGCTGGTCGTCGAGGAACCGCTGGAAATCCGCTTGGGCAGCGAACGGTTCACCGTGACCATGCGGACGCCGGGGGAAGACTTCGCGCTGACGCGCGGCCTGCTGCTGACCGAGGGCGTCATTGAATCGGAGGCCGACATCGGCCAGATCCGCTACTGCGACACGGGCGAGGCGGCGGACTCCGACGTCCCCAACATCGTCACCGTGCGATTGAAAAGGCCGCCCCTCTCGGGACGGTGGCAGCGGACGCTGATGGCCGGGACGAGTTGCGGCCTGTGCGGCAAGGCCGCTTTGGAAGCCGTCGGGATGCAGACATGCCCGCTCCCCGCCCCCACGTCGCCCGTCCTGAGCCGCGACACGCTGCTCGATCTGCCGCACACCCTGCGGCGGCATCAAACGCTCTTCCGGCAGACGGGCGGCCTGCACGCGGTCGGCCTGTTCGACGCTTCAGGGGCGTGCCGGTGCGTTTTTGAGGACATCGGGCGGCACAACGCGACCGACAAAGCCATCGGCTTTGGCGTGGCGCAGGGCTGGCTGCCGTGGACGGGTGACGCGCCCCTGATCCTGCTGGTCAGCGGCCGGGCCTCCTTTGAGATCACGCAGAAGGCGCTGATGGCCCGCATCCCCGTCGTCTGCTCCGTGTCCGCCGCCTCCACCCTGGCCGTCGAGCTGGCCCAGGCCAATAATCAGACCCTGGTCGGTTTCCTGCGGGACACGGGCCTGACGGTCTACGCGGGCGGCGGGCAGCTATCCCTCGCGCCCGATGCCTAAGGCGTCGGCGACGCGGTTGATGTAGTTGAACCAGGACGTAATAAGTGTGATCTGCAAGATGCCCTGGTCATCAAAGCCGACCGCGCGCAGGCGCGCGTGGTCGTCGGGGCTGACCTTCGTGGCGTCCTTCGTGACCTTGACGACGTAGTCCAGCATCGCCCGGTCCTGCTCGCTGATCGGGGCGGTTCGGTAATCCCGGCGCAGGGCTTCGGCGAAGCCGTCGTCCAGGGTGACTCGACGCAGAAACTCTGCGTGCGAGACCGTTCAATAGAAACACCGGTTGGTGACGGAGACCGTCGTGGTGATCATTTCCTGCTGCCGCCGCGTCAAGGGCAGGTCGGGGGACATCAGGGCGCCGAACGTGGAAAAGGCGTGAAACAGCGCGTCCGGGATGAGCGTGTGGGACGAGACGATGTTGGGCATGTCCGCTCGCCCGGCCTCGTCCGTGCCCTCCACAGGGGTGGCGTACTCCACGGGATAAAGCTCCCGCTGTTTGGTCATCAGCTCCTTCAGCCGCCAATCGGCTTCGGACAGCGGAACCGTCTTGATCCAGGCCATGTGCTGCTCCTTTAATGGGAAGTGGCTGCATTCTATCACAAGCGGGGGGGCGCGTCAAGCGCTTTTCCCAAAGCACGTCAGCCGCGATACCGCCGCTCCTCCTCGCGGATCGGCACGTCATTGATGCTGGCGTCGCGGCGGCGCATCAGGCCCGTGTCGTGAAACTCCCAGTGTTCATTGCCGTGGCTGCGATACCACTGCCCCGCCGCGTCATGCCACTCGTACTCAAAGCGGACAGAAATGCGGGCCCCGGTGAAGGCCCACAGCTCCTTCATCAGCCGGTAGTCTAGCTCTTTTGCCCACTTGCGACGCAGGAAGGCTTTGATCGCGTCGCGCCCCTGGAAGAACTCATCACGGTTGCGCCACTGCGAGTCTTCGGTGTAGGCCAGGGCGACGCGCTCTGGGTCGCGGCTGTTCCAGCCGTCCTGCGCTGCTTGAACTTTGGCCCGCGCCGTCTCCTCAGTAAACGGCGGGCAGAGTGGTGTGGTTGCCATGAGCTATTTCCTTTCTGACTAGGTGCGGCCCTGCCCTTCCGCATTCCGGAGAGGCAGGGCCGGTGCTTCGGCTAGGCGCGGGCGAGCAGTGCGACTTTGGGGAAGTCCACCTCGGTCCGCGCGACGCGGTTGAAGTAGTTGGTGAAGACGTTCAGGGCCACGTTCGCGATGATCTCTCCGACTTCCCCCTCTGTGAAGCCCACGGCGCGGACCGCACTGAGTTCGGCGTCCGTCACCGCGCCGTGCGTCTCCACTAGGCGCTTGGCGAACGTGAGGGCAGCCTGCCCCTGGGCATCATCGGCGTGGAACCCGCGGCTGGCGTGAATGCTGCTCTCGCTGAGGCCGGTGCCCTGGCCGATGGCCGTGTGCGCCGCGACGCAATACTCGCAGCGGTTTTCCTCGCCGACAGCCAGCGCAATCTGTTCGCGCATTTTGCCGGACAGGGTGCCGTGGCCGAGCGCGCTGCTGAGGCCGAGGTATCCTTCCAGTACGGCAGGAGATTGGGCCATCGTGCGGGTCATGTTGGGGGTCATGCCCATCGCGCCCTGCACGGCGTCGAGCAGTCGCTTGGCCTCACCGCTGGCCTGAGCCGGGTCCAAGGCAGTGAGGCGTGGTGCCTGGGTGATCATAATCTTCCGCTCCTTTGTTGGTGTAGCTGTCAAAGCTACTTGTTGTTGTAATAACCACCAAAACGATTATTGGAAGGTTATATATTCGGGAACGTTATCACTGCCGAAATAGTTCCATAGTGGTTACATATTTTGAAAAGTTCGCTGACGAAGAAAACAACAGGCAAAAAGATAGGGTGAAGGAAGATGAGTGAGCCTATGGCGGATGAGCCGGGGAGCAATGATGGCAGAGAAAATGCGCCTGTGGAGCAGAAGTTCTTGTTCCTCGGCAACCAGCTATGGCTGGACTTTCTCAACACGCTTATTAAGCAGAACGGCGAGCGGATAGACCTCTTGGGAGATTTCGCGGACTTCGTCCGGTGGTTGCGGGAGACAGAGGCTCTTGATGAGGATGAGGCACAAGAGGCTCTGCGGCGGTGGCCGAGTCCGTCTGAGCAGGCGCATATTTTAGAGGAGGCACGTTCGTTTCGGGCCATTCTGCACACGGCGGTGGAAAGCGTCACGCGGTCTGAGGCGGTGGCGGGAGCGGTGGTAGACGCCATCAACGGCGTACTCCGACGCCACTGCCGCAGCCTGAGACTTGATTATGACGGGAGTAAGTTGACGAGGCAATATGTCGGTGAGATCACGGAGCCGATTCACCTGTTCGCACCGGTAGCGGAGTCGGCGGCAGTGGCGCTGACTGGGGATGACCTTTCCCTGACTCGTAAGTGCGAGAATCCGATCTGCGTATTGCACTTCCATGACATGTCGAAAAATCATGCGCGTCGCTGGTGCAGTATGGAGACCTGTGGCAATCGCATCAAGGCAGCCACGCATTACAAGCGGGGGCGTGTCAAGAGAGAGGAACAGGATAAAGAAAGGTGACGCTGGGGGCCGTTGCAACAAAGCTCTGTCCGTGGAGGTACGAGTCAAGCCTCCCGGCGGAGGTGTGTCAGCGCGGCCATCGCGGCGTAGTAGCCGCACATGCCGTGGACGCCGCCGCCGGGCGGGGTGGAGGAGGAGCAGAGGTACAGGCCCGGAACGGGCGTGGCGTACTCCACGGGGTAAAGCTCCCGCTGCTTGCTCATCAGTTCCTTCAGCCGCTTGTCGGCTTCCGAGAGTGGGATCGTCTTGATCCAGGCCATGTGCTGCTCCTTTGGTGGGAAGTGGCTGCATTCTATCACAAGCAGGGCGGTGCGTCAAGCGTTTCGGCGGCCAGACTGAGTCGCGACCCACCTGCCGGCAGCCCAAATAAACCGATGGCGAATAAATCCACCGTCGGCGATCTGAGCGGGCTGGAGGCTACAGGGCAGGCTCACCTGCCCTCGACCCGACCCGGCGGATCGGGCGCGTCCATCAGCGCGGCACTTGGGGCCGGCGCTCAGGAAGTACGGGTCGGCGTGCCAGTCCGCCTCCCGGACCGTCAGAACCCCGGACCGCCAGATGGAGGAGCCGTCGTCATTTACGCGGCTCGCCCTGCGCGGCGTTGGAAACGGCTTCCCACGCCTCCCAAGTGGCGAGGCGGTCCGCGTAGGCCGCACGCACCATCGGCAAGCCGGTCCTGCCGAGGATGAGTCGCAGCGGCGGTTCCGCCGCGTCCACGGCTTGGAGGATGGCCTCCGGTGTCGCCTGGGGGTCGCCGCGTTCTGCGTTCATCAAGTTCGCCATGACTTGCTTCCGAAGGTCCGCGTAGGCTTCCATGCCCTCAGTCCTTTTGGCTGACTTCCCGAACTCCGTGGCATAAGCACCGGGTTCAATCAGCGTCACCTTGATGCCGAACGGTTTGACCTCTTGCGCCAGGCTTTCGTGGAGCGCTTCAAAGGCCCATTTGGAGGCGCAATAGTGGCCGATCATCGGGAACGCCAGATGGCCGAGGGTGCTGGAGACGCCAAGGATGTGCCCGCTTCCTTGCTGCCGCAGCAAAGGCAGGGCCGCCTGGATGACTCCGAGCGTGCCGAAGTAGTTCGTATCAAACTCAGCGCGAACGTCAGCCTCGCTCGCTTCCTCGACCGTGCCGACCAGAGAGTAACCGGCGTTGTTGAGGACAATGTCCAGCCTGCCGAAATACGCTTGGGCCTGCCCAACGGCCTGCCGCACCTGTTCGGGGTCGGTCACGTCGAGCGCCAGGGGGAGAACGGCGTCGCCGAAGCGTTCCGAAAGATCGGCCACGTCTTCCACTTTGCGGGCGGTCGCCGCGACCTTGTCGCCGCGTTGGAGGGCGGCCTCGGCCCAGATGCGGCCAAACCCGCGAGAAGCGCCGGTGATAAACCAGACTTTGCTGTTCATGTGATTTTCCTCCGAGTCGTTATCTTTCGTATGCGTGACAGTGCGATGTGCCGGTGCCTCCTCACCAGGGGATCGGGCCGTTCGGACCGGAAAACGTGCCCGTCGGATCGTCCGCACCGAGAGCGACGCGCACGGGGTTACGCGCGCCCTGTTCAACGGTCTCGGTGCCTGCATAGTTGTTGAGGGCCGTCGCCGTGAAGCCCGGACTTGCGACGTTGACCTTGATGTTTGTCGACTCAAGCTCAATGGCGAAGGAAAGCGTGATCGCGTTGAGGGCAGTCTTCGAGGCGGCGTAAACGACGCCATACCCGGCGCGATACGGAAAGGTTGGGTCCGCGTTCAGCGTCAGGGAGCCGACGCCGCTCCCGACGTTGACGATGCGCCCCGCCGGAGCTTCGCGCAGCAGCGGCAGCATCGCCTGCGTGACGGCAATAACGCCGAACACGTTCGTCTCGAACACGGCTCGCACCTCGTCGAGTGACGCAACACTCGCGCGGCTTGACTCTATCATCTCTTCAAGCGGCCTCCCCGGCTTCCCCGCATGGGAGATGGCTGCGTTGTTGACCAGCACGTCGAGGCGGCCCATCTCGCTCCCGATGCGCTCCGCCGCCGCAGCGATGGAGGCTTGATCCGTGACGTCAAGCTGGAGGGCGTGGGCGTCCGGCCCGACCTCTTTGGCCGCAGCCTCGCCCCGCTCGGAGTTGCGCGACCCGACCAGCACGGTGAATCCGTGCGCGGCGAGGTCCTTTGCGATCTGAAGGCCGATTCCTTGATTGGCCCCGGTGACCAAGGCGACGGGTTTGTCCTGCATAGTGATCTCCTCCGAGTGCGTGATAATGTGGTACTATCACATGCACTCGCGCCCAGTATACCGACATATTTGAACGGTGTCAAGATAAATATGAACATTGTATAGATGAAACAGGAAAATGCCCCAAAAAAGAGCGACCTACCATCACGGCGATCTGCGCGCGGCCCTGATCCAAGCGGCTGATGACATCATCGCCGAGGGGGGCATTGAAGCCTTCTCGCTCCGCGCCGCCGCGCAGCGCGCGGGCGTGTCTCCGGGCGCCCCGGCGCATCACTTCGGGAGCGCGAAGGGTCTGCTCACCGAAGTGGCTCTTTTGGCGTTCGAGAAGATGGGGCGCTACTTAGAGGAGGTCGGGCGCTCGGACGATGTCGCTGCGGACGTCCGCGCACTGGCTCTTGCGCTTGTCACCTTTGCGCTGGACCACCCCGGTCACTTCCGCCTGATGTTTCGGAGTGACCTCGTGAACCGGGATGACCCCCGCTATTCCGAGATCGGCATCAAGCCGGGAAGGCGGCTCGACCGTGCCGTCGCCGCTTATCACGGGAAATCCGAGGTGGACCTACACCGATTCGAGGATGCCGCCGACATCTTCTGCGGCATGGCAACACTGCACGGCCTCGCAACGCTGGTCCTTGAGGGAAAGGCGGCCCATTTCTTCCAGGACGCGACCTCCCATGATTTTGCGAAAAAGGAACTGCCCAGGGTACTTGAGCACATGTACCCGCGCAAAGACAGGGTGCCGGGGGCATAGGCGCCCAAAGACGGCGCTGGCGTGATGCTGCGGCGCTGAGGATCGCCCGCGAGTCCTTCGGCGCCTTCAGCCCGGAGGCGGCATTTCAGCGGAAGTGCGCCAGCGCGGCCATCGCGGCGTAGTAGCCGCCCATGCCGTGGACGCCGCCGCCGGGCGGGGTGGAGGAGGAGCAGAGGTAGAGGCCCGGAACGGGCGTGGACCAGGGCGTCCAGCGGGCGAGGGGGCGGGTGAACAACTGCCGCCAGTCCTGGACGCCGCCGTTGATGTCCCCGCCGATGTAGTTGGCGTTGTAGCGCTCCATCGCGGCGGGGCTGATGACGTGCCGGGCTAAAATCCGGTCCCGGAAGCCAGGCGCGAACCGCTCGATTTGGGCTTCAATGCGCTCGGTCATGTCTACGGTGCAGCCGTTGGGGATGTGGCAGTAGCCCCAGACGGTGTGCCTGCCGTCTGGGGCGCGCGACGTGTCAAAAAGACTCTGCTGGGCCAGCAGCACATAGGGCCTGTCAGCGACCTCGCCGCGCGCCGCCGCGCGCTCGGAAATGCCGATCTCCGCGCGCGTCCCGCCCAGATGGACCGTCCCGGCACGCGCGACTTCGGGGTGCTTCCAGGGGATCGGCCCGTCCAGCGCCCAGTCCAGCTTGAACGCCCCCATGCCGTAGCGGTAGCGCCCCAGCCGCGCCTTGTAATCTTCCGGCAGCTTATCGCCGGCGATTCCCATCAACTGCCGGGGCGTGATGTCCCCCAGCACGACGCGCGACGGCGGCAGGTCGTCCAGCGACTTCACCTCCCGCTCCGTCACGACTTCCCCGCCCAGGCTCTTTAAATACGCGACCAGCGCATCCGTGATCTTCTGGGACCCGCCGCGCGGGAACGGCCACCCGACCGCATGGCCCGCGATGCCCAGCGCCATCCCGAAGGCGGCGCTCGGCGACTGCTCCAGCGGCAGCATGGAGTGGGCGGCCATGCCGGAAAAGAAGCCCCGCGCCCGCCCGCCTTGGAAGGCTGCCTCGCTCAAGGCCTGTGACGACAGCATGGCTTTGAGGCCGAACCGGGCCAGCCCGAACGGGTAGCGCACCAATCGCCACGGCTGACGCAATGCCCGACAGGTCTCCTCCCAATCAGGAACCAGCGGCCCCATCAGCCGCCGATAGTTCTCCCCATCAGCCCCCAGCGTCTGGGCGGTTTCGTCTATAGACTGGTACATCAGTGCGGGCGGCCCGTCATCAAACGGGTGCGCCAGGGCGGCGTCAGGCTGTATCCATCTCAGCCCATACTGTTCCAGCGGCAACGCCCGAAAGAACGGCGACCCATAGCCGAGCGGGTGGATGGCCGAGCAGACGTCGTGCGTGAACCCCGGCAGCGTCAGTTCCGCCGACCGGCAGCCCCCGCCGGGCGTGTCTTTGGCTTCCAGCACGAGGACAGAGTGCCCCTCCTGCGCGAACCGGATCGCCGCCGCCAGCCCGTTCGGCCCCGCGCCGATGACAATGGCGTCATAGTTGGTTGCTCTGCTCAGGAGATGCTCAGTCTTAGCCGGGCGGCGGCAAACGCCGCTCGAACTTTAAGAGTTCGTTTTGCAGGCGCAACGCCATGTTCTCGCGCTCGTGCGCTTCGTCATTGCGATTGCCACGCACCTCATAAATCAGATGTTGCACCACTGCTGTTAGTTCTTTAACCTCTCGTTGCAGTTCCTTGACGTCGGCGGTGTTCTTGTCGGTCTGCTCTTTGAGCAGCAGAAGTTTCTTAAGGCTGTCGTAGACTTGCTGCCACATGAAGTCAAGCCGCCTTCATCTGGGCCAACATCACCCGCGTCTCTGCCCGAAGCTGTTCCGTCTCCGCTTGGTTACGCTCAATCCGCTCATCAATCTGATCCATCTGAGCGAATATTTCCGCGATCGCGGCTTGGTAGTCCATCACCTCTTCGGCGCTCGGCTCTGCCTGTGGATCAGCCATCAGCGTCTTTTCCATGTTCCGGTCTCCTTCCTGTCATTGTAGCACGTCCGGCCTTCCGATGACACTGGTCCCCTCCACCCCCGGCGAGGTTTCCTCAAGCGTCACCTGGTCGTAAACCTCGGCCAGCGACAGTGTGCAGCCGAGTGAGGGGAGGAACAGGCTTGCTTCCACCCCTTCCGTCGCCGTGAACTTCCAGGAGCCGTCATCCTGGCGGACGTACTGCTCTACCAGAGGCTTGTCCTGGGAGACCAGGATGTATTCTTGCAGCGAGGCCAAGCCTCGGTAGAGCACCCACTTTGCGCCCCGGTCGTAGGCTTCCGTTGTGGGCGACAGCACTTCAAAGATGACGGAGGGATTGATAATAGACCTCTTGCATAAGGGTCAGTCGTAAAGCTCATGGTTGTAGATCGCCGCGATCAGGTTGAACCGCAGGCCGAAGCGCCTGCGCCGGTTGTGGTAACGCTCCGACAGGATGCGGAAGATCTTCAGGCTACCGATGATGTGTTCGACCACGAACCGCTCCCGCGAAAGCTGCCGGTTCTGTGCCTTCTGCTGAGGCGTCAGCGGGTGCAGTTTGCTGCTCTTGTGAGGCGTCCGGCTGTTCTCATGCATCTTGGCTACCCCTAGATAGCCGCTGTCGGCCAGGCACCGGGTCTGCGGCCCCAGCGCCGTCCGGCTCTTCTTGAAGAGCCTGAAGTCGTGCATCTTGCCCGCACCGAAGGCTGTCGCCAGGATCATCCTGGTCTTCTGGTCGGCCACGAGCTGCGCCTTCTGCGTGTGGCGCTTCTTCTTGCCGCTGTAGCTGCGCCGCTGCTTTTTTGGGGGACGCTCGACCGGGCACTCGGTCGCGTCCACCACCACGACCTGATACTGCACATCGCTCCTGGTGAGCGCCTTCTTGCCGGGCAGGCGGAAACTGCCGGAGCGCGTCAGCGCCGCCTCGACCAGATGGACGGTGCGGCAGACGGCGGACTCGCTGAGGCCATACGTCTGGGCGATGTGAGCATAGGTGCGGTACTCGCGCCAGTACATCACTGATTCTTACATCAAGGTCAGCAGGAGCCGGTCCTGGAGGCACAGCTTGGGCACCCGCCCGCCCGAAGGCAGGTGCTTCTCCAGCGCCTCGCACATGTCCAGGAAGGTCGCCGGGCGCACCCCGGTCAGGTGCTTGAACGGGCCTTCGGGCTTATCTTTCAACTCGGCATAGAACATGCGGATAGTATACAACCCTTATGCAAGAGGTCTAATGCTGTTTCTGTCCAACGGGTGCCGGTGCTGCTCCCCGCAAACGACCGTCACGTCCGGGTGAGTCATCAGGCCGGACTGCATCACCGTCACGCGCAGGTCGCTGTTGAAAACCTGGCACGGCCCACGCTTGAGCAGGTTCCCCATCTCACGTCCTATGTTGTTGCCGATGGCGCTGTGCTCCGGGCTGCCGCCCGCCATCGCAAAGATTTGGCCGGACAGGTACTCGCTCTTGCAGTCGGCGTCCTGTTCTAATTCCAGGTACTGCTCGGGTGTGTAAAAGGGCAGGGGTTGTGCGGACATAGTTTTTCCTACTGACAGGCTAGGAGAAAAGTGGTAAGGTGGTCTCGAAGCGAAGGCGAGATAACACGCCGATCCGTTGAATCCTCATGGCTCATTATCACGACCTCACCAGGCCGGTCTTCACCAGCATCTTTGTGTAACAACGCTACCGGATCGCCGTTGGGTTGAGCGCCGAAAAAGATTAGGTCGTGGACCGGAGGCGCAACACCTTGATCCCAGAATCGGAATCGGTCATTCTGTTCCGCGATTTCTGCTGTAGACCATACCAGGCCGAGTGCCCAATCTCCCTCGGCGGCGAGTTCCGCAACGCCTGGCTCTCCACTGAAGCGCGGCTTGAAAGCCACTCCGTTCGCCTCTGTGAGCAATTCGCGCAGTTCAGGTGGAAGTCGCGAACCTAACGCCGTCTCAACCTCATCGAGTTCTTCCCGTGTCGTGGGTGCGTTGAAGAAACAGGTTAGTCCAAGGCTTTCGATGAACTCACGCCACATGGCTCACAGTTCTACGTCTCACTCTTGCTTTCCTGCCGACCGCATCTCCTGCTTGCTCGGATTAACCACCACAAAAACCGGGTAAAAGCGCGAACAGAAACTGTTGTCTCCCCTCAGTCCTTTTGATCGCCGGAAAGGCACTCACCATGTTCAAACTGCCCCTTCTCTCGTCCAGCGGCGGCGGGAAGAAGCGTAAAGACCAGCCGTTCAGCCGGCAGACGCAGGGCAAGGCGTCGCGGCTCGAGGGCGCGACCGTGACCGAGAGCGTCTGCCCATACTGCGCGGTCGGATGCGGCCAGCACATCTACACCAAAGGCGGCCAGATCATTGACATCGAGGGCAACCCGCACTCGCCGATCAACGAGGGGACGCTGTGCCCCAAGGGCGCGAACGTCTTCCAGCTCGCCCGCAACCCGCACCGGGTTCGGCGCGTCCTGTACCGCGCGCCGTATGCGACCGAGTGGGAGCAAAAGCCGCTGGAGTGGGCCATGGACCGGATCGCGCAGAAGGTCCACGACGCCCGCGAGCGCGGCTGGACGGAGAAAGACGACCAGGGCCAGATGCTCAACGCCGTCCGCAACATCGGCACGCTGGGCGGGGCGACGCTGGACAACGAAGAAAACTACCTGATCAAGAAGCTGTTCACGGCGGGGCTGGGCGTCCTGTCCGTCGAGAACCAGGCGCGCATCTGACATTCTGCTTCCGTGCCCGGTCTGGGCGCGACATTCGGCCGCGGCGCGGCCACACAGTACCAGCAGGATCTCGCCAACAGCGACGCCGTTCTGATCATGGGTTCCAACATGGCCGAGGCGCACCCGGTCGGCTTCCGCTGGCCGATGAAGGCCAAGGCCAAAGGCGCGAAGCTCATCCATGTGGACCCCCGCTTCACGCGCACGTCGGCAATGGCCGACCAGCACGTCCAGATTCGGGCCGGGAGCGACATCGCGTTCCTGGGCGCGCTGGTCAACTATGTCCTGACGCACGAGCGCTGGTTCAAGGAGTACGTCCTGGCCTACTCCAACGCCTCCACGATTGTGGACGAGCGGTTCCAGGACACCGAGGACCTGGACGGCCTGTTCAGCGGCTATGACGCCGAGGGGCGCTACTACGACCCGTCCGAGGGCCACTGGAGCTACAAGCAGCCGGAAGGCGAGGAGAAAGGGGACGGCGACACCAGGGGGAAGATGTCCGGCAACTCGCACGGTATGCACGGGCACGGCATCGAGGGCGGGGCCAGCACGCACAACTCGCCGCAGGGTCAGTCCACCGAGTCGAAGGCCGGCTACATCCAGCGCGACGAGACTCTGCAAGACCCCAACTGCGTCATGCATCTCCTGCGCCGCCACTTCGCCCGGTACACGCCCGAGATGGCCGCCGACATTTGCGGGTGCACGCCCGAGCAGATCGTCCAGGTGGCCGAGACTCTGTGCGACAACTCAGGGCGCGAGCGGACGAGTGCCATCTGCTATGCGGTCGGCTGGACCATGCACACGACGGGCGTCCAGATCATCCGCACCGCCAGCATCCTCCAGACGCTTCTGGGCAACATGGGCCGGCCCGGCGGCGGCATCATGGCCCTGCGCGGCCACGCCAGTATCCAGGGGTCCACGGACATCCCGACGCTCTACGACCTGCTGCCCGGCTACCTGCCCCAGCCGACGTCCGACCCGTCCCACGACACGCTGGACTCGTATGTGGAATATGAGGGCCTGCCGACCGGCTACTGGGCGAACTTCAAAGAATTCATCGTCAGCCTGCTCAAAGCCTACTACGGCGAGGCGGCCACGCCCGCGAACGACTTCTGCTACAATTGGCTGCCGCGCCTGGACGACGATTATTCCATGATCCTGGCCTTCCAGCGCATGGCGAAGGGGGACTTGGAAGGCTACTTCCTGTTCGGCCAGAACCCCGCCGCCGGGTCCGTCAACGCCAAGGTCGTCCGCGAGGGCCTGCGCCGCCTGGACTGGCTCGTCGTCGCCGACTGGTTCGAGACCGAGAGCGCGGTTTTCTGGAAGAACGACCCGACCGGGCCGCCGCCCGAGCAGATCGGGACCGAGGTCTTCTTCATCCCTGCCGCGTCGTCCCCCGAAAAGGAGGGGACGCTGACAAACACGCAGCGCCTGATCCAGTGGCACGACAAGGCGCTGGACCCGCCGGACGACTGCCGCTCCGACCTGTGGTTTTTGTACAACCTCGGCAAACGGCTCAAAAAGCTCTACGCAGGCTCCACGCAGCCCAAAGACCAGCCGCTTCTGCACCTGATCTGGGACTACGACCACGACGAGCCGCCGCGCCTGCCCGACGGCTCGGTCAGCCGCATCGAGGGCGAGCCGGACGCCCTGAAGGTGCTCCAGGAGATCAACGGCTATCACACGGACCAGGTGGACCCCCAGACCGGCAAGTGGAAGCTGCTGTCTGGCTTCTCGGACTGCAAGGACGACGGCACGACCGCCTGCGGCGGCTGGATCTACTCGGGCGTCACACCCGCCCCGGACGTTAACCGCGCCCGCGACCGGGTCCGCACGCCGGACAACCCGCTGGACCCGAAGTGGGGCTACGCCTGGCCGCACAACCGGCGCGTCCTGTACAACCGGGCCAGCGCCGACCCCGAGGGCAACCCGTGGTCGGAGCGCAAAAAGCTGATCTGGTGGGACAAAGCCGAGAAGAAGTGGACGGGGGACGACGAGCCGGACTTCGAGCCGGACAAGGACCCGTCTTATCGCGCCCCGAAGGATGCCGTCGGCATGAAGGCGATTGACGGCGACGCGCCGTTCATCATGCACCCGGACGGCCTGGCCTGGCTGTTCGCGCCGGGCGGCACCAAAGACGCGCCCCTGCCCGCCCATTATGAGCCGGTCGAGTCGCCGGTCCGTAACCTGCTTTACAACGCGACCCAGGACAACCCGACGACGCGCTACTTTGATAGCCTGCCCGGCAACCAGCTCGCGCGCTACCCGGAGGATGATTTTCCCGTCGTCGCCTGTACGTTCCGGCTGACGGAGCACTACCTGAGCGGGCCGATGTCGCGCTTCAACTCGTGGCTCAACGAGCTGATGCCCGCCATGTTCATCGAGATCGGGCCGGAACTGGCCCAGCAGCACGGCCTCGCGAACGGGGACTGGATGATCTGCGAGTCCAAGCGCGCGAAGATCGAGGCCCGCGCCCTGGTGACGCGGCGCATCAAGCCGATGGTCATTGACGGCAGGACGATCCACCAGGTCGGCATCCCGTTCCAGTGGGGCTTCGCGGGCGAGATCGTCGGCAGCAGCGCCAACGACC
>CAXTWM010000032.1:13321-23023 GCA_964247915.1 uncultured Armatimonadales bacterium | reverse complement strand
CGCCCCGACAATGCCGACGATAAAGGAATCTTTGAGATTATACTCCAAAGAATACAGAGTCGTGGACAGGTACGCCGGGAAGACCTGGGGCAGCATCCCGAAGACGAACACCTGGGCGGCGTTGCCGCCCGCCGCGCGCACGGCTTCAATGGGGCCGGCGGCGACCGACTCCAGGCTTTCGGCCCACAGCTTGGCGAGCGAGACGAACGTGACGAAGGAGATCGCCAGCGCGCCCGCCGACGGCCCCAAGCCAATGGCCGAGACGACGATCAGGGCGTAGATGATGGTCGGCACGGCCCGCGAGACGTTCAGGTAGGTCTTGATCAGGGCGCTGAGCGGGCGCGGGACGCTGCCGGTCCGGGCGGCCAGGAACGAGAACGGGAGCGCCAGCAGCGCGCCCAGCGTCGTCCCGACGATCGCCATCTGAACGGTGGTCAGGAACGGCTCCCACAGGTCGCGCCCCAGGGCCAGATCGTAGCGCCAGTCGGCGCTCTTGTGCGGGAACATGCGCCCGACATAGTCCGCGCCCGAACGGACGCCCGTGCGGAAGTGCGTGAGGTCGAATTGCAGCCCAACGAACGACCAGACGATCAGGGCGACGACGGCGAGAAACAAAGCCAGCCGCCCCAGAACGGCCAGCCAGGCTTTAGGAAAGGACATGCGTCGGGCGCTCCAGAACGTCGGCGATGGCGGCGTCGCCCAGCGCGTCCGGGGCGGCATCGAAGGTGAGCCGGCCCCCTTTCAGGCCGACGATGCGCGTGCAGTAGCGCTTGGCGAGCGGCAGATCGTGCATGGACAGAATCAGGGTCGTGTTCCGGTCGCGCGCCAGGTCCCGGAGCAGGGCCATGATGTCGTCCTTCGTGAGCACGTCGAGGTTCGCCGTCGCCTCGTCCGCCAGCACGATCTCCGCCCCCTGCGCCATCGTCCGCGCGATGGCGACCCGCTGCTTCTGGCCGCCGGACAGGTCCCGGACGCGCCGCCCCTCCAGCCCTCCCAGCCCCACTTGGGCCAGGCACTCGCGCGCCAGGCGCACGTCCTCGGCGGAAAAGCGGTGCAGGCAGGAGGGCAGCGTCGGCGTGTAGCCCAGCCGCCCGATCAGGACGTTCTTCTGGACCGTCAGCCGCTCCATCAGGTTGAACTCCTGGAAGATCATCCCGATCCGCCGCCGCAGCAGGCGCTTCCGGCCTTCCGGGAGCTGTTCCACGGGCTGCCCCAGCACGTTGCAGGTCCCGCCCGAAGGCCGCACCAGGCCGTTGATGCAGCGCAGCAGCGTGCTCTTGCCCGCCCCCGAAAGGCCGATCAGCCCCACGATCTCCCCCGGCGCGACGTGCAGGTCCACGCCGCGCAGGACGGGGACGCCGGCTTTGTACGAATGCGTCAGGTTGTCAATGGCGATGACGTCCGGCATTAACGGCTACTTCTTCTTGCCCGCATCCAGCGCCTTGATGTCCAGGCCGAAGGTCCGGGCGTTCTCGCGCACCGGGTTAAAGATGCTGTCGTCGGCGGGCACCATCTTGTCCCAGGGGATCGCCTTCAGGGCGGCCTGTCCGTCCGGGTCCGTGTTGATGTTCGCCAGCGCGGCCTTCAGCTTGTCCAGAGTCGCCGGGTCAAGATTGCCGCGCGCCACGAACATGCCATTGGGAATGGGGTCGGTGTAGGCGATGATTCGGAACTGGCTGATTTTCGCCTGATCCACCTTTTTGGTCGGGGCGTCGGTGAACGCCGTCACGATGCCGCCTTCAAACGTCGCGCCCGCGTCGGCCTGGTTGTTGAGCACCGCTAACACACTCCCCGTCCCGGAACTGTTGGAGGCTTTTAGGTCTTTCTGATTGTCGGGGTCGATCCCAGCCTTTTTCAGCATCCCGGCGGGGTACAGAAAGCCGGACGTAGAGGTCCGGTCGGCAAAGGCAAACCTTTTGCCCTTGAGGTCTCCGAGCGAGTGGATGCCCGAATCGGCCCGCACGAAGATGACGCCCTTGTACGTCAGGCTGCCGTGGAAATACGGCATGGAGAGCGGCACCAGCTTCTCCGGCGTGTTCGCGAACTGCTGGGTCGCCAGCACATAAGACAGCGGGTTGAGGTAGGCGCAGTCGATCTGGTCGGCCTGCAAGGCTTGCAGCACGCCGGCATAGGACGGCGTGACGAACACCTTTCCGTCAGGCCGCCCGCTCTTCTTGCCCAGGTCGGTGGCGAACGGCTGGAACGCCTTCGAGATGGCGTCCACGTCCTCAAACGGGATGATGCCGACCTTGAGCGGCGCGGACACGTCCCCGCCCGGCGACGCAGCGCCGGGGCCGGAGGCCGGATGGCTGCCGCAGCCGGTCAGGGCCAGCAGGGCAGCCGCGGAAAAAAAGCCGGCGAGTTTCAGGCGCATGGGTTGTGATGTCCTTCAAATCAGATGTGGCGCTGACGGGGCGCCGAGTCATTATAGCACGGCAACGCTCGCACGGGGTACAGTGGTGTTATAAAACTGGGTGAAGGAGGAAAGGCATGGTTCCCACAACGAACTGCAGCGGCATCTCTTACTTTGAATACAAAGTCATAAACGAGCTGATGCACTCTCATATCAAGGAGTTCGGCGCTGACCTACGCGCGATCATCGCATTCGGACCCCTCGTGCTGGGACAAGAAACTTTCGACATCGAACTGTTAGAAGTGGTTAACGGGTGGCAGGGACCGGAACTCATGCCTTTTGGCAGCACGAGCAGTTTACCCACGCGGGGAAGGCTGCTCTTGCATTTTCTACCGACCGGCGCCTTTGAGAACCTTTTGCTGCGAGACACTCAGGGCTTGACGGACGTTCTTCGGAAAGGCTACAAGATTATCTATGAAGTGCCATCCGGCTATGCACGACACATCCTGATGCACACCTTTGGGACGGATGAAAATCCCGCAGCGAGTGATCACTTCGCTGATCCCCGCAGGCCACTGGCGCGATAACCCTTGCCACAGAAAGTTTTTTCATGCTACTGCCATTCCCCAGAGAGGGACAAATGACGGAGGCTTTCTTTCGGGAAGCCGCTCGCCATTTGCAGGACGCCCGAATATTTCATCGGAGCGGACGGCACCCCGGCTCCATCACTTCGGCGATGAAGGCTGTGGAGTTGGGTTTAAAGTCAGTGCTTCTTCTGTACGGAGCCGCCGGCTGGCTGGACGCCGCGTTGCAGACGCACAAAGTGTTCGCGGAGATCAACAAAACGCCTCTGCTCACCCAAGGATTCTTAGACGCCCTGTCCAATCATGACATGGCCTTGCCTTCCGACATTGAGCTATTGGAGGAGCTTGTTCCGTTCAAGCCTGACGTCAAGAAGCTGGAGATGAGTCACGCCGCCAACACAGAGTATCCGTTCTTTGCGTTCGTGCCTGGCGCTCCGCCGAACACAACCTTTCAACTGTTTACGCCGGACGCTTATTACACATCGGCGGATAGCATCAAACACTTTCGCACAGCCTACCGCCTTCTGTCTGCCTTACAACTCCTGTCCCCCAAGATCAAAGCCTGGAAGATTCGCCTGTGCCGGCCCGTCTGATATGTCTGATCGGCTGCTCACAGCAGAACGCCGACGACGCAGGCGGCCATGAGAGAGGACAGGGCGCCGCCGAACATGGCGGTCATGCCGAGCCGGGAAAGGTCGGAGCGGCGCGTCGGGGCCATGCCGCTGATGCCGCCGACCTGGATGGCGACGCTGGAGAAGTTGGCGAAGCCGCACAGGGCGTAGATGGTGATGACGGCGGAGCGCGGGGAAATGAAGTGCGGGTCGCTCCCCAGCGTCTGGGACATCTGGAGGTAGGCGACGAACTCGTTGACGGCGGTTTTGATGCCCAGCAGCGGGCCGACCTGTTGGGCGTCGTGCCAGGGCATCCCCGTGAGCCAGGCGAACGGGGTGGCGATCCAGCCCAGAATCTGCTGGAACGACAGGGAAGGATGGCCGAAGAAGTGGCCGGCCCAGCCGATCAGACTGTTCAGCAGGGCGATCATGGCGATGAACACGATTAGCACGGCCCCGACGTTGAGCGCGAGCTGCAAGCCCTCCAGGGCGCCGCGCGTGAGCGCGTCCACGGCGTTGACGTCGGTGCGCGTGACTTTGATCTTGACCGTCCCCGCCGTCTCGGGCGTCCTGGTCTCCGGCAGGATCAGCTTGGCGACGACCAGTGAGGACGGGGCGGACAGCAGCGAGGCGGCCAGCAGGTGCCCCGCCGCATCGGGGAAGAAGCCGCCCAGCATGGCGGCGTAGGCGGCAAGGACGCCCGACGCGATGTTGGCGAAGCCCGCCGTCATCATCGCCATCAGCTCGGAAGGGGTGGCGTTTTCGAGGAACGGCTTGACCATCAGCGGGGCCTCGGTTTGGCCGACGAAGATGTTGGTGGCGGCGGCCAGCGTCTCGGCCCCCGACGTGCCCATCGAGCGCTGCATGACCCAGGCGATGCCCTGGATCACCCACTGCATGACGCCGGAATAGTAGAGCAGCGTGGTCAGGGCGGAGAAGAAGACGATGGTCGGCAGGACGTAGAACGCGAAGTAGCCGCCGACGTGGGCGTAGGCGGTCGGGTGGAGGATCGGCCCCATCAACGGGTCGCCCTGCGGGATGCCGACGGGGATGTTGTTGCCCAGGGCCATGTCGCCGAAGACGAAGCCCGCGCCCTGCTTGGTGAAGTCCAGGAGGTTTTTGACGCCCGCGCTGACGGCGGCAAAGCCCGCCTCGCCGGGCGCGGTTTTCAGCACCAGGGCGGCAAATATGAACTGAATGGCGAAGCCCCAGAGGATCAATCGCCACGGGGTCCGCTGCCGCGCGCCGCGCAGACGTCCCGCGCCCCACGCGACACACGCGAACACGATCAGGCCGAGCAGCGAGCGCCCGCGCAGGAGCCACGAGCCGTGTTCGGCGGCGCGGGCGGCGGCCTCGTTGGAGAACGGCGGACCGGCGGTGACGGCCAGGGGGGCCGTCTGGGCGTGGGCGACGGCGGCGCAGACCAATCCCAGCAGGCACAGGGCGAGCAGGAGGCGGCGCGGCGGGGTCAGGGCGGTTAGGGTCATGGCGGGCGGCAGCTTTCCTTCGGAGTCGAAAAGAGTCGGGAAGAGTTAGGGCGACGCCGCCATGCAGGCGGGCATTCGACGGGCGGGGCGCGAATTCCTTGTTCCCCTGGGGTATAATCGGGGCGATATTTCGCCTAGACTATTCACCAGGAGCATCACACGCCCATGATCGTGACCACCAAGACGCTGTTCGAGCACGCCTACGGCAAGTACGCCGTCGGCGCGTACAACATCAACAACGCCGAGCAGGCGATGGGCCTGTTCCGGGGCAACATTGACGCGCAATCCCCGTTCATCATCCAGATCTCCAAAGGGGCGCGCTCCTACACGGACAAGCGGATGCTGGAAGCCATCATCCGGGCCTGCGACGAGATCTTCCCCGAGGCCGTCTTCGCCGTGCATCTGGACCACGGCGACGAGAAGACCTGCTACGAGTGCATCGAAAGCGGCTTCTATTCCAGCGTGATGATTGACGCCTCCCACGACCCGTTCGAGGAGAACGTCGCCATCACCAGGCGCGTCGTGGACGCCGCCCACGCCAAAGGCGTCAGCGTCGAGGCCGAGCTGGGGATGCTGGGCGGCGTGGAGGAAGACATCGCGGTGGACGAGAAGAACGCGCTCCTGACCGACCCGCACGAGGCCAAAGAGTTCGTCGCGCAGTCCGGCTGCGACAGCCTGGCCTGCGCCATCGGGACCTCGCACGGCGCGTACAAGTTTTCGGGCGGCCAGGGCCTGCATTTCGACCGCATCAAGGCCATCCAGCAGGAACTGCCCGGCTTCCCGCTGGTCATGCACGGGTCGTCCTCGGTCCCGCAGGACGAGGTCGCCCGCATCAACGCGGCGGGCGGCAAGCTGAAGGAAGGCGCGAAGGGCGTGGACATCGAGCAGTACCTGCCCGCCGCCAAGCTGGGCGTCTGCAAGGTCAACATTGATACCGACGGGCGGCTGGTCTGGACGCGCGTCCACCGCGAGTTCTTCCAGGACAAGCCCGAGGACTTCGACCTGCGCTCGCCCGGCAAGGTCTTCATCGCCGAGTACGCCAAGTTCATCGTCAGCCGCTCCCAGGCCCTCGGTTCCGAGGGCCAGCTCGCCTCCGTGCGCGAGCACGCCGAGAGCAAGGGCAAGTAGCGGCCCTGCCGGGGCGGGGCAAGCTCCGCCCTATCTCTTTCCGACGCGAGGGAGGCCGCACAGGATGAGACGACGCATTGCTGCTTTCACAGCCGTCGGCGCGATGGCGGCGTTCTTCGTCGGCATCCAGCCGCGCTTGTGGGTCATCGGAGAGGGAGCGGCGGCGCAGCCTCCCGCTCCCTTGCTCATCACGGTTACGTCACGACCGAACACAAACATCAATGACGATCCCTGGCACCGCTTCCAACTGAGTGTTCCTCCGACCAGCCCCCCGTTGGATATGCATGTCGCGTTCCTTATTGACGGCAAAGGGGAAGAAACCGTCATCCAAGAACCTCGCGCCTTGTCTGAGCCGCTGCCGTTCAAGTACCGCCTGGATACGGATGACGACAGCCGCGTGAAGGGCATCTTGGAAGCACAGGGTTTCCCCGTCAAGAAAAACTTGGTTACATACCGCTTCGGTGCCGGAACCTTTAACACGGTGGAATACAACCAAACGATCCGGTTTCGCCACAGGCCGGGCGGTCAGCAACTGGCTATGGGGCACAACGACATCATGCAGGCGGCAGTCGGGAAAAAGATCATCCTTGAAAACCGCCTGCTCTGCGATGAGGATTTCAAGGGTGATCTCGACAAAGTGACCACTCTTGACCAACAGTTACGGCCAGGGTTTGCGCCGAAGACAGCGCTGGGGATGGTGCATCATTTGGCTGTCTATCTGATGTTCACGCCCCATCAGGGGCCGCCGGTCACGCAGCCCCACTCCATTACCCATAGAATATAGCCATGTTGTGTGACACGGCGGGATGAACACGCCCCCTGTCTGGAAAGGTTGCCAATCTTTGTCACTCCATCCCCGCATAGGCGTCTCCACCTGGAGCCTGAACAAGTCCCTCACAGCGGGCACGCCCCTCCTGGACATCCCCGCCCAGGTCGCCGCGCACGGATTGGGCAAGCTGGAGGTCTGCCACTTCCACTTCCCCAGCACCGTCCCCGGCTACCTGGCCGAGTTCCGCGCCGCCCTGGAAGCGGCGGGTGTCGAGTTCTATACGCTGCTCATTGACACGGGCGACCTGACGCACCCGGACCCCGACGAGCGCCGAAAGGCGATTGAGATGATCGCCCACTGGGTCGAGGTCGCCGCCGCCTGCGGCGGGGAGCGCGTCCGGGTCATCGCGGGCGACGCCGCCCCGAGCGCGGATGCCCTGGCCGTCAGTGAGGCCGGCCTGAACGAAGTGCTGCGCCACGCCGACGCGCATGGGGTTCATGTCGTGACCGAGAACTGGCACGCGCTGCTGGACCGGCCCGCCGAGGTCGTCACGCTGATGGAGGACATGGGGGGGCGGGTCGGCCTGAAGCTGGATTTCGGCAACTGGCCGGGCGAACGCAAGTATACGGACCTGCCCCGGATCGCGCCGCTGGCGGAATGCACCCATGCCAAGGCGGGGTTCGCCGTGGCCGGCGAGATGGACCGCGAGGACTTCACCCGCTGCCTGGACATCTGCCGGGATGCGGGCTTTGCCGGTCCGCACATCCTGATCTTCAGCGACCCCGGCGATGAGTGGGAGTCATTGGACCGGATGCGCGAGGTCGTCCGCCCCTATGTCGGGGACGCGGCGTGATCTACGCGGTCGGCGACGTTCACGGCGAGGCGGGGGCGCTGCGCGAGCTGCTGGCGCGTCTGCCCGTCCAGCCCTCCGATCTGGTCGTCTTCCTCGGCGACGCCATCAACCGTGGCCCGGACCCGTTCGACTGCATCGCGCAGATCCTCGCCTTTGACCGCTGCCCCAAGGTCTTCATCCAGGGCAACCATGAGGAGGCCATGCTGCTCTTCCTGGAGGAAGGCGACATCGCGACCCTGGCGGGGCTGTCCGGCCAGGCGACGCTCGACTCCTACGCCCGCGCCGGGTACGCGCTTGTTCCCGGCGACCCCGCCTCGCTCCCCCCGAACCACCTGCACCTTTACGCCCAGCTTCACCCCTGGACGCTGCCGTTCTACATCACCGACGACTACATCTTCACCCACGCCGGCTGGGACCTTGCCCTGCCGCTCCCAATGCAGTCCACGGGCGCCTTGCGCTGGGGCAAGGTCAAGGGGGAGAAGCAGCCCTGGTGGCAGCAGACCGTCGTGCGCGGTCACACGCCCTTCCCCCGCGTGATGTTCGCGCGGACCAAGCGGTACATCGGCGTGGATACGGGCTGCGGCATGGGCGGGCTGTTGAGCGCCGTCGCCCTGCCCTCCGGCGAGGTCTTCACCGTCCGGCCCGCCTCCTACCGTCCGAACTGGTTCCCCCGGCTTCGCGGCGGGATTTATCGGGTTTCCTGATAAAAATTAGTGGCCCGGCGGCATCAGGTGAGACGTGTGCCACAGATGCCATACCTTTTCGGCCGAACGCACCAGCATCGCAATGACATAAACCGCGCCTCCCACGGCAATACGAACAAGCAAGATCCCGGCACGCAAGTTCTCGCCCCGGAGAAGCCAGGGCCTTCCCGTCGTGGGCGGCAGCATCGGCATCGGCTTTGGCAGGGGTAGCGGGGTTGTGCCCAGCGGCAGGGCGACCTGCCGGAACTCTTCGTCCGTCAGGCGCGCGCCGCACCACAGGCATTGCGGGCGGCGCAGACCGTATAGCTCCCGTCGGCAATAGGGGCAGTGGATCATCGGGCGCGACATGGACGGCTCCTTTGCAGACTGAGACACGCGCAGGCGGAAAAAGTTGCAGGGAGGGGGCTTGACAGGGGCCGGGGAAAGCCTGTATACTTCTCCTATGCACTTCGGCGATGACAGCCTGACTTTCTGGTGGTGGCGCTCCCATTTCGACGGGGAACGCTGATCGCCTTTTGTCGGCTTGCTGCTGCAAACCAAGATTTCAAGAGGGGCCGGGGCGTTTCCTGCACGACAGGACGCCCGGCCCCTCTTCGCTTGCTCTCTTTGCCCGCTCCCACCCGCGCCGAGGTATACTGATGCCAACGATGACCGCACCGACCCGTGACCAGTTCATTGAAAAGGCCCGCCTGGGCAACCTCATCCCCGTCTGGCGCGAAGTGCTGGCGGACATGGAGACGCCCGTGTCCGCCTTCCGCAAGGTCGCGGGCGGGCGGCCCAACTCGTTCCTGCTGGAAAGCGTCGAGGGCGGCGAGCGCCTGGCCCGCTACTCGTTCCTGGGCAGCGACCCGTTCCTGGTCTTCCGCTCCAAGGGCGACACGGCCACGATCACGGAAGGCGCGCAGGTCGAGACGCTGACCCTGAAGGCCGGCGAGCGCGACCCGCTGCACGTTCTGAAGGAGCTGCTGGCCCGGTACACCTACGTCCCCGCCCCCGAACTGCCGCCGTTCGTCGGCGGCGCGGTCGGCATGATCGGCTACGACACCGTGCGCTTCTTCGAGACGCTGCCTACCCTGGCGGCGGACGACCTGGGGCTGGACGACTGCCTGTTCCTGTTCACCGACGCGCTGCTGATCTTCGACAACGTCAAGCATAAGATTTTGGCCCTGTGCAACGCCCGCATCGCGCCCGGCGGGGACGCGGGCGCGGCCTA
>CAXTWM010000032.1:0-13221 GCA_964247915.1 uncultured Armatimonadales bacterium | reverse complement strand
CGACGCGGCGGCCCTGAAGGTGGAAGACTTGCTGGCCCGCTTGCGCGCGCCCTACGACGCGGCGGCCCTGAAGGTGGAAGACTTGCTGGCCCGCTTGCGCGCGCCCTACTCCCCTCCCGCTCCCCCGTCAACGGTGGCAGGGGGCGGGGTGGAGTTCGTCCCCAACCGCACCGAGGAAGACTACAAGGCCGCCGTCCTGCGGGCCAAAGACTACATCGCGGCGGGGGACACGTTCCAGGCGCAGATCGGGCAGCGGCTCTCCAAGACGCTCCACGCGGACCCCTTTGACGTGTACCGCGCCCTGCGCTCCATCAACCCGTCGCCCTATATGTTCTATCTGGACTTCGGCGACACCAAATTGGTCGGCGCGTCGCCCGAGATTTTAGTCGGCGAGCGCCGGGGCAAGATCACCGTCCGTCCCATCGCCGGGTCGCGGCACGGGCGCGGGGCGACGCCCGCCGAGGATGACGCCATCGCCGCCGACCTGCTGGCCGACGAGAAGGAGCGGGCGGAACATATTATGCTGGTGGACCTGGCCCGCAACGACATCGGCCGGGTCGCCCGCTACGGCACGGTCTCGGTGGACGAGCTGATGGTGATCGAAAAATACTCGCACGTCATGCACATCGTCTCCGAGGTCACGGGCACGCTGCGCGACGGCCTGGACCAGTTCGATGTCCTGCGCGCCTCCTTCCCGGCGGGGACTCTGACGGGCGCCCCCAAAGTCCGCACGATGGAGATCATCGAGGAACTGGAGCCGACCCGGCGCGGCCACTACGGCGGCGGCATCGGCTACTTCTCCTTCAGCGGCGACATGGACACGGCCATCACCATCCGCACCGCCCTGGTCAAAGGCGACACCATCTACCTCCAGGCGGCGGGCGGCGTCGTCGCCGACTCCGTCCCCGAATACGAATACCGCGAGACGCTCGCCAAGATGCGCGCCCTGACCCGCGCCGTCGAGTGGGCCGAGGCGGGGCTGGAATGAGAAGAAGGGAGAGGGCCGAGGGGGAAGGGGAAGGACGAGTAGTTGAAAACTACTCGCTAGGAGAGGCGTCCTTCGGACGTGATTGCAAGGAGGGTGAGACATGAGACGAAGCAAGTCTGAGATATATCTACATCTTGTATGGGCGACGCAGGATCGGCAGCCGCTTATTACGCCCACTGTGCGGGAACGGCTGTACCCTTTCCTTGAGATGCAGGTAAGACATTTGAGGTGCCAAATCCTTGCCATCGGCGGGATGCCGGACCACGTTCATCTGGTGGTACGCACACCGACAACCGTCTGTGCGGCGCAACTGATGAAGCTCGCCAAAGGAAGCTCGTCGGCGTTCGTGAACGACTTGACCCTGCGGACGCCCTACTTCCGCTGGCAGGAAGGCTACGGAGTCTTCAGCCTCTGCCGCCCGCTGCTCGGCAAGGTCATCCGCTATGTAGAGGATCAGGAGCAGCATCATTCGCTGGGCAGAGTGTGGAATGAATGGGAAGAGATAGACGAGGAAGTGCCGGACGGCGATAGTCCCTGACGTCCGCAGGACGCCTCTCCTAGCGAGTAGTTTTCAACTACTCGGCTGTCTTCGGCTATGGACTTCGGCTATGGACAGGTGACGATGACACAAAAAGATTCGCTCGGCGACCGGATGAAGGAGCACTACGAGAACCGGACGCGCTACCTGCTGCCCCGGCGGACCTACACGCTCATTCGTGTAGACGGCAAGGCGTTCCACGCCTACACAAAGGACTGCGTCAGGCCCTACGACCCGCTGTTGTCCGAAGATATGGATTTCACCGCCGTGGCGCTGTGCAAGCAGATCGAAGGAGCGCAGCTCGCTTATGTGCAGTCCGACGAGATCAGCCTGCTGCTGACGGACTTCGCCGACAACCAGACGCAGGCGTGGTTCGACGGCAACCTGCAAAAGCTGGTCTCGATCTCGGCCTCCATCGCCACGGCGCACTTCAACTCGTTCCGCTGGGCGCGTACTCTGCTGAACACGGAGAATGCGGAGAACCGACTGAACTTGCTCCGGGAGCCGACGGCCTACTTCGACAGCCGCGCGTTTACGATTCCTGACCCGACCGAAGTGGAGAACTACTTCATCTGGCGTCAGCAGGACGCGACCCGCAACTCGATCTCGATGACGGCGCAGACGCACCTGCCGCATGAGCGGCTGCAAGGGAAGAGTTCGGACGAGATGCAGGAGATGCTGTGGCAGGAGCAGGGCCTCAACTGGAACGACATGCCCGGCGGCTTCAAGCGGGGCCGCTGCGTGGTCCGTGAGGCGGTCGTCCAGGACAAGGAGTATGTGGACAAGCGGACCGGCGAGACGCGAACGGCGGCGGGCGTCGAACGCCACGCCTGGAACCCGGTCGTGCCACCTGTGTTTACGCGAGAGCGGGACTGGCTCCGGTCTCACATCCCGCAGCGAGGAGAAGCCTGATGCCACTGGTCTTACTCACCGGCTTTGCGCCCTTCGGCGCTTCCAAGACGAATCCCTCCCAGCAAATTGCCGAGCGGCTGCATGGCGAGACGGTCGGCGGCGCAAAGATCGTGGGCCTGACGCTGCCGGTGCGGATGGGCGAGGACGCGGACCACCTGACAGCGGCCATCGCCGACCACAAGCCCGCGCTGGTGCTGTCACTGGGCCTGGCGGCGGGGACGACCTGCCTGGACGTGGAGCGGTTCGCGGTCAACCTGCGCTTCGCGGGCGACGTGGACCCGAGCAAGCCCGTGGAGCCGAACCTGCCGCAGTCGGTCATCATCGCCGACGGCATGGCCGGGCTGTTCCCCACGGTTGACGCCGAGCGCGTCGCCGCCGCCATCCGGGACAAGGCGGGCGTCCCGGCGCGGGCGCACGGGTACGCGGGCGCGTATGCCTGCAACCACATCCTGTACCACGCCCTGCACTACGCGATGCAGTGGGACATGCGCTACCGCGCCGGGTTCGTCCACCTGCCGCTGTCGTCGGAGCAGGCGATTTCGGAAAACAAGCTGCACCTGCCCTCCCTGCCGCTCGATTTGATGACGGCGGGGGTGCGCGCCGCCGTTGAGGCAGCCTTATCAGATCTGCGATAAAGAGGAGTCTCATGAACGATCAGCCACAGCAATCGCCGACAGGGGCAAGTTCCGTGCCGGTCACACAGCGGCCAGGGGATGCCGAGGCAAATCACCTCATCCAGCAAGTTCAAGGCGGTGACTTCTCCGGGGTTCGCCAGTACCTCGCGCGTTCACGGCAGGCCCGTGACTGGCAGGATCGCTATTTCATTCTCAACCTGATCGCTCCTTTCGTGCCGGTGAACGCCTTGCTCGCCCTCTCAGCTACCGAACCGAACGCCGCCGACTTGGTGTTCCTGCTCGCCGTCTACCACTACGATATGATTGGACAGAGCCGAGGAACGGGAGTGGCGGAACAAACCAGCGCGGAGCAGTTTGACGGGGCACATCAGCAGCTTCAAAAGATGATGGATCATTCTGAGGGTTTATCGGCTGGACGCCGACGATCCCACTCCCCATGTCTATGCCGTTCGTGGGCTTGTCGTGTTCAACGAATACCAAAGTACCTTAAGGCAGGAATACGCGGAGTCGGTTCGGCTTGCACCGGATTTCGTATCGGCGCATTTCGTCATGGTCAACGCCCGGAGCAAAAAGTGGGGCGGGTCTCACGAGGAGTCTCTGCACATCGCTCGGGCCGCAGTGAAGGCGAGCAAGCCCGGCAGCGACCTGGCTTCTTGCCTATTCTTAGCGCACTTCCTCGTGTGGCAATACGCGAGGGTCTTTGACAAGAACAAAGCGGAAGCCGACCAATACATCAAAAACAAACCCCTTGTGCGGGAGTTGAACGACGCGCTTGACCTTTGGACAGGCGGCAGCTACCAGCCACGCCGTTCCAGCATCCCCTATTTGCATCAGGCAGCGCTCTGGTACTATGTCTCGGGCGACCATATCCGTCTCCAGCGGATTTTTGCACTGATTGGGAACGTCCCTTATAGTGAGCTTTGGAGCCAGCTAGGAAATCCCGACAGGGTTTATCAGGATGCTCTGCAAAAGGCCGCATCGGCCCAAGCCAGAAAGCAGGGCTTTCTGAACCTGTTCAAACGATAGCCTTGGGATGGGCATTAGCGTCTGAGTCAAGGAAACTAACAATGATTCTCGTGATTGACAACTACGACTCGTTTACCTATAACCTCGTGCAGTATCTGGGCGAGATGGGGGCAGAACTGGATGTGCGGCGGAACGACACGCTGACGCTGGCGGATGTGGCCGGGATGGCGCCGGAGAAGATTTTGATCTCGCCCGGCCCCGGCACGCCGGACGACGCGGGCATCACGCTGGACTTGATCCGCGAGTTCGGGCCGCGCACGCCCATCTTCGGCGTCTGCCTGGGCCAGCAGGCCATCGGGCAGGCACTGGGCGGGCGCGTGGTCCGGGCGGACCGGCTGATGCACGGCAAGACGTCGCAGGTGCATCATCATGGGCAGGGCGTGTTTCAGGGCCTCCCCACCCCACTGGAGGCCACGCGGTATCACTCGCTGGTCGTGGAGCGCGCGACGCTGCCGGATTGCCTGGAGATCACGGCGGATTCGGATGACGGCGAGATCATGGGATTGCGTCACAAGTCCTGGCCGCTGGAAGGGGTGCAGTTCCACCCGGAGTCGGTGCTGACCGAGCACGGCAAGCAGATGGTGCGGAACTTTCTGGAGCGGTGACGGTTCCTCCGAGCCGTGTGTCATAATAGGCCATGAACCTTTACGAGAAACGTCTGAGCCGGGTGCGGACGGCCATGCACGAGAACGGGCTGGACACGCTGATTCTGACGCCGGGCGCGGCCATGCGCTATTTGACGGGTTTTTCGGAGCCGGGATCGCGCTTTCTGGCCCTGGTCGTGCCGGACGACCAGCCCTGGCTGTTGGTCACGCCTGCGCTCAACGCCGGGCAGGCGCGTCAGAACCCGGCCGGCATCGCGGACATCCGCGTCTGGGACGACGCACAGGGGTGGGAGACGCTGCTGGCGACGTTGAGCAAGGACCTGATGCTGGACATCGGGATCGTCGGTCTGGATGACGACATGCCCGCCCGTTTCTCCCTTCGCATCGGGGAGCTGATGCCGACCGCGCTGCTGAAGCTGGCGGGCGCGGCCCTGGCCCCTCTGCGGGCAATCAAAGACGCGCTGGAACTGGCCGCCTTGCAGCGTGCGGCGGACGCGACCGACGCGCTCATTCCGGTCGCATATGAGGCGTGCCGGGTCGGGGTGAGCGAGATGGAAGTCAGCCTGGCGATTGGGCAGAGCATTGCGCGGGGCGGGCATCAAGACTCGTTCGCGCCCATCATCGGCGCGGGGCCGAACGGGGCGTCGCCGCACCACAACACAGGCAAAACGAAGGTCAAGCGGGGCGATGTCGTCATCCTGGATTTCGGTGCGATGGCGGACGGCTACCACGGCGACATCACCCGGACGGTCGCCGTCGGGGAGGCGTCGGACGAGGCCCGGCGCGTCTACGACGTCGTCTACCGCGCCCACATAGCGGGCGTGGAGGCCGTTCGGCCCGGCGCGACCGCGCATGACGTGGACGCCACCGCCCGCCAGGTCATCGCCGACGCGGGCTACGGCGAGTTCTTCATCCACCGCACGGGGCATGGCATCGGGCTGGACGACCACGAGGCGCCTTATATACTGTCCGGCAACTACACCAAACTGCTGCCCGGCCACTGCTTCTCGGTGGAACCCGGCATCTACCTCCCCGGCAAGTTCGGCGTCCGCCTGGAAAACATCCTGACCGTGCAGGACGACGGCACGGCCCGCGTCTTCAACGAGGCCATCCCGCCGGAATTGGTTGTGGTGTAGGAAGCCCCCCGGCCCCCAATAATGGGGGAGTAGGAGCAAACAAACCTGTAGGGGCGTTGCTTGCCGCGCCCTCCCCTCTGGCTCCCCCATTATTGGGGGCCGGGGGCCATCTTGGAAAACCATCCTGTGAAACTCATCGCCGACGCGCTCATCGAACTGCCGTTTACGCTGGACTTCTGCGCGCGGGGGCCGGACGTGGACCCACTCGTCTGCACCCTGAACGGGTTCGACGCCACCCTGTTCTTCCCGCCCTCGCTGTCCGAAGGCACCGACGGCCAGGGCATCTTCGGCGAGTGGGCCTGGTGGACCGGCAAGACCCTCCGGTTGGTTCTGGAACAGCCATTGAGGGGCGGCGAGGACACAGAAGCCTTGCGGGCCAACGCCCTCGCCACCGGCCAGGAAATCCTGCGCCGCTTCCTGAACGCCTACCGCTGGCGCTTCGGCAAGCCCCAGGTTCACCCTGTTGTTTTGGACGCCCGCGCCCTGTCCCTGTCCTTGCAGCACGACGACGGCACGGTGGAGGCTCTGTCCGAGCCGATGGCATCTTTCTTTTACCAGAAGATGCCGAAGGGAGCGCCCCTGGAAACGACCGTCAACGCGACCACGCTGGACACCCTGCGCGGCGACGTGCAGGCCGGCATCCCCCCGCCCCTGGCCGGGCAGTTACGGCTTGATGCGGAGGCACTAGAGGCACAGGGGGAAACTGAGCGGGCAGAACTGATGCGAGGGCTGATCAGCGGGGGCGACGCATGAGAAACGGGGCAGCGTTCACGGGTATTGATGTCATCAAGTTCTATGTGCTTCTTCTTTGTAGTTGGGGAGTTGCAACCCTTGTCACTCGCCATTTCGGTGCTCATTATTCTCGCGTACACCATTATGGCATCATCAGCTTTGGCGTGACTTCTTGTACAGTGTTCGTCTTGTGGAAATGCTTCATGGAGTTCCTCCATTATCGTTACAAGCAGGAACAACGTAGACTGAAGAAAGACCCTGATGCCGACCTGTAACCTTGCAGGAACAACCGAGTAAGCAATGAAACAAGCAATACAGCATTTGATTGACGGGAACCACCTGAGCGAAGCCGAGGCGTCGGACGTGATGCGGCAGGGGATGTCGTGAGCTACCTCTTATTTCTGGACGAGAGCGGGCATGACCACCGGAACATGCCTTATGAGGTTCACGGAGGCGTGGCGCTTCATGCCTCCCAGATATGGTCGTTCGTTCAAGGGATGCGCGCGCTGGAGCAGGAAACCTATGGGGGCTACCTGCACACATATGGGACAGAGATCAAAGGGCAGAAACTGCTCGACAAAGATCGGTTCAAGTGGGCGAACCAGGAGACAGGAATGATGCCCGACATCGCGCGTCGGCATCACGCCCAGGCGTTCCTTTAGAAGAAGATCACTGGTGACTCGCCGACCCGCAACGAGTTCACGGCTTACGGACAGGCCAGCCTGCTGACGGCGCGCGGCATTTTTCGCCTTCTGCAAGCGCATGGGGCGAGGCTGTTTGCCACTGCCGTGCCGCGCGGTGCGGCGAAGCCGCCCGCAAGCCACAACCCGGAAGACCTGCGGAAAGACCTGGTTTTTCTGCTGGAGCGGTACAGCTATTTTCTGGCCGAACAGGAGGAAACGGGGCTGCTCATCATGGATGAAACGGAGCGAAACGATGACCGGCGGCTGGTGCGACGGTTGGAGCGTTATTTCAGCCTCACCCAAGTCGGCAGAGAACGCGCGCAGCGCATCGTGCCGACGCCTTTGTTTGTCGCCTCCGACATGACCTATCCTGTGCAGGCCGCCGATCTGTGTATCTACTGCCTTAACTGGGGATTTCGCCTGCCGGAAAAGGGAATGGACGCCCCGCCCCGCGCCGAGATCGCGGAAGAGTTCGGGCCACTGCTGGGCAGACTACAATGGCGCGGAGAAGGGCGGCGACAGGGGTTAGTGTACGAGAGTTACGGCATCGCCTATGTGCCGGATCTGTTTGTCGCACGACAGGAGCAGCAGAAGGCACAATAAAAAGGAGGTAACGCTTCCCGAAAAATCGGGAGGCCGAACCTCCACTTCCATTATGGCACGAGAACATGAAAAAAGCAATACAGGATCTGATTGACGGCAACCATCTGAGCGAAGCCAAGGCATCGGAGGTGATGCGGCAGATCATGGAGGGGCAGGCGACGGACGCGCAGATCGCCGCCCTGGCCGTGGCCCTGCGGATGAAGGGGGAGACGGTGGAGGAGATCACCGGATTCGCCCGCGTCATGCGCGAGTTCGCCGTTCGAGTCCCCGTCAACACGGACAAGGTGGTCGTGGACACCTGCGGGACGGGGGGTGACTCGCTCAAAACGTTCAACGTGTCCACCGCCGCCGCCCTCGTGGTCGCCGCCGACGGGCGGCTGGCGGTCGCCAAGCACGGCAACCGGGCGGCCACTTCCAAGTGCGGCAGCGCGGACGTGCTGGAGGCGCTGGGGGTCAGGCTGGACCTGCCGCCGGAGCAGCTAGGCAAGTGCATCGAGGAGGTCGGCATCGGGTTCCTATTCGCGCCGTCCATGCACCCGTCGTTCAAGTACGCGGCGGGGCCTCGGAGAGAAATCGGCATCCGGACGATCTTCAACCTGCTCGGCCCGCTGACTAACCCCGCCGGGGCGCCGGTGCAGCTTATCGGCGTCTACGACGGCGCGGTCTGTGAGAAACTGGCTCATGTGCTCCGAAATCTGGGCAGCCACCGCGCCCTGCTGGTGCATGGCGTAGACGGCCTGGATGAGCTGTCCACGCTGGGGCTGACATCCGTGAGCGAGTTGAACGCGGGGCGAGTGACGTCGTACACGCTGGACCCGGAATGGGATTTGGGCATCGCGCGGGCGACCATCGAGCACATCGCCGGTTGCGAAAGCCCCGCCGAGAACGCCGAGGTCCTGCTGCACATCCTGCGCGGGAAAGACCGGGGGCCGCGCCGGGACATCGTCCTGCTGAACGCGGCGGGCGTGCTGCTGGTCGCGGGCGTGGAGGAGGACTTGGAGGCGGGCATGGAGCGCGCCGCCGCGCTGATTGACAGCGGCGCGGCGATGGCGGCGCTGGAACGGCTCAAGGAGTTCACCCATGCCTGAGCCGACGATATTGGATACTATCCTGGCGCACAAGCGGGAAGAGGTTGCGGCGCGCAAGGCGCGCACGCCGTACATCGAGGAAGCCGCGCGGGGGATCGGCTGGGTGTGCCGTGACTTCCTGCGCGCCCTGCAAGCGCCACCCGCCGGTTCACCCGCGCTGATCGCCGAGGTCAAAAAAGCCTCGCCTTCGGCGGGCGTCATCCGGCCCGGCTTCGACCCGGTGCGGATCGCCCGCATCTACGAGGAGAACGGCGCGGCCTGCCTGTCCGTGCTGACCGATGAGCGCTTCTTTCAGGGCCATGATTCCTATCTGACCACCATCCGCACGGCGGTAGACCTGCCGCTGCTTCGCAAGGACTTCATCGTAGATGCATACCAGGTCTATGAAGCGCGCGTAATCGGGGCTGACGCGATTCTTTTAATTGCGTCCGCCCTCAGCCCGGCGCAGCTCGCCGACTATCGCGCTCTGGCGGGGGAGATCGGCATGGCGGCGCTGGTGGAAGTGCATACGGAGGTGGAGATGCGGGTGGCGCTCGGCGCGGGGGCCAAGCTCATCGGCGTCAACAACCGGGACTTGAACACGTTCGTGACGGACCTGGGGGCGACCGAGCGGCTGGCGGCGATGGTGCCTCCAGACGTGACATTGGTAGCAGAAAGCGGGATCAAGACGCCCGCCGACGTGCGGCGCGTGGCGGACGCGGGGGCGAAAGCGGTGTTGGTGGGCGAAACGCTGATGCGCGCGCCGGACATCGGCGCGGCGCTACGGGAGCTGATGGGGACGGGCTAGGCGAGAGCTTCCCGGACCGCACGAACGACGGACTGCTCCGCCTCGGCCAGCGGCGCGTCGAGGGTGCAGCCGGAGGCCATGCGGTGCCCGCCGCCGCCGAAGCGGGCGGCAATCTCAGCGACGTTGACGCTCTCGCGCGACCGCAGGGAGACGCGAATCTTGCCGGTCTCCATCTCTCGAAACAGCAGCCCCACTTCCGCGCCGCGCACGCCGCGCACATAGTTGACGACGCCCTCGGTGTCCTGATCGGTCGCCCCAATGGTTCGAAAGTCCTGGGCCGTGATGCGGGTCCATATGATCTGGCCGTCCGGCGTCTGGGACAGGGCCGCGAGCGCCGACCCGAGCAGGCGCGTGGCGGCGAAGGTGCGGTTCTCGAAGACGTTTTCGGAGATGTGCGCGGGCGGGGCGCCGGCCTCGAGCAACTTGGCAGCGACACGCAGGGTGTTCGGGGTGACGTTTTGGAAGCGGAACGAGCCGGTGTCGGTGATGATGCCGGTGAACAGGCAGGTGGCGATATCCGGCGTAATCGGCAGCCCCATCGTCTGGAGCAGGGCGTAGACGATTTCCGCCGTCGAAGCCGCCTGGGCGTCGAGGACGCGGATGTCGCCGAAGGCGCCCGCCGTGACGTGGTGGTCTATGTCCACGACGCGCCGCGCGCGGGCCAGCAGCGGCTTGACCGTCTCGCCGACGCGCGCCAGTTCGCCGCTGTCCACGACCAGGGCCAGGTCGAAGGCAGGAACGTCCGTCGTTGGGATGACCATGTCCGTACCCGGCAGGAAGCGCAGGATGTCAGGGACGCCGTCTTGGGACAGGCAGACGAGGTCTTTGCCCAGCGGGATCAGGGCCAGCGCCAGCCCGAGCATCGAGCCGAGCGCGTCGCCGTCGGGGTTGACGTGGCAGGCGAGGACGATGCTTTGACTCTCGCCGATGGCCGCCGCCGCTTCGGACAGGGGTTGAGCCAGCGCGTTGATCTCAAGCAGGCTCATTCACAGCCCCGTCTTCCAAAGGCGCCTCTTCGGCGGGCGGCTTGGGTCGGGCGTCGTCCTCGCGCTTCACCTGTTCCAGCACCTCAAAAATGTGGCTGCCGCGCTCGATGGCCTCGTCGTACTTGAAGGTCAGGGCCGGGACGTTGATGAACGCCTTGGAGCGCTTCAGCTCGTCGCGCAGGACGTGGGTTGCGCCGCGCAGCAGGTTCAGCTTGTCTCGCCGCGCTTCCTCGGTCCCCAGCACGCTGACGTAAACTGTCGCCTGCTTGTAGTCCGCCGTCACGTCCACGTCGGTGATGGACAGCAGGCCCTCCTGGAAGCGCGGGTCGCGCATCTCGCGCCGGATGACTTCGGACAGCACTTCGCGCAGTTGGTCCTGCAACCGCTGTTTGCGTGTGGCTGGCATGGTTGGGTGTCTTTCAGGGCATCTTTCAGAGCATTTCGATCTCGCTGTGGGCTAGTTCCACGCGCGGGTTGCTCTCGATATGGTCAATGACTTTGTCTAAGACCTGGTGGGCGAACGATGTGTCCGTGGCGACGAGAGCGATGCCGACCGTGGCCCGCCGCCAGATGTCGTGGTCGCCGACCTCGGTGGCCGAAATATTGAACTCGCTCCGCAGGTGCGCCAGCAGGCTTTTCAAAACCTGCCGCTTGTCCTTGAGCGAGTTCGCTTCGTCAATGTGCAGTTCCGCCGTCAGCAGTCCGATGGTCATAGCGCAAGTTTAGCCCGGCCTGAAGGCCGGGTCTACTCGGATGGGCCGCCCCATAGGGGGGAATAAAAAGGTTTGGGGTGGTTTGTATGCTAGCCTCAGCCCCGAAGGGGCGGCCCACGGCGGAGCCGAGGATAGCCCGGCCCTTCAGGGCCGGGTGGACTCGGGCAGACGTCTGTTACAGCGTCCGCTCGACGCGGCGCATCTCGTAGCACTCCAGCGTGTCCTGCGGGCGGTCGTTGACCGGCTCCTGGGGGTCATAGCCGGGGATCAGGATGCCGCACTCGAAGCCCTGGGCCACCTCGCGGGCGTCGTCCTTCTCGCGACGGAGCGTATCAATCTTGCCGTCGAAGATCTGCCTGCCGCCGCGCTTAACGCGCACCTGCGCGCCGCGAACGACCTTGCCGCTGGTGATGTACGAGCCGGCGATGGAGCCGCCGCCGCGCGGCAGCTTGAAGACGGCCCGCACTTCGGCCGTGCCCAGCGCGACTTCTTCAAAGATCGGGTCGAGCAGGCCCGCCATCGCGCGCTTGACGTCGTCAATCAGGTCGTAGATGACGCGGTACTCGCGGATCTCGACGTGCTCGGCTTCGGCCAGGCGCTGCGCCGCCGTCTCGGCCTTGGTGTTGAAGGCAACGATGAGGGCCGAAGACGCCGACGCCAGCAGGACATCCGAGTCGGTGACGGCCCCAACGCCTGACGAGATAAAGCGGACCTTGACCTCGGCGTGCTGGATCTTCTCCAGGGACTGCCGGATCGCCTCGACCGACCCCTGTACGTCCCCCTTGATGATGAGGTTCAGCTCCTTGCTCGCGCCGTCCTTGAACTGCTTCTGGAGATCCTCCAGGGTGACGGGGCGGCGCGCGGTCAGCTTCTCGTCGCGCGAGTCGGACGCGCGCTCCCCGGCGAGCTGGCGGGCGGTCTTCTCGTCCTTGACCACTTCCAGCCGATCCCCGGCGGCGGGGACGCTGCCCAGCCCCAGGATGACAACGGGCGTGGCCGGGGTGGCGGCTTTGACGCGCTGCCCCCGGTCGTCCAGCATCGCCTTGATGCGGCCAAAGGTCGTGCCGGCGACGATGGAGTCGCCCATCTTGAGCGTCCCCTGGTCTACTAGAATGGTCGCGACCGCGCCGCGCCCCCGGTCCACCTCGGCCTCGACGACCGTGCCCGTGGCGGGCGCGCTGGGGTCCGCCTTCGGCTCGACCTCGGCGTCGGCCACCAGCAGGATGTTCTCCAGCAGGTCGTCCAGGCCCAGATTTTCCTTCGCCGAGACTTCCACCACCTGGACGGTGCCGCCGTAGGCTTCCGGCATGACGTCGTACTGGGTGAGCTGGGTCAGGACGTTGGTCGGATTCGCGCCTTCCTTGTCAATCTTGTTCAGAGCGACGACGATGGGGACGCCGGCGGACTTGGCGTGGTTGATGGCCTCGACCGTCTGCGGCATGACGCCGTCGTCGGCGGCGACGACCAGGACGGCAATGTCCGTCACCTGCGCGCCGCGCGCCCGCATCGCCGTGAACGCCTCGTGGCCCGGCGTGTCCAGGAAGGTGATTCGGCGCTTCGTGCCCGGCGTTCCGGGGTCGTCCACCTCCACCTGGTAGGCGCCGATGTGCTGGGTGATGCCGCCGAACTCGCCCGAGGCGACTTTGGCGTGGCGGATGGCGTCCAGCAGGGACGTCTTGCCATGATCCACATGGCCCATGATGGTGACGACCGGCGGGCGCGCGACCGGACCGGCGGCCTTCTGACGCGTCTTGGCGGCGACAACGGCGACGCGCGGGGCGGTGGGGGC